>JALHNI010000070.1:0-12733 GCA_022843605.1 Bryobacter sp.
CGTCGCCGGCCTCGACAGCGTCCGCGTCGAACACAACGATGTCTGGTGCGCCTACACCGGTACCTGGGCCGATGAGTTGGGCTTCTTCTCCAACGGCTACGCCCGCCGCGCTAACGCGATTGGCGCGACCGTCACCGTCCGGTATGCCTGTGCCGCCACCCATGACCTCTACCTCGGCACTTCCATTTACTCGGATCGTGCCAAAGTCAATGTCGCCCTCGACGGCGGCGCCCCCACCGAACTCGATTGCTACCTCTCCAGCCTCACCGCCGTCAACACCCGCCGCCTCCTCCGCACCGCCGTCCCCGCCGGCGAGCATACCGTCACCTTCGAAGTCACCTCCGCCGGCTTCTTCTACTTTGACTTCCTCGAAGCCGCCGTCCCCTCCGACGTGCCGGACCCTCCGCCCACCCGCCTCGACCTCTCCCCAGCCCTCGACTACTCCACAGACCACACCTACAAGATCTCGCCCGCCCGCCTCATGTGGAACTTCGACCGTCTCGGCTTTGCCGGTCCCATGAACGAATACATCGGCGTCTTCTGGTGGAATCAGCGAGAGCGCGTCGGCGCCACCATTCCCAGCGTCACCGTCACCTTCGCCGGCACCTTCCTTCCCGGCGACGCCGTCTTCATCAACATCGGTGGCCAGGCCATCGGGAAGACAGTCTTTCCCGATGAATCGAATGCCCTCATCGCCCGGCACTTTGCTCACTTCATCAACGCCACCTATGTCGGCGTGTGGGCCGAAGCCATCGCCGACACCCTCATCGTTGAAGCGCGCTCGCCCATGCCGGCCTACGCCTTCACTTTCAATGCCTGGGCCGAACCCGTCTCCGGCTCCGCGGGCACCGTCAGCTTCACCGGGGCGCTGGACAACGGCGTCCCCGGGACCTGGCAGGTTGACCCCACCCAAACCCCAGCCCTCAACCGCGGTGCCCAGGACTGGCATCGTGACCTCTACACCGAATGCGCCGCACGCTCCCGTTCCATCACCACCGCCTGCTCCATGGAACTCGTCTTCCCACCCCTGGATTTCGTCGCACGCTTCCCCGACGGCGCCCCCGTCATCACCTCCGTCGGCTTCGGGAACCTGAGTTCCGCTCACTGCTCCTTCATCACGCCCATGCGGGAGTATCAGAAGTCGGTCTACCTCTCCATCGCCAACCTGATGGACGAGGCGGGAGTTCCACCCCGGCTCCAACTAGGCGAGTTCCTCTGGTGGTTCTTCTCGAATCAGACCTTCTCCGGTGGCGGCATGGCCTTTTACGACGACGAAACTGCGGCGGCCGCCCTCATCGAACTGGGCCGCCCCTTGCACACCTTCCTGCAACCCACCGACGATCCCCTGGTGAATGGCGGTGCCGATGCCATCTTCCTCCGCAATCGCCTGCGCGACCATGCCGCCGCCCTCATCGCGCACGTCCAGGCCGCCCATCCTGGCGCAAAGTTCGAATTGCTCTTTCCCTATGACGTCAACCACCCCACGCCGGCCGGCGTCTTCAACCTCGGCGGGGCGCTGAACCGCTTCGTCAATCTCCCCACCGAATGGGAAACCCGGCCCGGCAGCGGCCTCGACACCCTCAAGATGGAAGCCCTCGACTTCGGAGCCTGGTCACGCAATCTCGATCTCGCCAGATCCGCCATCCGCCTCCCGCTCGACCTGGGCTGGCCCAAGGAACATGTCCGCTACCTCGTGCCCGTATTCCGGCCTTACAGCGCCTGGGAAAAGGAATACATGATTGCAGTCTCCGAAGGCATCCCGTTCATCAACCTCTGGGCCTTCGATCATGTATGCCTCTATAACCTGCGCCTGGAGCGCCCGGTGCAACCGGCCCGCGTCCAAGCCTCCGACTAGAGCCGTAATCCACAACCTAACCTTCTAGAAAGACGCCACTCTTGCGAAATCGGGTTCGTTTCGTAATGTCACGATCGGCCGGGCAGGAGCGTATACTTGCCCGGCGAGAGCGTAAAGTATTCGATCTTCCGCTTCACCGGCTCAACCTGCATCAAGGACCGCGCATCCGTCAGCGTGTACGCAAACTTCTGCAGTTCCTTGCCGAGCATCACCGCCCCAGAAATCGGTGCCCCCTGCATCGTCGCCTGCTGCACCGCGGGCCGGTCGTCGGGCAGCGTATGCTGAATCGGCAAACCCAGCACCTCTTCGATTCCGCCCATGTTGATCGGCGCGTCTTTCTGCCAGCGGTTCAGAATCACACTGACCCGGTCTTCCAGGCCGATCTCGCGCAAAAAGCTCATCTTCTCGCGCGCCTGATAAACACTCGCCAGATCCGGCGTCAGCACCAGAAACACCCGCCGCGCTTCCTGCATCGCCTCGATCGTCATCTCGTCAAGCTGGCCCGACAAATCCAGGCAAACGGCGCGGTAACGGCGTCTCGCATAGTCAATCAGATGGCGCACCCGTGCCGGTAACTGGTCCGGTGGACGACGCAGGATCCCGGCGCCCAGCACCGCCAGCGGCCCGCTCGCGCAAACGAGTTCGGTCCACAACGTATCGTCCATCTCCAGAATCCGCTCCAGCGCATCGTGCGTCGCAAACGCATTCGGCAGCTTCAGCAGAAAGCGCGAAAGACCGGAGTACAAATCTAGATCCGCCAGCAGGACCCGATTGTCAGGCAACCGCGACAACTGAATCGCCACGTTCGCCGCCACCACGGACGCACCGTCACCCGCCTTGGCCGGCAGAAAGGCGTAGACGGCATCGGTCACCGTTCGCTCCGCCACGTGGCTACGCACCGCGTCTTCCAGCCGCGTCAGCGCCTCACAGAAGAGGTCCCGGTCGAAAGGCAGGTACAGCACTTCGCGCACCCCGGCACGCATTGCGTCGATGATCCGCTGCGGCTCCGGCTGATTGAACAAGCCCACCGCGGGCAATTGGCCTTCGAGAAGCTTCACGACGTCCAACGCCCGTTCAAAGTTGGTATCCAGGTCCAGGAACACCACCTGCGGAGAATGCGCATTCTGAAAACGCCGCCACGCCTCCGCCGTCGGGTAGTCGGCAAAGCCCGGCAACAGCATCACTCCGCGGGTGGTCTCGGCCCAGGAGTGCACCGCAAACCGCTGTTCGCTGCTCGCGCTCACCAGCACGCCGCGTAACATCGTTAGCGCCCCTTGCCCGCAAACGCCGTCGAACTCTCGCGCGCCCGCCTCACCAGATCGGTCGCCTCCTCGCCCCGCAGACGTTCCGCCGCCCCGGCGTGGCAATCGAAACCCGCCTGCCGCAATCGCTCCGTCACCGCCTCCATCACCGCAATGATGTCCGGCAACGAACACTCCTTGGTGAGCCCGAACTCAGTTGCACTGATCGCTTCCAGGCGGTCCTGCGGCTCACGGAAGGCCTCGATCAGCGTGCGGGCGCGCTGGTCGGCTGGCCGCACACTGAACAGCGCCATGCACTGCCGCCCGGGACGCCGCGGCACGGCAGGCCCTTGCAGCGATGAGGCATGCACCGCTGCCGGACGCCGCAAGTCCACCAGGCTCTCCTGCAGCCGCTGCAGCACCGCTGTATTGCCGCGCGTCATGTCCTCCATGGCCCTCTCAAGCTGCTCCACTTCCTGGGCCAGCTTCCACTTGATCTCCGCGAGGTCCGTCCCCGTGGTCAACATCCGCAACTTCCGTGCGATGCTCTGCATCCGCCCGCCGTGGTCCTTGTCCCGTTTAGCAAACTGGTCCGCCACGGAAGACAGAAGATCCAGGATCTCCATCGTCTCCCGCTCCTGGCGGCGCACGTAGCCCGTTAGCCGCTTGCCGTAGTCTTCCACGGCCGTATTGAAACGGTCGCGCGTATCGGTGATGCCGTCTTTGTCCAGGTTCGGCTGCACTCCGGCCCGGATGGTCTTCAGTTGCCGCCGAGGCTCGTCCAGCAGTTCCTTGGGCGCCTCCGGCAGATGCTTCACCACCGAATCCATTACGGCGCCGAGGCCCTCGATCAAGTGTTTGTAAGTCGCGGAAATATCGTCAAGTTGGGAGATTTGCTTGCGGAGAGAGAACATAGTTGACCCTAAAGGGGGCTTATCGTCTCGCCGCTGGAAATCGTGAAACTACTTGAGGACGCTCAGCCATTCCCGCAGAATGGCATTGAACTCGCCCGGCCGCTCCAGCATCAGGAAATGTCCGGCGCCGTAAAGCACCGTGGCATCAAAGTCCGCGTACTTCCGGTTGACGGCCAGGTTCGTGGCCGGATCGTTGGCCGACCGCGGCGCGGCGTTGATCGCCCGCACCGGCACTTTCACCGCCCTCAGCATTCCGGGCAGGTCCAGCTTCGGGTAGTCGGCTATCAACGCGGTCATCGCCGCCGGGTCCTGCGCCGCGGCCTTGCCGATCACCTCGTCCGCCAACGCCGATCCAGGCGGAAACATCGCGCGTACCATCGTCGCCATCGAGCCCCGGAAGTCCTTGCTGAACATCCCCACCATCGCTTCAGCTTGCTCACTCGTGACCCGGACATCGGCATTGTGCAGGCTATCCACCAGCACCACCGCTTTCACCACCGGCAACCGCGCGGCGGCTAACAACGCCACCGGACCGCCCATCGAGTGGCCGATCAGAATCACCCGTGGAGCCTTCAACCGTTCCACCACCGCCGCCACATCGCCCGCCAGGCTCTCCAGCGTCCACGCCTTTCGCCGGCCGGCCGTAGACTGCCCATGCCCGCCCAGGTCCAGCGTCACGACGCGGTGCCGGGCCGCGAAATAGTTGGCCTGCTCGCGCCAGGCGCCGCGTTCGCTGGACCAGCCATGAACGAAGACCAGCGTCGTCTCGCCCGCACCGCGAACGTCATAGGTGATCTTCACGCCGTCGGGGCGGCTCAGTTTCTTTACTGCCGGAGCAGTGTCGGCCATTAAGGCAGTCAGTAGGAGTAAGTGAATCATCGTACAGGTGAGTAAGCGGCAGCTTTGTAAAGAGCGGTCTCAATCGTCTTCGGTACCGGCCCGTGTTGAGCGGCATGCTCGGTGCGAACGCGTACCCACTCGGGGTCCGCCCGGAAGGTACTCCAGGCTTGCTCGCGCTCCGCCAGAGAAGCGAACGGCGTCAGGTAAACCAGATTCGGCATCTTCACTCCGGCGGTAGTCTCAGCATAGAGCACCGGATGAATGCCGCAGCGGTGAAAGATCGGGATCTCCGGCCCGGCAAATCGTTCGTGCAGCGGCTTCATTTGCGCCGCATTCGCCGCCTGATAGAGCCGGTACTCAAAGTAGCGCGGCGCCGCGCCCTCCGCCGCCGGACTCAGCGCCGGCGAATACGATGTCGCCTGCCAGTGAAATACGTTTAGACTCTCGTAGGCCAAGTCCGCCGGCTCTACAACAGTGATGGGCTGCGCCGGGTCCTGAGCCGTCACCACCAGCACCTGCGGCAGCGGAGCGGTGACAACGCCTTCCAGGATGAGCACGGGCCGGCGGCCGGCGGCCGGCAGCCAGTTGGATTGCAGAAACGCATGCAGGCGTTCGAGGCTGGCGCCCTGGGTCAGGATGTACTGGTGAACGGTGTAGAAGCTCATCGGGTTCGCCTGTTATCTTAACGTTGATGCCCCGCCGATTGATCAGCGCGCTGTTGAGCCTCGCCTTTGCCAGTGCCGCGGACTTCCGCGCACCCGCGGGGGACCAAACTGTCGCCCGGCGTCCAGGCTCCGATACGGTCATCCCCGGCGGCCGCATCGTTCACCCGCACGGTGAGCAGCACGCCACCGGCCCCGGCCCGTTTGGCCTGGCCGTCTCGCCGGACGGCAACACCGTCGTTAGCGCCGATGGCGGCCCGAACCGCTTTTCGCTGACCTTTCTGGATCATACGACGACGAATCGCTGGCAGGTGCGGTCACTCAAGACTCAGGGCCGCGAAGAACCGGCCAAGGACGGCGAAGACAGTTGGCGCAGCGTCTTTATGGGCCTGGCCTTCGACACCGACAAACAACTTTATGCCTCGGAAGGCAACTCGGGCAGCGTTCGATTGATCAACCCGTCAAACGGCCGCCTGATCGCCAAGTTTGAACTCAACCAAGGCGGCTTTAACGACAGCTACTCGGGTGACCTGGTGTTGGACCGCAAGCGCGACCTGCTCTACGTCGTGGACCAGGCCAACTTTCGCATCGTGATCTTCGACACGAAGAAGCGGCGGCTGGTCAAGAGTGTGCGCGTCGGCCGGTTGCCCTTCTCCATTGCCCTGTCGCCCGATGGACGCCGCGCCTATGTCACCAACCTGGGCATGTTCGAGTACCAGGCGATTCCCGGAGCGGACCGAAATAAGGCCCGGGAGACCGGCCTTGAACGGCCCGCCTTCGGGTTCCCCTCCGCCGAGGCCGAAAGCGGCACCGGCAAAGTGCCCGGCTTAGGCAGCCCGGGCGTTCCCGAGGCCAATTCGCTTTGCGTGGTGGACGTCGAGGACGCCGCCAACGCCAAGGTGGTGAAGTTCATCAAGACGGGCACCGAGTTCGGCCGCGAGAGCCTGGGCGGCTCGAGTCCGTCGGGCGTGACGGCGACGGCCGACCGCATCTTTGTGGCGAACGGCCATAACGACTCCATCACGGTCGTGGACGCCTTTAGCCTATTGGTGCTGCAGAACATTCCGTTGCGGGTGCCGGGTCTCGAAAGCTTGCGCGGCGTGCTGCCGATCGGGATGGCCTTTCACGTCGGCACCGGTTGGCTGCTGGTGGCCGAAGCCGGATTGAATGCGATTGCGATTGTCGATCCTCGCCGCGGGCAGGTGCTGGGCCACGTGCCCGCGGCCTGGTTTCCGACCAAAGTGACCGTCGACGCGGACCGGGTCTTCGTCGTGAACGCCAAGGGCTTCGGCACGGGGCCGAATGCGGACAAGACCGGGCCCCTGGCCCGTAGCTTTCAGGGCGATTTGCGGCGCGGCGCGATTCAGATCTTCACGATGCCCAAACCCGCCGAACTCGCCGAACTGACGGCCCGGGTGTGGGATTACAACGGCGCCATCGCAACCCGTGCCAACCCAGTGCCCATCCCGCCCGACGTCCGTTATGTGGTGCTGATCGTCAAAGAGAATCGGACCTTCGACGAAGTGATGGGCGACATCGAAACCCAAGGCGGCGTGCAAGTGCGCGGGGCGACCGAACTGGCACGCTTCGGCAAGCGGGGCCGCGTGGAAGTGGATCGCAACAGTCTGCGGCAGCGCTTCAGTTTGCCCCACGTCAACGTGGCACCGAATCATCGGGAGCTGGCCACGCGCTGGGCGTTCTCCGACAACTTCTACGCTGACTCTGAAGTGAGTGTCGACGGCCACCATTGGCTCGTCGGCAGTTATCCGAACGCCTGGACCGAAAGCACCCTGATGGCCAGCTACGGCGGCCAAAAGGACTTCCGGTTTCCGACCACCGCGCCCGGCAGATTGCTGTATCCCGGAAGCAACTCGTCGGTGCACCCGGAAGAGCAGTTGGAGGCGGGGGCGATCTGGCATCACCTGGAGCGCAACGGTATTCCGTTCCGCAACTACGGCGAGGGCTTCGAACTGGCGGGGGCAGACGAAGGGCCCGGCCTCAAGCCTACCGGTGCGCGTTTCATCACCAATGTGCCGATGCCCACGCCGCTCTACCGGAATACCGTGTGGAGCTATCCGAACTACAACACCAACATTCCGGATCAATTTCGCGCCACGCAGTTTATCGCGGACGTGAAAAAGAATTATGTCGACGGCGGGCAGGATCTACCGCGCTTCATCTACATTCACCTGCCGAACGACCACCTGGCCAAGCCGCGACCCGAGGACGGCTATCCATTCGCCGCCTCCTACATGGCCGACAACGACTACGCTTTGGGCCGCATCGTCGAGTTTCTGTCGGGTACACCCTGGTGGCGCAACATGGTGGTGTTCGTCACCGAAGACGACGCCCAAGGCGGTGTGGATCACATCGATTCCCACCGCAGCATCTTCATGGCGATCGGTCCGCACGTGAAGAAGGGCTATCTGTCGCGGCACAACGCGAGTTTCCCGGCACTGCTGAAGACGGTGTTCCGGACGCTTCGGCTGGGTCCGCTGAATTTGTTCGACGCCTGGGCCACGGATCTCTCTGACGTGTACACAGCGACGCCGGACTATGCGCCTTACAAGCTGTTACCGGTGAACCGCGAATTGTTCGATCCGGCCAAGGCCAAGGATCCGCTGGACCCAGCGCCCAGCGAAAAGATGGACGACCCCAATGTGTTGCGGGAACAGCATAAACGACCGCCGGCCAAGTAGTCGAAGGCCGGCCAAACAAAAAGCCTCACCCCGAAGGGTGAGGCTTTTTTGTTTGGTGTAAAGCGCGATTACCGTGCGGTCGAGGTACGGCGGGGACCGCCGAACTTCGATTTGAAGCCGCCGCCGAAGGTGCGGGGCTTGGTGGCGCCGGCGCCGCTCTTGGCCCAGGCGGGCTCAGTGCGGTTCTTGCTCTTGCCGTAAGCGGGCTTGGGGGCAAAGGAAGGGGCCGGATCCTCGAAAAGCGGGGCGGCCGGGACATGGTCCTTATGCCACGCCATGGCTTCGGTGGTGGGACGGCGGGTGAGCGACATCTTCAGTTCACGTTCGAAGCGGCGGATGGTTTGACGATCGGCACTGGTTCCGAAGGTGGAAGCCACACCGCGAGCGCCGGCGCGGCCGGTGCGGCCGACGCGATGGACAAAGTCCTCGGAGGCCATCGGAAGGTCGTAGTTGATGACGTGCGAGATACCGTCGACGTGAATGCCGCGGGCGGCAACGTCGGTGGCGACGAGCACGCGATAGGTGCCCTTCTTGAAGCCGTCGAGCGCCTGGTTGCGTTGACCCTGCGTGCGGTCACCATGGATGCGCGCGGCTTTGACGCCCACGCGGCCCAGGTTCTTCTGGAGTTTGTCGACGCCATGCTTGGTGCGGGCGAAGACAAGGAAGCTGCCGGATTCATGCTCCAGCATGTACTGCAACAAGGGCAGCTTGCGTTCCTGGTCGATTTCGTAGACGTGCAAGTCCACTTTGTCGGCCGGGTGCGAGTGCGCGCCGGTCTCGATGCGGAGGGGCGAGCGGAGGTACTTCTGGATGAGGCGTTCAGCCGACTTCTCGATGGTGGCCGAGAAGAAGAGAGTTTGGCGGTCGCCGGACATGCCAGAGAGAATGCGTTCGATGGAGGGCAGGAAGCCCATGTCGAGCATGCGGTCGCCTTCGTCGAGGACGAGCATCTTAACGGTGCTGAGCTTGACGAGGTTGCGGTCCAGGAAGTCGCACAGACGGCCGGGGGTGGCAATGATGACTTGCGCGCCCTGGCGGATGTCGTTCAACTGGCCGTTTTCATTAAGGCCGCCGACGACGGTGGCCGCACGGAAACCCGTGCCGCGCGCCAGTTCAACGAAGGCTTTCTGGATCTGGATTGCCAGTTCGCGCGTCGGGCTCAAGACCAGGGCCTGAACGCCCGGTTTCTTGTCGGCCGGCTTGTTTTCGGCTGCCTTCAGCATCGATTCGAGCATCGGGAGCAGGAAGGCAAGGGTTTTGCCGGTGCCCGTCTGCGCGGTGGCAACGATGTCTTTACCGGCCAATCCGGGGGGCACCGAAAGGGCCTGAACCGGGGTGGGGGTCGTGATGTTAAGCCGACCCAAATTGGTCAGCAGGACAGGGGACAGAGATAGTTCTGAAAAGGTTTTCATGCAGTTTATAGGTGGGAAGGGTTCAGCGAACCGACTGCGGGTATATAAGGCCCGGGAGGCCCAAACAATTAAGGAAGGCCTAGGTTAGAAGCTGGCCAAGACAAACGGCCAACGGAGGATCGCGGAATTTCTTCGTCTTTCGAAGTATAGCAGGTCTTGCACATGAAGTTTCTTGTCACCTTTTGTCGTGTTTTCCCGCTTTACCTTTTGAGGGCTGCAAACTGCAACCTCGCGCGTCAGCGGCTCGCCGCAAACTTTGAGTCTGCTCTCTCCATCAGTTGGCCACGGTCCGGCGACCCTGACGCGCTCTTGCCTCTCCACTGCGCTACCTTAGAAGCTGTTGTGTCCGCCGCCGGGACATTGAATCCGGCGAACGGTGGACTGCGTAGCACAAGGTAGCGGCGATGCTTTTCCTCATCCTCAGTGCGATTCTCGGGCCCGAAGAAAGCCGGCAACTGATCGAGCGCCTGCGGGCGCGCGATGCAACAGCCCTGGGCGAGCTTTATGACCGTTACGGCAGCTTGGTCTACTCGATTATTCTGCGTATCGCCCGCGATACGGCGACCTCGGAGGATCTGACGCAGGAGGTCTTTCTGCGGGTTTGGAATCGCATCCCCACCTTCGACATCGAGCGAGGCAGCTTATCGACCTGGATGCTCACGATTGCGCGACACTCCGCCATCGATTTTCTGCGGTCCCGCGGCGGCAAACAGGCCCGGATGAACGTCTCGATGGACGCGATGGAGCGTCCCTTGGCGGGCGGCAACGCCGAGACCGAGATGCAGACATCTACCGATGCCAAGAAGGTGCGCGCGGCGATGGAACGGCTGGAGCCGAAGCACCGGCAGTTGCTGGAATTGGCCTACTTTGACGGCCTGTCGCAATCGGAGATGGCCGAGAAGCTGGAGTTGCCCTGGGCACGGTGAAGACCTGGGTAAGGTCGGCTTTGCGGCAACTGCGTGAGAATCTGCGGCAACCGTCGGGGGTGAACGCATGACTTGCGAAGAACTCCGGGACGAATACGAACTCTACGCGCTGGGCCTGTCGGAAGGGCCGGAGCGGCGGGAGCTCGAAGAGCATCTTGAGCGGCGCTGCCCGCAGTGCGGGCCGGGAGTCGCGGAGGCGATGCAGACGGTGGCCGCGATGGCGATGCTGGCCGATCCGGAGACCGCTCCGGCTCGTTTACGGCGGCGGGTGATGGCGTCGATCGGTGTTGAGCAAGAGGTCCGAGGCTGGTTCAGTTGGCCGGTGCTGATCCCGGCAGCCTTCGCACTGGGGGCATTGCTGCTGTGGGTGGAGTCGCGCAATACGCTTGATGCGCGCAAGGCGGAATTGGCGCAGGCGCGGGCGACGATCGAGCGGCAGGCGAACGAACTGGGGCAACTGCGCCCGGTGCTCGCGTTCCTGAATCAGCCGGATACCAAGCTGGTGAATTTCGGTACCGGAGCGCCTGCGCCGCCCAAGGGCAGCATCCTCGTGAATCCGCGCGACGGGGTGCTGTTGATGGCGTCGAACCTGCCGGCGCTGCCGGCGGGCCGGACTTATCAGATGTGGCTGATCCCGAAAGGCGGCGCACCGCAGCCGGCTGGCTTGTTTAAGAGCCTGCCCAACGGGACGGCGCTGTATGCGCGGCCGGGCGCGGTGGCGGCGGACACGGCGGCTGTGGCGGTCAGCGTGGAGCCGGAGGCCGGGTCGGCGGCGCCAACGACGACGCCGATCATTGTCGCGCCGGTCGCGGCTGGGGCTTAGTCGAGCGTGGGATAGAGTTGCAAGACAAGTTCTTGGCGCGTTGCGGTCATAGTGACGCGTGCGCGCCCCTGATAGAGGGGAGTCCGACCGTCCGACGCATGGTGGGGCGCGTCGAAAGCCCTGATAAGGTAATGCTCTCCGCGATAGAGGTTGAAGTCAGCCCGTCCCGCGGCGTCGGTGGTGGTTGAACCGTATCCTCGGAAAGCCGGCAGTTCGACTTCGGCGCTGATTTGGGCTCCCGCGTAAGGCCGACCGCCGGGCCAGAGGACCCGCACCCGCAAGCGGGCGGGCGTTCGTGGCGGGGGCAAGGTCACGTCGACGTTCTTCAAGGCTTGGTGCTCACTGAGCGTTACGGCGGCGCGCAGGGTGGGGGGATAGGGGCCCTGGTCATCGGAGCCGGCGTTGACGCCAACCGCATAGCGTCCAGCGGGGAGACCCGGCAACGTGTAGCTGCCGTCGTCTCGCGTGCGCGTCTCGCGAAAAGGGCCCGCACTGCGTAACGCGGGGACAGCCTGGACGACGATTCCCGCCAAAGGGCCGCCGTTGCCGCTCCGGACGATACCGGAAATAGTGCCGTTGGGAGCAAGTTCCTCGGACGACAAAGCACATTGGCCGTTCGTGACTTCGATCTCTTTCGACGGCGGCGGAAGAAATCCCGGCTTGGCGAACTGGATGGTATAGCGCCCGTTCCGGAGATTCTGAAACTCGTAACTGCCGGCCGCGTCGCTGACGGTGGACTGAAGAATGTCGCGACCTCGCAACGTGACCGTGACGCCGGCAAGCGCAGGTGCGTCTCGCCCTGGGTCGTAGGCAACTGGCAAGGTTCTTCCGATCAGGCGAGGCGGACCGCCCTTCAGTTGGTTGCGGAGAGCTTCCAGAAGGCGAGGACGATTCCGGATGGCAAACGTGTGGGAACACATCGAGATGTGATACACACCGTCGAGACGCCCATCCGGATGGGTGTAGATTACATAGCGCTCACCGGCTTTGAGGGGGCCGTACTCGCAAGGGCCGGACGTATCCGCGAGAAATTCCTTCAGCCCGGCGGGCACGTTGAGGAAGGGCTCTTCGACGAGCATCTTGGCCGGTTTGCCGGGAATGTTGGTCGAGTTCGTGAGGGCTTTGGCGGCGAGGACGATCCAGGGCGATCGCAGGCCGGAACAAGGCGATCCCAGATCATTGCAACTGCATCCCAGTGCCACGGTGACCGCAAGCAGGAAGAGGAAGACGACCGGCATGGAGCATTGGACTCCGGCCGTATGGCGAGAGTTCCCTTACGCCGCTTTCTTGTTCCAGTCGATGGGCTCGATGCGGCCGATCAGGAAGGCGTAGGAGAGGGCGCCCATGAGGACCATGACGAC
>JALHNI010000070.1:12743-34007 GCA_022843605.1 Bryobacter sp.
AGCCACGGGGCGACGACGCCGGCGAGGTTGCCGAAGCAGTTTTGCATGCCGGTCCACTTGCCGGCGACGGCGGGTCCGGCGATGGATTGGGTGACGGCCCAGTGATTCGCGGTGGTGAGGCCGAAGGCAAAGCTGGCGAGCCAGAAGAGTCCCATGGAGACGGCGTCGCTTTCGGCCATGAAGGCGGGCAGGAGCAGGACGCTGGCGAGGAGGCCGGTGATGATGAAGGTCTTGCGGACGCGGGTGGGCGAGTTGCCCCGGGAGATGAGCCGGTCGGAGAGGAAGCCGGCGCCGGTGGCGGCGATGGCGATCATGACGAACGGAATCGCGCCGTAGGTGGCCATGCGTTCTTTCGAGAAGTGGCGCACGTTCTCGAGATAGTACGGAAACCACGTGATCATGAAGTACCACGCATAGTTGATTGCAAACAGCCCGAGAAACGAGCCCCAGACAGGGCGCATGCTAAGTAACTCGAGCATGGTGGGAATGCGGACCGGAGCTATCGCACCAGCGGCGTCCGGCGTGTGCTGGAGCTTCGAACCGCGTGGAGCCCACATCACCCAGAAGGGGACCCAGATCATGGCGCCAAAGCCAAGGATCAGGAAGAGTGAGCGCCATCCGTAGGCCGCCACGATGAGGCCGCCGAACAGCGTACCCAGGGCGGGGCCGATCTTCGAGCCGGCGTCAATCAGGGCGTTCGCTGTGCCGCGCTGAGTCTCGGCGTAGTCCGACGCGATGATCTTCGAGAAAGCGGGGTAAGCGACCGATTCGCCGATGCCCAGGATCACGCGAGTGACGAGCAAAGCCGTGAAGCCGCCGACAAAGCCGGTGGCGGCGGTGGCTGCCGACCACAGAACGAAGCCTACGCCCAACACCATCTTTACGCTATAACGCTGCAGCAGCCAGCCCACCACCAACTGGCAGAGGGCGTAGGAGCCGAAGAACCACGAGGAAGCCAGGCCAAGCTGTTCGCCCGATAGATTGAATTCTTTCTTGATCTCGGTGGCGGAGACCGAGAGGTTGCTGCGGTCAATGTAATTGACGAAGACCGCGGCGACCAGGAGGGCGAGAAGCCGCCATTGTTCGAAGGTCGCTTTGCTGTGGATGGTTGGGGCCGCCTGAGTTTGCAATCCGGTATTGTTTCACACCTTGGCGGCGGAATCAGTGACCCACCGCACCCGTGGATTGCCTCACGATTAACTCGCCCGGCATCCGGACATCCGCCGCGATCTCCTCACCCGCGATCAAGCCCAGCAACAGTTTGGCCGCTTCACGGCCCATCTCGTCCATGGGTTGCCGAATCGTCGTGAGCGGCGGATAGAGGTGCTGACTCAGAAAGAGGTCATCAAAGCCGATGACCGACCAGTCCTGGGGTACACGCAGATCCTGCTCTCGAGAATAGGCCAGGACGCCGAGGGCGGTGATGTCGTTGTAACAGAAGATTGCCGTGGGACGGGGAGTGAGGGCGGCCAACGTGGCGGCAGCCGTGGCGCCGGATTCCGGAGTGGAATCGGCCTGCAGAATGTAGGCGGGTTGAAGCGCGACGCCCGCGCTGGTGAGGGCCAACTCATAGCCCTGACGCCGGTCGCACTCGGAGGCGTAGCCCAAGCTATGGCCGATGTAGGCGATGCGGCGGTGGCCCAATTCCAGCAGGTGTTCCACGGCGCGCTGGGCCGAACCGACGTTGTCGATCGTCACCGAGTCCGGGTAGCCGCCGGGGCGCTGATTGTTGAGCAGCACGATGGGCACTCGCATCTCCGCAGCCATCGAACAATACTCTGTACCGACGCGCGAAGAGGCCACCAGAATGCCGTCGACGCCTCGCTCGCGCAGGCTGGCCACCATGCGTTTCTCGGTCTCCGGATCCGCGTGGCAGGTGGCCAGAATGGTGGAATAGCCGCGTTCGTTGGCGAAAGCTTCGATGCCGGCCGTGACGCCGCCGACAAAGGGGTCGGCAATGGAGGTCACCACGACGCCGATGGTGTGGGTTTTGCCCGTCACCAGGCTCCGGGCCACGGCGTTGACCGAGTAGCCCATCTTGTTCGCCATCGCTTTGACGCGCGCCGTGGTCGGCGGGCTGATCAACGGACTGCCGCGCAGCGCGCGCGACACAGTCGCGTGCGAGACGCCAGCCTCGCGAGCCACGTCCTTGATAGAAACTTTTCCCCTCTTCTTGAACAGCATGACCCAGTCAGCGTACCGCAATCCGCATGCACCGCAGTAGAATCCAAAGGTGGCTACGCTCTACGCAGGAACCTCCGGCTTCGCCTATCCCGCCTGGAAACCGGACTTTTATCCCCAGAAACTGCCGGCCAAGAAGTTCCTGCAGCATTACGCCACACGGCTGAATGCGGTGGAGGCGAACTACACGTTCCGCCGTCTGCCGTCGGCCAAAGTGCTGGAGAACTGGGTGGCGGAGACACCAGCCCATTTTCGCTTCGCCGTGAAGGCGCACCAGAGGATCACGCACATTGACCGCTTGGCGGTGAGCGAGTTCACCGAAGTTTTCTTTCGGGCGATTGACCCGCTGCGGGTGACCGGACGTCTGGGCCCGGTGCTGGTGCAGTTGCCACCTAATTTGGCAATCGACACGGCAAAGCTGACTGCATTCCTGCAAGCGGCGCCCGAAGACATTCCACTCGCGTTTGAGTTTCGCAACAAGTCCTGGTTTAGCGAAGAGACCTACGATCTGCTGACGAAGCATCGGGCCGCCCTGTGTCTCGCGGAGAGCGAAAAGATCGTCGTGCCGGAACGGCTGACGGCAGGTTTCGTCTACTTTCGCCTACGGAAAGAAAATTACACGGCGGAGGAACGCGCCGAGATTCGCGCCAAGGTGTTGGCGCTGGTGGCGGACGGCCGCGACGTCTACGCCTTCTTTAAGCATGAAGAATCGCCCGCTGGCGCGCTGTACGCCGAAGTTTTGCTCGGTTAATTCATCGAGCCAGCCGATCTACATCAGGTTGTCCCCCGCCGGAACGGTGAACGAAAAAAGGCCCCATTGCGCGAACGCAGTGAGGCCTAAATCTCAAGGAACGAAAACTACAGCGCGGCTTCGATCGCCTTGGTCAATTCTTCAGAAGTCGGTTCGACGCCCGAGTCAAACTTCTTGATCACCCGGCCATCTTTGCCAATCAGGAACTTGGCGAAGTTCCACTTCACCTCGCCGCCCTTTTGCGTCAGGTACTGATACAGCGGGGCCTGGTCAGCGCCCTTCACCGAGATCTTCGAGAACATCGGGAAGGTGACCTTGTAATTGCGATCGCAGAATGTCTTGATCTCATCGTTGGTGCCCGGTTCCTGGGAACCGAAGTTATTGGCCGGGAAACCCGCGACCACCAGCCCCTTGTCCTTGTACTTCTTGTAGAGGCTTTCGAGACCCGCGTACTGCGGGGTGTAGCCGCATTGGCTGGCGACGTTTACAGCCAAAACGACCTTTCCCTTGTAGGCGGCCAGAGGAGCAGGCTTGCCATCAATCGACTTCATCGTAAATTCGTGAATGTTTTCGGCGGCCATAGTGGTGAGAGCGGCGAGAAGCAGCGTAGTAAGGACCTTCATCATGCTGTGAGATGCCGGCCAAGCCCCGCGCGATTCAGTCGATTCCGCAATTCAACGGTAAAATCACGCCATGTTCATCGAACGCGGCCAGCAAGGTCCCATTGCGATTCTGACGCTGAATCACCCGGCAAGGCGCAATGCGCTGTCCCTTGCCCTGATGCGGGAGTTGACTGCGGCGTTGCGGGAGTTGGCTGCCGCGGATCGCGTCGTAATTCTGGCGGCGGAAGGTCCAGTTTTTTCGTCCGGCCACGACCTGCAGGAGTTGCGAGGCCGCAGCGAAGAGGATTATCGCGAGATCTTCGCCGCCTGTACGGAACTGATGCTCACCGTGCAAGCGATTCCACAGCCGGTAATCGCCGAGGTGCAAGGCGTCGCCACGGCGGCAGGATGCCAGTTGGTGGCCGCCTGTGACTTGGCCGTTGCCGCCGACACCGCCACCTTCGCGACGCCTGGCGTCAAAATCGGCTTGTTCTGTTCGACGCCGATGGTGGAGCTTTCCCGGTCCATCGGCCGCAAGCGAGCACTGGAGATGCTGCTGACCGGCCGGCCGATTTCGGCAGCGTTGGCCGCGGATTGGGGGCTGATTAACCGCAGTGTTCCCCTGAAGATGCTGCGGTCCACGACGCTCGAACTGGCGGAATCTGTTGCCGCGGCTGCGCGGGCCACGGTGAGCCTAGGCAAGGCCGCATTCTACGCTCAAGCCGGCCTCGACACGCGGCAGGCCTACTCGCAAACCTGTGAGGTGATGTCGGCAAACGCCATCGCCCCGGACGCACAGGAGGGCATCGGCGCGTTTCTCGAAAAACGGGCCCCGGTGTGGCTGGAATAGCGGCGCTTCGGGCTAATCGACACACAGCGGCAGATTCTCGACGCCCTCCGCGGTGATGACCTTCGGCAGGGCCGACCGGGCCGGGAGTGGGTTCGGCGCACGGTAGTCTGGCCGGTAAACACGTCGTTGGCGGGATAGCGTGCGGCAGCGAGGCAACGGCGTTGCGGAAGACCGAGAAGGGAACGGTCAATTGGCGCAGGGCACCGTCTAGGATGGCCGTGCCTTCGGGCTTCGCGGCAAGAATTGGGAGGCGAAAGAGCGTGGCAAGGTCGAATCCGCGCCGGTGTTTGGCTCTTCACCCGAACGGGAAACTGGTGACGGACGACTAGCCTCACTCCAGCCGTTGATACAGCACCAGCGTGGACCAGTTTCGGGCGACGCGATAGTGCTTGAGCCATAGCCGCAACTCAGGCGTGCGATCGACCGCAAGGGCCGGATTGAGCGGTCCGAGCCCGTCGACGACCCACCTCGGGCTTGAGGCGGCCAGTTTGGCCAAGTGGGCTGCGCGATGTTTGGTATCGCTGGGCTGGGCGGACGTGAGGTGCCGGTCAGCGAAGACGCCGGTGAGTGGCTGGTTTTCAAGATCCGGCGCACGGGGGGGGGGGGGGGTGTGGACGAAGTGTGCGGGGGGTTAACCCAAAACTAAACGCGACTCGCCGTGTGGGATGGCCCGCGCGGCGCGTTGGTCGTCTTCAAACAGCGCCAAGTCTGGCGTGGGTTGGCCCAGAGCCATACGCACGTAGCCCGGACTAAAGCGAATCAGCGGAATCAGGAGCAGAAGCAGGGCAAGCTGCGGACGGCGGTGGGCGAGTCCACGGGCGGCCAGCAAAGCGAGCGGGGGAACAAGCGCGAAGTAGTAGCGCGGGAAGAAGCGTAAGCCTAGAGCGACACTTGCCAACATCAGCAGGATCCAAACGGCGAAGCGCCAGCTCTCGCGCCGCAGCGCGATCGCCGATCCGGCGACCAGGGCGGCGGCAAAACCCAGCCAGTTCAGGGTGCGCCGCAAGCCTTCCGTCCACGGTGACGCCAGAAACGAGTCGCCTGCGTACACGCTGCCCCACTGCCAAACCTGCTCCCAGTAGCCGGGCAACGCGCCCAACGTCCAGAGCCCCCCGATCAGGGCCAGCACCGGCAATCCGCAACCCAGCGCCAGAAGTGGCCATGCGGTGACCGGCAGGAACAGCGCGGCCGCGGCCAACACGAAGAGCCCTTTGGCGTGGGCCCAAAGCGCAACGCCAGCCATCAGGCCTGCCCAAAAGGCTTGGCCCCGCCAGGCAAAAGCGATCGCGGCCAAATGCGGCAGTACCAGCAGCAGATCCGGCGCAATGGCCACTACGGTGGCGGGCAGGCCGAAGGTGAGAAAGAAAGCGGTGAACCCGGCGGCGAAGCTCGCCGTGAGTTCGTCCCAGCGAGTCCGCGCGCACTTCGCCGCGGCGAAGGCACACGCGAAGACGAACGTGGCAGACAGCACCCGCAGCGGCCAACCATCGTAGGCGCCGCAAAGTAGATAGAACAGCATCGCGAGCGGAGGCTTGTCGTACCAGAAGTCGCGATAGGGAACGAGGCCCTGCAGCATCGCCAGAGCCCCGGACATCGGGTAAGCCTCCTCTACCCACAGCACGCGCGAGTGGGAGAGGCGGGTGGCCAGGATCAGCAGGAAGAGACTAGAGCCGAAGCGGACATTCACGGCTAGTAATGCAGAACAAAGTCCGGCAGCAGCAACTCGCCCTGTGGAGCGCCCGGGAGGACGCGGGCAGCCTGCAGGGCTTTCAACACCGGGCGCCAGCGGGCCAACGTCAGTTGGTAGCGATCAACGGCGGTGGTGACGTCGGCCTCATCTGAGTTGTCACCTTGCTCGCCGCCGCCGAAGCGCGCGGCCAATGCCTCCAACGGCGACTTACGCTTCGGGAACTGCTTCAGTTCGATCGAGTCGGTTTCCTTCAGCTTGATGATGCGCTTGGTCGCGTTCAGGGCAGCATTGAAGCCACCCAGTTCGTCAACCAGGCCCAGCGGTAAGGCGTCCTCGCCGCTCCAGACGCGGCCCTTGGCGATCTGCAGCACGCGTTCCTTCGGCAACTTACGACCGGCGGCGACACGCGAGGTGAAGGTCTCATAGATCCGGTCCAGCGAGGCGCGGAATCGTTCAAGTTCGCTGGGCGAGAAGTCCTGGCCGGAGTCGTAAATGCTGGAGTTTTGCCCGTACTTCACGGCGTCGAAGGAGAGGCCAAGCTTTTCAAAGAGTCCGGCCATGATGAACTTGCCCGAGACGACGCCAATCGACCCCGTGATGGTGCCGGGTTGGGCAATGATGCGGTCAGCGTCCATCGAAACCCAATAGCCGCCAGACGCCGCTACGGCACCCATCGAGATGACAACTGGCTTGCCGGCTTGGCGCGCTCGTTGCACTTCACGGCCGATTACGTCGGAGGCAATCGCGCTGCCACCGGGCGAGTTCACGCGAAAAAGAATGGCTTTCACCTCTTTGTCGGTCACCGCTTGGCGGAAGGCGGCAGCCACGGTATCGGAGCCCATCGTCGAATCGCCCATCAGGGGGTCCGCGGCGCTTTTGCCGGAGGTGATGGCCCCTTCGCCGTAGATCAGTGCGACACGCGGACCACTGTCGTTGAGTTTCTTCGCCGACGCACGATACTTGCTTAAGAACAAGAGTTTGGCGCCGGCCCCAGCTTTCTTCTTGGCGGCGCCATAGGCTTGGTCACGATAGGCAAGTTCATCCACCAGGCGGCTGGTGACGGATTCGGGTCCGAAATGCGGCGCCGTGTCAATCAGGGTTTGCAGTTGCGCGGGCGTCATGCCGCGACCTTCGGCAATGCCTTTTACGAGTTGGCCAAAAAGGCTCCCCACCAGCTTGTCAGTCGCTTCGCGATGCGCAGGAGTGAACTTCTTCTCCATGTAATAGTCACGCGCGTTTTTGTATTCGTATCGGCCTTCGAAGTGGGGTTGCACGCCGAGTTTCTCGAGCGAACCACGAATGAACTGCTGATCAGCGAAGATGCCGGTGATGGAGACCTCGCCGGAGGGCAACAGAAAGATGCGGTCGAAGCTGGCCGCGAGATAGTAGTTGCCCAAGCCGCCAAAACTCTCGGAGAAGCCATAGACAAACTTCTTCTTGGCCCGAAACTTGGCGATCGCCTCGCGCAAGTCCTGCATGGTGGAGACGCCCACGGGCGCACTCCCGAGCGTTACCATCAGGCCCTTCACCTGAGGATCGTCGCCGGCGGCCTCCAAGGTCTCCAGGTAGTCGCGAAGGCTAAGTTCGCCGCCGCCCCCGGTCAACGCCTTGAACGGATCCTCGCTGGACTCGTCCGGGATCGAGGACAGCGACCACTCCAGCACCAACGGACCGCTGTAGGATCTCGCACCCCGGAAATAGCGCCCGGCTAAAGCCGCGATCACCAGGATCAAAACCAAGGCGAGGATCATGCCCCGGACACCCTTAAATATCTTTCGCATGCCGAAAAGCTCCCTGCGTTCAGGATAAGCGAGCAACCAGTCAGGCGGATAGGACGGTCAGCAGTGAAAGACTATCCAGCGACTCCTCGGTTTCGGCTTCAGCACCATCGGCGGCGCGATAGGCGCGGGCAAAAGTGCGAGACATGGGCAGGCAGGCTTGATCGGGATAGATCTTGAAAAAAGAGTCGCGCACTTCCTCCACCTGCAAGTTTCGGCAGATCATCGCCAGATTGGCCGCTGAATGCTGTACGCAACTTCGGCATTCCAGTCCGGCGGCAAAGCAGCTCTCTGGCTTCGCCAACTCGTGATGGTCCGCATCCGGTGATCCGCGGTCGTACTTTTCTTCCTGCATCCAAACGTTTCCCCCGAGTTCAAGCAAACTGACAGATTGAATCCTAATCTAGCGCAATTGTCAGATTTTGCTAGGGCTTCGATGTGGGCTGCAAGGCCCTATTTTGTGGGGATTCTGCGCAGAAACGTTAATCTGGGATGATCTGCGTTTCACCTTGAAACGTGCGAGCTCCGTGCCGGCCAAGGTAAGTAGTGTGACTACCCACAAGAAGAGGGGAAATCGCGCAAAGGGGTAGTCGACGAGCGCGTGCAGGCCCGCGACCGGTACCCCCAGAAGCCATGGGGAAAGGCGAGTCAGGCGGAGAGCGTACAGGTATCCGGAAAGCAGAATAGCCACGAGCACCACGCCGCCTTCCACGCCCCACTCAAGCCAGTCGCTATGTGCATGGTCAACCAATTCACCGGTATCGAAGGAAGCCTTCGCCGGATAGGCCACTGCAAACGCTCCAAGGCCGTGGCCCCACCACGGTTGGGCACGCCAAAGTGCCACCGACGACTGCCAGATCTGCTCCCGGTAGAGCAGCGGCTCAGGGTCACCCAGTTTGCGACGCAGTTGATCACCGCCCAGGACTGTGACCGCAATGAGGAAGGCCGCTAGCGCCATCACCGACTTCGTCCAGGCCGGCCGTCGCCATCCCAGCAGGAGCAATAACACGACGGACTCCAACGCGATCAGGGCCAAGCCTGCGCGTGAGCCGCTGGCCGCGCCCCCGGCGGCCAAGGCCGCCACGGCCCACCAGAACTGACGGCGTTCGGACGCCAGCCAAATCGCCGGCGCCAGCAGCAGTTCACACCAAACGGCAAAGTGGTTCCGATTCACCCAGGGTCCCAGCACCTCCAATTGCGGCGTCGGCCACCACCAGTAGATCCTGCCCGCCGACGTCCACCACATCAGCAGCGAGAGCGCCGCGAAGGCACCCGCGCCATGCACGGCAAGCTCGAGAAAACGTGCCCGCGCGTGGGTCACTTCGCGTTGAACGGCCAGGCACCAGGCGGCCAACGCCAGCCAGCGCATAACGTTCAACCCGGTAGTGGTGGGCGAGATTGTCTGGCCCAGGATCAGTTGCAGGAGCCCCAAGCCGGCTACTAGCGACAGTCCAAGCGCGATTCGCCAAGCCCGAAGGGCTTCGGCCCGCCGAAAGCTGGCCGCTGCCATCAGGAAGACCAGGCCTTCGAGGAGTAATTCGTGCGCCGCATCCCGGCGAAAAGCGGTGAGCGTGGCGAGCCACAAACAGACGAAGATTCCCCAGGCTCCTCCTGGCACTAGGTGGTCCTCCAGCGAACCTGCCGGATCAACAGGGGTTCACGCAACGGCGGCTGGCCAAGCGGCCGACAATACTCGATCCGCAGCCGGGCAACCCGTGGCGTGCGCTGAGGACCCTCAATCGGGCGGCCCGTGACCTCATCTACCAGTGTCGCGCGTAGCCAGGCTGGAGCGTTCGCCAGCACTTCGGGGCGTAACGTCCCGTGGACGATCACGCGCTGATTGAGTAGCGCCACACGGTCCGGCGGGCGATGTGCAAAGTCGACCCGCCACCCGTCGCCGGTGCGCCGCATCTCGATACCGGGCGACGTGGTCACGCGCCAATCGAAGCCACGCCCGAGTGGCTCGCTTCGGAAGAGAGAGTTTACGACATCCCGTCCCACCTCGCCGTCGACATGCACGAGTTGGTGGCGGGCCAGAGCCGCCCAGATCGCGAGAGCCGAGGCCGGGTCTCGCCGGTCCAGGTGCAGATCCGTCAAGTCGAGCCCCAGGTGGGCTCGCTCAGTTGGTGTGCCCACGCGGCCGGCATTGGCCCGGCTGAGCGAACCATAAGGCTGCGCGATCAGCCGGAAGAAAGCAACGCGGGCCGCGGGCAGATCGCCCTGTTCCATCAAAAAGGCGGTGGCGGCGAAGAGTAGGGGCGCAGAATCCGGAATCAACTGATCCAGCAGGAAGCGGCCATCGGGACACAAGCGCCAAACGGCGTCGAGTAAGACTTGCCGATCACCATAGCTCATCTGAAAGCAGCGGCGCGCGGTGGCCCAAACGTCTGCGCTTTTCGGGTGACGTATTTCGAATTGAAGAAGGGCCCACTGCATCCGATAGCGCACATCCCAGTTCGCCGCTTCCCGCGAAAGCCTGCGGGCCAAAGGAACGTCGCCGCGCCATTCCGCAATCGCAGCCAGGCGCAGGCGCGCATCGGAATCGCGAGGCTCCACCGCCAGGAGACCGTTCAACCAGACCTCCTCCCGGTGGGGTTCGACTTGGGCCATAGAGCGGTAGTAGTCCGGCCAATGACGAAGGAACACCTCCGGCCCATCCAGGGAGTAGGCCGTAAAACTGGACGTAAAACACGCAGCGGCCAGAACGGCAAAGATGCTGATGAAGAGCGATCGAAGGATGAGGGGCACGGCGCGATGGCGCATAAGTTAATGGTCGGAAGAAATAATAGACGTCATTAGTCACTAACTTACTTACTCCCAAGCATTCGTACTTACTCCCTCTCATCGCGGGGATTCCCGCCGAAAAACCAGTAAGGGATGGATTCCCGCAAGCCAGCAGGGCGTTCAACGTTTGTCTGACATCTGTTGAATATGGAGAAAGAAGTTAGAGGTAAGGACCACACAGCATGGAACTGAAAAATCTAAGTCAAGTAACGGCGTTGGGAATGGCCCTGACGCTCGTTGCCGCGCAAGCGGCGCCGCCGGCAGGATTGCCCGCGGCTCCGCGGACGATCGGAACAGCAGTCAGCTCGGGCAATTTTCTGATGAACAATCGGACAGTGCCGGGAAGCGGCAGTATCGAGAACGGCGCGGTGTTCAGCACGAACGCCGCCGGATCGACGCTGCATTTGAACGGCGGAGTCCGTTTGGATCTGGCGCCGCACTCACGCGGCCGGGTCTACCAGGACCGGTTGGTTCTGGAGACGGGCGAGGCCTCCACGGAAGGGGCTTACCGGGTTGAGACGGGCGGCTTGAGCGTGACTGCGGCGGCAGGCGCGCGCTCTGCCGTGGGATTCGAATCGGATGGCCGATTGAAGGTCTCGGCGGAGAGCGGTCCAGTCCGGGTGAAAAATCAGTCGGGCCTGCTGCTGGCTCAGGTGTTGCCCGGCAGGGGCATTCTGTTGTCGCCCAAGGTGGGCGGAAGCGCGGCCAATGCAATGTCGTTGACCGGCACGGTAGAGAAGCGGGAGAACGGCTTGTACCTCACGGATGAGACGGCCGGGATCACGGTGCGCCTGAAGGGTTCGGAACTCGACAAGTTTGTGGGCAAGAAGGTGCGGGTGTCCGGCAAGACGGACGATCAGGCACCGCGAATGGAGGGCATCGCGGCCACCGTGGCAGTCGATCGAGTACAACCGGTCGGCGGTAGCGGGAAGAAAAAGGCCGCGGGCGCAACGGTCGGTGGAGCCGCCGCCGCGGGAACGGGCTTGTCCACGACCGCGGTTGTCGTCGGAGGAATCGCCGTAGCCGGTGCAGTGACCGGAACGTCGGTCGCCGTCAACCGCAGTGGCCGGTCAACGGATGCCGCTCCGTTCCGTCCTCAGACCATCAGTCAGTAGTCCGGTCCAATCCGGCGCTCGGGGGGAGAGGGGCGCAAGCCCCTCTCCCCTTTGACTTTACTTCTGTTAAACTAAAAGGATAACGGAGGCTTTCCTCCCTATACAATTCACCCGCCAACATCGATCCCCCACGGTTTTTGTTCGACCGTTGATCTTGGCCCCGAGGGGAAATGAATATGATGAACAAGCTGGTTCGCAAATCAGTGATTGCCGCCGGGCTCTTCGGTTTTGCTGCCTCGGCAGTGCCACTGAACCAGGAGGGCTCGTTCGAGCCGATTCCGGATTCACGCTTAGCTAAGTTACGTCGTTTCTTCGTTGTACGCTCAAGCCCCATCTCCCATTTGGCTGAAGATTTCCTGCGCGTAGCGGATCGCCACGGCCTCGACTGGCGGCTGCTGCCAAGCATAGCCGTCGTGGAATCAAGCGGTGGAAAATATTACCCCAACAACAACATCTTTGGGTGGGCGAACGGAAGCATCCGATTTACCTCAATCCACCGGAGTATCGATGTGATCGGCGGGCAATTGGCCCGAATGAACGACTACAAAGGCAAGGATCTGAACGCATTTCTCCGCACCTACAATCCGGTTGGCGACTACCCGAGCCGCGTGAAGAAAGTGATGCGGTCGTTGGATCCACAATTCCGTGATTCTCGCCGAATTTTACTGCCGCGCCCGGTCCTCTTGAGACACGCCATCTAGCTCAAGCCGCCTAGCTCAGACACCGAAACGAACCGGGAAGTCATTGATTCTTCTCAGTCGATTGGCAGCCTGGTGTCCCTCCTACCCGGTCTCGAGAAGGAGGGACTAGCCTAGATGCACTTGGCGATCAGCTCCCGAATCTTGGTTTGCTCGATGCTGTCAGGGTTCTTCGTAAGCGCCATCTCAAGGGACTTCTTCGCGTTCGGCTTGTCGCCTTTTTGGAAGAGAGCCATCCCGAGGTGGTAGTGGTAGGTCGATTTCTGTGGGTACTTCTGAATGAGGTCCCGGAAAATTGAGACAGCGTTGTCGCTGAGGTTCTTCTTAATGTAGATCCAGCCTAGCGTATCGTTGACGTCCGGATGATTAGGCATCCGCTGCTTCGCGCGATTCGCATAGGAGAGCGCTTGGTCGAGATTGGTGCCATCCTCAGCCATCAGGTAGGCCATGTTATTGAGCGCAACCGGGTTATCAGGATCAAGCGACATGATCTTTTCGTAAAGGGGACGCGCTTCCTTGACCGAACCACGAGACTCCATCACCATCGCCTGGCGAATATAGGCGTTGACGTCATTCGGCATGATTTCTTTGGCCTTCGCAAAGGACGCCATCGCACCATCGAAGTCGCCCTTCATCCGGAGCACGTCCCCCAGACGAAGATGAAGATCGGCTGATTTCGGACTCTTGCCGAGCAACTGGCGGAATTCGGTCTCCGCGATGTCGAGCTTGTTGGCCCGCGCCGCGGTGTTCGCATAAACGACGCGCAGGTCGTTGCGATCGGGTGCCTTGGCAATCTCGGCGCGCAGCAAGCCCAGTGCCGCATCGAACTGCTGCTGCGTGGTGAGCACCTCGACAAGACCGGCCAGACTGCGGGGATCGTTCGGAGAGTTGGTGTAGAAGCCGCGGAAGATCGTTTCCGCCTGCTTGTAGTTTTTCTCGGCGAGGCTCAACATACCCAACTGGAACTGCGCGTCCGGCAAGGCTGGATTGGTCTGCAGCAAGGCCTCGAGATCCGTGCGGGCCTGGCCGAACTCGCGCATGCCGATCAGGGCGGAGGTCTTGAGCAGACGGGCCGCCAGGTTCTTGGCGTCGAACTGGAGTACCTGATTCGCAGTCTGAACGGCGTTCTGATAATCCTGCTTCGAGATATACACCTGCGCCAAGGCGAGTTTGGCGATCAGGTAGTCGGGTCGAAACTTGATGGCTTCGAGGAGTTGAATCTTCGCCGCGTCCAGGTCGCCTTTCGCGAGAAGTGCGCGAGCCAAGTTGAAACGCACTACGGCGTTCTCCGGCGTGCGGGCGACCACCGACTGCAAGTCGTTCACGGCGGCTTGCACCTCTTCACGAGTGCCCGCCTGCAGCTTCAGGGAAGCGCGCATGGCGAGAGCCTCGTTGTCGGTGGAATCTTCCTTGAGGATGCTCTCTACCAGCTGCGTGGCTTCGGTTTTCTTACCCTGCATCACGAGGGTCTCGACGATCTTCTTCTGATAGCCGTGCTTCTCTTTGGGTTGATCCTTCGCGCCGAGTTCATACTGGCGAATGGCGTTCTCGAGATCCTTGGTCCGGAAGTAAAATTCGCCCACCATCAGGTGACGATTGGGGAAAGACTTCGGGTCGTTGATGATCTGGTTGAGCGTATTCTGCATGTCGTCGCGACGATTGGCGACGTAATAGTGGGCGGCGAGTTGTAGGTAGTGCGCCACGGTTTTGGGGTCATTGGCAACCTGCAACTTTAGCAACGCCTCAGCTTCATCCAAACGCTTCTGTTGCGCGAGCCGCGTGTAAAGCACGTTGTAGATGGGGTTGTAGTTCTTGTTCTTGGCGATCAACTCGCGAGCCAGCTTTTCGGCTTCATCCCAACGATCGTTGGCGCCGAGGGTCTGCACCAAAACCAGGACGAGGTCCGGCTGATTCGGCTTCACGGAGTTGGCTTTTTCAAACTGTTCGAGGGCACCCTTGGCGTCCTGCTTGGTCAGCGCGATGTAGCCGTTCAAACGGAGTCCGTCGTAGGAGTTCGGGTTGTTCGTGGTGAGCTTCTTGGCGAGATCTTCGATCTCCTTGATGAATTCCTTGGGCTTCCGGGGGTCGACGGCGTAGAAGGTGAGGTAGATCTCGGCGAGACGAGCCGGGGCATCGAGGTTCTTCGGATCGAGCTCAACGGCGCGTTGAAGCGCGCGCATCGCGTCCACTGGGCGACCGAGCTTCAGCTCCGAGAGGCCCAAACGGTAATACGCTTCGCCGAAGCGCATATCCTTCTGGAGTGCGCGACGGTACATAATTGAGGCTTCTTTGTACTTGCCGTTGCCAAAGTACTTGTTGCCACTGTCGAGGTACTTTTTGCGCAAGGACGCTACGTCATTCGAGCAGGCCGTAGCTAGGGCGAGGATTAAAACGACGGTCGCCATTTTCCAGGCGCGCTTCGCGATATTCATGCAGTTCTCCGAATCGATCTCTTCACATCATACCGTTGTTGGCGACCACGAGGCGAGGAGCGCCGGGATCGGGACGCCACTCGCCCAGTACTCATATATCTTTGAGGGCAAGGAATTCGCGCATCTAGCCGCGGTTCTTGGTGGTTGGGCAGACACAACAATCTGAACAACGCTGACAATGCTCACACTGGTGCAGGGCGCAACAATCCTTGGTGCAGAAGACACAAATCCGCGCCGAGGGCTCAGCGCAGATGGAGCACTGAAAGCGCAGCTCAGTTTTTTCTGGGGTTTCGGCGCGGGGTGGCGCGGGCGTCATGGTTGAAGTCTCACTGTTTCCTGGCGGGCGGCTTGGAAGTGGGAATCACGCGCGGCGGCAGACTTCGGCAGCGCTGGGCTTCCTTCTCAAGAAGGTCACGCTCTTGTTCGCGCATGGCGACCAGTTCCTTCAAGTATTCTCGCAGACGCTCACGCGACGCGGAGGTTTCGTTGGTGAGGCTGGAAAGCAGGTCGGCCACGGCCGGGTTCTGATGACGGCGGATGCCATCGGTGAACGAGAGCAACTGACTCTCCATCAATTGCAGGCGAAAGTAGACATCGAGGGCCAGTGTCATCCGTTCCGGCTGCCGCGAAAGAGATGAAACTACCTGGACGATGTACTGAATTTGATTGAGAATGGCGGTTTGTTGAGCAACATAGGCTTCGGGAGCACCGGCCCATTTCGCCGGTTCAATCTGCTTCACCAAGGGCACTAGTCGTTCAGTTTGCGTGACCAAGTCGGCAAGGTGCTGGCGCACTTCCCATTCCGGCGGCAAGCCCTGCGCGGCAACGGGACTCGCACTCCCGGCCAGGGCCAGAAAGAGCAACCCCTGGGGATTCAAATAGCACTTCATCACAACTCCCAGTTTCTCATGGCTACTGAAACATGGGGGCCAAGTGATAGCATCAGAGCAGATAATTCACATGCGAGACGTCATTATTCTGGGATCCGGCTGCGCGGGAAACACCGCCGCCATTTATACGGGCCGCGCGAACTTGAAGCCGCTGGTGGTGATGGGCCATGAGCCCGGCGGGCAACTGTCGATCACGACGGAAGTGGAGAATTTCCCTGGCTTTCCTGACGGCGAAATGGGCCCGGTGCTGGTGGAAAACATGAAGAAGCAGGCGGAGCGATTCGGCGCCGAGTTCCGCTATGGCACGGTGGTGGAGGCAGACCTCTCAAAGCGGCCGTTCCGGCTCAGCATCGACGGCGAATGGGTAGAGTGCCGGACGCTGATCGTGGCGACGGGCGCTTCGGCCCGCTGGCTCGGCCTCGAGAGCGAGCAAAAGTTGATCGGGCATGGCGTGAGTTCGTGCGCGACCTGTGACGGTTTCTTTTACCGGGACAAGGAGATCATGGTGGTGGGCGGCGGCGACTCGGCCATGGAAGAGGCAAACTTCCTCACGCGCTTCGGCCGCCAAGTGACCCTGGTGCATCGGCGCGACAGCTTCCGCGCTTCGAAGATCATGATCGAACGGGTCCAGGCGAATCCGAAGATCAAGATCCTGCTGAATACGGTGGTGGATGAAGTGGAAGACGTGGCGGCAAAGAGCGTCACTGGCGTGAAGCTCCGCAATCTGGTGACGGGCGAAACGTGGCATCAACCGGTGGATGGCTTTTTCGTGGCGATCGGACATATTCCGAACACCAAGCCGTTTGTGGGCCAGTTGGATCTGGACGAGGACGGATACATCATCTCGCACGGCGGCGCGCGGACCAACATTCGCGGTGTGTTCCATGCGGGCGACGTGCAGGACCGGATCTACCGGCAGGCAATCACCGCTTCAGGCGCGGGGTGCATGGCGGCGATTGAAGCCGAACGTTTCCTCGAAGCCGAGGGGCACTAAGGCAGCCGGTAGGCGACCAGCGAGTCCGAGACAGTATCGCTGTAGTCGTTGCCGCCGCCGGCAGCGATGACGACGTATTGTTTGCCTTGAACCTGGTAGGTCATCGGGGTGGCGAAGGCGCTGGACGGGAGCGGAGTTTGCCAGATTTCGCGGCCGGAACTGGAATCGAAGGCTCGGAACTTGGCGTCGTTGGCGGCGCCGATAAAGACGAGTCCGCCGGCGGTAACGATGCTACCGCCGATGTTGGGTGACCCGGTATCGGGCGCGCCGAGGGGGACCCGCCAGCGGAATTCGCCGGTAGCCAGATTGATCGCCGTCAGGTGTCCCCAGGGCGGTTTCTGGCAAGGCCTCATGTCCTTGTCCCAATAGCGCGAATCGATAGTGCCGACGCCGCGCGTGCGCGGTAGGACACCGGCCCGGGCCACCATCGAGACGAGCATGGCGACATCCATGCTGTTGACGAAGAGGGTCTGCGAGCGCGGATCGAAGCTGGCGCCGCCCCAGTTGGCGCCACCATTGGTGCCGGGAAAAACGATGGTGGGTTTGGTGCCGATGGGCGTATAGGGTCCGCCGGAGTTGGCCTCACGGGTGATCTGCGCGCAGTAGGGCGAGTCCGCGCGGAGTTCGTCGGGGCGAAAACTGTTGCGGGCGAAGGGCGGCGGTTTCACGGGAAAAGGCTGGGTGGGCGAGGTCTGCTCGCCTTCGATTTCACTGGCGGGGACGCGGCGTTCTTCAATCGGGAAGTACGGGCGGCCGCTGAGTCGATCGAAGACAAAGACAAGCCCGGTCTTCGTAATCTGCGCGACATAGGGCTGGCCCTTCAAGGTGACCAGGTTGGGCTGGGCGGGCAGATCGTAGTCCCAAAGGTCGTGGTGAATGGTCTGGAAGTGCCACACGCGCTCGCCGGTCTTCGCGTTGAGGGCAACAAGACTATTGCCGAAGAGGTTGTCGCCTTTGCGGTCGCCGCCGTAACGGTCAGTAGCGGGGGAGGTGAGCGGGACGAAAACGAGTCCGCGTTGATGGTCCACGCTGAGCGGCGCCCAGGCGTTGACGCCGCCGCGATCGGTGGTGCTGCCGGGCTGCCAGGTTTCATGGCCGAACTCACCGGCATGAGGGATGACATGGAAACGCCAGGCGAGCTTACCGGTCGCGATATCGAACGCTCGGATATCGCCGTTGGGCCCTTGCGGCTCGCCGTCACTGGCAAGGCTTCCCACGATGACGAGATCGCCGTAAACGCTGGGTGGGCTGGTGAGGCCGTAGGCGCGGGTCGGGAACTTGTCCGCCGTCCCGGTACGCAGGTTAATGGACCACCGCTCGCGGCCGGTCTCGGCGTCGACCGAGAAGAGGCGGCCATCGAGCGTGCCGTAGAGGAGGCTCTTCTGCTTGCCGTTGCTCCACCAGGCGGCGCCGCGATTGATGTAGAGGCTGTAAGTGCGGGTGCGGTCGAGCTTGGGATCGAAGGCCCAGATTTCCCGACCGGTGGCGGCATCGAGGGCGACCAGCCGGTTCAGCGGCGTGGTGACATAGAGCCGGTTGTCGATCATGAGCGGGGTGGACTCGAAGGCGCTACGCGTCTTGTCCGTCTTGCCGTCGCTCATTTCGCCGGTGTGGTAGGTCCAGGCGACCTGGAGCTTCGCGACGTTCTTCGCGGTGATTTGGCGCAGCGGGCTGTACTTCATACCGCCCGCGTCGCCGCCATAGTGGGGCCAGTCCTGCGCTAGCGCACCGATGAGGAGAAAGCTAAAAAGTAAAGCGCGCATTCAGTTGAATCACTCTAGCACCTCGGGTGGCGGTGAACTTACCGAAGTTGGCACTGCGAATGTTGCTATCGACACCGCTGAAGTTCGTGTGGTTCAACGCATTCAGTAAGTCAGCGCGAATCTGGAAGCGATAGCGCTCACTGAAGTTCAGGTTCTTGGCGAGCCCCAGATCGACGTTCCAGGCTCCCGGGAGACGAAGAGCGTTACGGCCAAGCGTTCCGGGGCGGATGGGAGCGCCGCTGGCTTGGACAATCGGCACCTCCTGAAACACGGCACGATTGAGGAAAAAGAGGTCAGAGTTCGGATCGGGACGATAGACTTCACCGCCCACATAGTCGGCACGTTGCCCCGGAATCGAAGAGGGGTTTCCAATATGGAAAGCCGAACCGGATTGTGCAGTGATGATCCCGGAAAGCTGCCAACCGCCGAGCGTCAGGCGGGAGAGAGCAGAGTTACTGCCGCTCAGTTTTTGGAAGGGCAACTCATAGAGGAAGTCGCTGGCAACGCGATGCCGAATGTCAGTGGGGCCGGGCCCCCATTCGGCGCGCAGGTTGTTATTGTCCTGTGGCCGCTGGCTGTTCAGAACTAAGTCGCCATCGGCAAAGGTGAGTTGCTTTGACCAGGTGTAGTGGATGTTATAAAGGAAGCTATTGGTCATCCGCTTGCGCAGCGACGTCTGCCAGGACTCATAGCGGCTGCGATCGCTGCCGTCATAGTAGCGAATCTGGCCGAGCGCGGGGATGGCGCGCACACCAGTGATGCGGTCCACCTGGTTGATGTCGCGCACCAGATTGAGCTTCAGTCCGCGAGTGCCAATGTACCCGGTTTCGAGCACCATCGTTTCGGTAAGTTGCCGCTGAATACCGAGTTGGAATTGGAGCGAGTAAGCATTCGGGAAGTTCTCAGAGATGGCTGCGGAGGGAGCGAGCGGTGCACCCTTGACGATCGGCAGCACGTTGGCGTTGGTGACCGGATAGCGCAGTTGCGGATACTGCAGGACTTCGGCGCGGGAGAAGATGCGGCGGAAGGGTTCGTCGACGGCGTTCTGAACGAGGTCAATGGGGGTGAAGAGGTTGCGCGGTTGGACGAACATGCCGAGGCCGCCGCGGATGACGGTTTTAGCGGACTGGTCCGCCGTGTAGGCGAAGCCGAGGCGCGGGGCAAAGTTATTGCGGTCAGCACCGTAAATGCTGTCGCGCGGCAGCAGCGGTCCGGTGCCCTGCTGCGACAGGTTGAAGAGGCGGCCGTCGCGCTCCTCGGGCACGGTGACATAGTCGTAGCGGATACCGAGATTCAGGGTGAGTCGCCGATTGACGCGGAAGTCGTCCTGGATGAAGCCGCCGAATGAGACCTGCTTCATCAGGAAAGGCAGCACGCCGAAGGTAACCTGGACGGTGCTGGGAATGTTGGCGAAAAAGTCCGCCTGGTTGGCATACTGGATGGCCGGCGACTCGACGTTCTCGCGGCGGGCGCGGCGTATGAGGTAGATGCCACCGAACTTCAGGTTGTGCCGGCCGATGGTTTTGGCCGAAACATTCTCCCAACTGTAGGTTTCGCCATTGCGGGCCAGCGTTTCGCCGCCAGTACCGAACCCGAGATTTCCGCTGATGCCGGCGAGGCCCAGCGTGTAGATGCCGTCGACGCGCGCCACTTCGTTGTGATTCGCGCCGAAGCGCGTCTCGTTCGACCATGAGGCGCGGGTGTAGATGAAGTTGAGCGTACCGGATTCGGCCACTCCGTTGAAGACCTGCGGATTGAGTGTGGCAATGCGCGGGTTCTCCACCTGCGGGCGGCCACGCGTGTAGCGGGCACTCATCGACAGGCTGTCCTTGATGCGGTAATCGATGCGCGAGACGGCGTGGTTGTCAGTGCCAGAGTTAGCGGCATTGGTGACGTAGAAAGCGGTGACGGCTCCGGCGGGCGCGCTCGGCGGGACAGGATAGAGATCAAAGAAGGGTTTGTAGGCGGGAACGGCGGCGATGGCCCGTTCGCGGAATTCCGCCGTGGGCACCTGGCCGGTGATGGTAAGAGCGCGCTGTTGGCGATAGCCTTCATAGACACCAAAGTAGAAGAGCTTATTCTTGACGATGGCGCCGCCCGCGGAAGCGCCGAATTGGTTGTAGACCAGTGCGCCTTTGGTGAGAGCGAATTGTGGCCGGGCCGCCAGATTCTCGACTTGGTTATTCAGAAAGAGGCTTCCGTGGAAGGCATTCGTGCCGCTCTTGGTGATGATGTTGATGCCGCCGGAGAGTGTGTTGGCGAGTTCGGCGGAAGGAATGCCCTTCGTGACGTCGAGTTCGGCGATCGCTTCCAGACTGACAGTACGGATGGGATTGAAGTTTTGGGCCATGCCGAGCGAGGGCACTTCGGGGTCGCCTTCGGCATCCGTGCCGTCCACCGTCAGACGGAAACCGGACCCAGGCAGTCCGTTCATTGACACGCCTGTGTTCTGCGTGGTGACGCCGGTACCCAAACCGATAATGTTGGTCCAGTCGCGGCGGGCGAGAGGCAACTCGCGGACCTGCTCCTGAGTCTTCCCTTCCCGCTGCTCAGCGGAGACGGTATTGATGAGCGGCGCGGAAGAAGATACTTCAACGACTTCGGCGACGTTCCCCAATTCAAGGCGGAATTCAGCGCCCACGCGCTGGCCCGCACTTAGCAGCACGCCGGTTTGCTTCTGCCCCTTGAAGCCTTGGGCTTCGAGCGAAATGGTGTAGGAACCGGCGGTGAGGAACG
>JALHNI010000071.1 GCA_022843605.1 Bryobacter sp.
AACATCCTGTACGTACCCAGTTGCCGCGGCTGCAATAATGCTGGCTCCTGCAACAACACGGTGACATGCGTCTAGCTCGAGATAAGCACTTGACATTGCCTGACGAAATTCACGCTCCAATATGAGATCAGGCTCTACGGCATCCTGGAGTTCCAATGCCCAATCTGCCGCGTAATCGTTTCCGAATGGCGTTACATCCCACATACCCATAGTCGTGCACCTGCGCTGGATCAAACGATCCAATCACTCTTCCCCATCGTACCCTTTCTCCGAGCGTCACCCCGACGCTCTTCCTCGCACTTTTGCCTCTCCTTCCCCCTTACTTCCGATGTGGCTCCTCCGTCCGAGTGTCAGACACTCTGGAATCTGTCAGGCACCAAGATTTGCCGCTCAAGCGAAACTCGACTGTCAACTCGGCCCATCTCAGATGCCGACCCGGCGCAATTGGTACCGGCTTTGCCATCAAAGCAACTGGTCATACAAGGAGTTGAGTCCCGTAGAGATTCGCGCTTCAACTACATCATGGCTCCACACAGCCATGAACTCAAGAGACCTCAGACTGCAGGGAAGGCGTCCGATTTCACGGAACACATGTCCGTCCCATAACTCCCAATCGTCATAACTCCCTGCTTTTCCTCCGCAGATGAGAGCGGTAATTGATCTCCTAAAGATCGGGAACTGAAACGTTTCTATCGGAGCAGATCCTATTCGTCTCCATATCTTCTTCCTAACCGGATAGTTAAGTCCCACGAAGACCGGGGGAAATTTCCCCGGCGCAGCGAGAACTTCATCAATTGATGCTTTCCCGTCGTCAACCAACGACTTCACTTCTACAAGCGCAGTCATCATGGAGTGATAAAAGACGTAGTGAGCATAGCCGACCCTCCCGCAGGGTAAATCTATCGCGAATATGTCGCCGATTGTAGTCAGTGCTGGCATAACGTTTGCAATAGTGCGCTTCCCGACTCGATTGCGTCTTTACCAGCCTGAATGGCTCTTTCAAACATAGGATTCCCGGTTGCAATGCTGTTTATTCGATTGGCCACACTGACCTGCGTCAGCCTAGCAGTGTTGATCAATAGCTGCTCGATACCTCTCGCAGCTACTAGTGATACATTCGATATCAAGGGTGTAATACCCATCCCGTGCACCCTCCACTCCGATGCTCGCCGCGCGAAATTATTTGTGATGCCAAAGTATGGCAGTCCGTTACGGATGCCCGTATACACTGTATAGACTGCCAACTGCGCGGCCGCGGATTGCAAGGAAGGCATTGCTCCCAGCAACAACTCTTCAGTAATGGCGGCCTGCTGAATTTCTCTCTTCTCATTAACGCGCTTGCACCATTGAGTATCTTGATTTCCTTGGTTGGGCTCCACGTACCCCGCATAGTAGTCGACTTCGGGGCCTGCCATCAGTTGAGGCGCGTTCGGATTAAGATGCCCATGCCCAGGCGAGAAACCTGAGATCAAAGGTGCGAATGCAGGTGCGGTGACCGTTACACTGAAAGTGGGTGTAGGATTGGCAGTTGTCCCGGACCCGACGAAGCTAGCGCCGGGTGAGCTGGGTGAAACTTCGAAGAGCCCCTCTGGATCAACCCAATTGGCGGGATCGCTCATAACGTAGGCGTAGCGGTTCCAACTGCCTGGAGCGGAAAGCCTTGCACTCCCCACGTCGGGGTCCGCACCAATGAATCGACCAGTCGTTTGCGAGTAGTATCGCTGGTCTGCATAATCCAGACCCGTCGAATCGCGGTAGTACGAGGCAAACGAGTCGGCATTGGACACCGTGCCCGACTTGGCCTCGCCATACGGATAGTAGCTCCCGACCGAGCCCAGCCGATCCTGCGTCGTCAGCCTCCGACCGCCGAAGTACTCGTCCGTCTGGACCTCCTGAAACACGAACGTATGCGAGAGCGTGCCGTTGTTATTCTCGATCAGCTTCACGGCCGAGTAACGGCCGATGCGTTCGCCGCTTGCGCCCCAGAAGGTGAAGTCGTCGTTCTTCCAGAGGCGCTTATTGGCGGGGTCGTAACCGTAGGTGTCGGCGGCGACGGTCTTCAGGCGATTGAAGACGTCGTAAGTCATCGTGCCCTGCTGAGGCGTGTAAGTGGTGTTGCCGTTGGCGTCGTAAGTGTGGGCCTGGATACGGTTGGTGGCAGGATCGGTGGTCGAGACCATCGTCGGCACCGTGCCCTTCACGGCCGACTGCTGCAGGCGGTTGCCCCAGCCGTCGTACATCCAAGCGAGCCCCCAACCGCCGGCGCCTGCCGTGGCGGCTTGAGTTAGACGCCCTAACGAGTCGTAAGTGTAATTCACGGTTTCAGAACCCGTGGTTTGCGAAACGATCTTGCCATCGTTCGCCGTCTGCGCGTAGTTATAGGCAATGGCGGTGCCGTCGAACTGGGTCATCGACGTCAGCCGTTGGAAGGCGTCGTAAGCGCGGGTCTCGGTTTGCAGGGCGATGGTCTTGCGCATCTGCGTGAGGGCTCCAAAGGTATTGTACGTCACCTGGTCGACGATGGAGACGGGCGACTGGCTGGGCTCCTGCCGCGTCTCGCCCGTGGGCCGGCCAAAGGCGTCGTAGGTGTACCGATAGACCGCGCCCGCCACCGGCATCACTGGCGCCTGGTAGCCCGCCTGCACATGCGTGCCGGGATAGTAGATCTTGTTGAGCAGCAGATTGCTATATTCGTAGTTGATGGCGATTTGCGCCGTGCGCTCTTCGTTGTTCGGCAGGTCAGTAAACTTGCGCGTCAGCTTCAGCGTCTTGTTCGTCGCGCGTCCACCGGCGGTGTACGTGTACTCCTCGCGGTGGAGGCCCTTGGGGCAGAGTGGCCCGTTCTGTTGCGCGTTGAGCTCCTTGCTGCCATATTGCACCGCGCTGAGCCGGCCGTAGGAGTTGGCGGCGAGGTCATAGAAGTACTCGACCACCTCGCAAGGCTGAACGTTGCCGCCCGCATCCTTGGGCGTCATCTTTGTGACGCGGTTATGGGCGTCGTACAGGAACTCGACCCGCTGACCCTTCGCGTCCTGCTTGTAATTCACTTGATTATTGCTCAGGTAGTTGTAAGTGACGGTGCCGTTCTCGGGATTGGTGGCTGAGGTCAGCAAGCCGGTGGTGAGGTTGTAGACGAAGGTGCGCGTCTGGGTGTAAGTGCCGCCGAACTGATTGGGCCGGGGCATCTGGACGAGGGTGAGCTGATCGCGCACGTTGTAAGTGTAGTAGGTTTCGAAGTCCGCGCCGCCGGCGGGGTTCGGCTCGGTGACCTGGACCAGGTTACCGAGAGCGTTCTGGAGGTAGCGCTTCCAGCGGCCCGCCGGATCGGTGACGGTGACGCGGTTGCCGGCATAGGCATAGGTGGTGGTACCGGCGCTGCCGCTGCCTGAGGTATGCGGCTGGATGATCTGCAAGGTGCGGCCCAGGCCGTCGTAGACATAGTTGGTCCAGAGCACCGTGCCTCCGGGGGCATAGGGCATCGATTGGCGCTTGAGCTTGCCGGCCGGAGAGCAGGCGCACGAGTCGTACTCGGTGTCGACGGTAGACTTGACGGCGTTGTTGCTGGGATCGAGCGTTTCGACTTTGATGGGCCGCCCCAGGCCATCGTAAGTGGTCCGCGACTTACTATAGGCCGTCACCGTCTGAGATTGATTGACGTCATCGTTGTAGTACGTGGTGACGGCGACGCCGTCGCTGCCGCTCTGGTAGACCAGGCGATTGAGGGTATCGTAAACGGCTCCGGCGGTGTTGCCGTTGGGGGTGGAACTGCTGGTGGGTTGCAGCAGCGTGTTCCAGTTCATGGTGGTTTGCAGGTTCGCGCTCGAGTTGGGCGTGATCTGGGTGGGCGCGCCGAAGTTGTTGGAGGCCGAGTACGTCCATTCGACCGTTTGCCCGTTGGTAACCGCCTTGATGACTTCGCCGAGGATGTTGTAGGTGAGCGTGGTGGCTTTGCCGGGGCTGGTGAGATAGGTCGGGTTGCCGCGCGTGGTGTAAGTGGTGTTGTAGGTTCCGGTGGCGTGCATGGTGGGCGAACCGGTCACCTGCGTGAGCGGATTGCCGCCGCCGTAACTGTCATACGTATTGCCAAACAAGCTCACGTTGTTGACGCCGTCGGTCGACTGGCAACTGGCGGGCAGATTGCGCAGGTAGTGGGCGTTGGGGAAGAAGTAAGTGCAGTTGATGGTGCGCGCCGGGGTGCTGAGGTTGCCGAACTCGTAGATGCGGCTTTGGGTGACGTTGCCGTAGAGATCGACCGTTTGGTCCGTCTTCATGGTTTTGGCGTTGGCGGTGTTGGGGTTAAGGTCCGTGGTGACGCTTTGGACGGCGGGCATCTGGTTCGCGTCCTGGGTGTAGGTATAGGTGTGGCGGCGCAGGATATCGGTGTCGCCGGTGGCGGTGGGATGCTCAAAGTATTGGGTGAGGAAGCCGCGGGTATAGTTACTAGCGGTGGAGAAGAGCCAGCGCTTGCGGCCGACGCCCGAAGGATCGGTTAAGGCGAGGCTCGAGTGCATCACCTGGGAGGCGTCGTTGGGATCGCGAACCAGATTGTAAGTCACCTCGCTGGCCCCGGCCTGCTTCACCAGGCGGCGGTTCTGCAGTTCGCGGGCGCTGATGCTATTGGCGAAGTTGGTGGTTTGGTGGGTATAGCGCAACTCGCCGTTGCGGGGCAGCTTGACCGTGAGCAGTTCGCCGGAGGTGTTGTAAGTGAAGGTGTAGTTGCGGCCGGCCGGGGTGGAGGGGACCGAGAGCGCGGTGAGCTGCTTCTGTGAGCCATAACTGCCGCCAACGAAGGGATCGACCAGGGTGCCGGCGGTGTAAGTAAAGGTGCGGTGCAGGCCGAAGTACGGACCGGTGATGTTGGTGGCATGCGGGATCGAGTCGGCGTTATAAAGGAGCCAAGCCAACGAGCCGCGCAGGTCACTCAGCGTGTCGATGCGGGCGGAAGTGTTGATGGTGGAGGAGCCGATGGCGGCTTTGTACTTGATGTCGACGTAATTGCCATTCGCGTTCTGGATGCGGGTGGGATAGCGGGTGCCGGCGTCGGCTTCGGCGGCGCCGGAGATACAGTCCATTTGCCAGAACATGCCGGAGTTGAACCAGAGGCGGCGGGTGTTTTGGTCGTAGTAGACATATGCGCCATCCTTACCGGACCAGACGCCGCCGTTGTTGGTGGCCAGGTTATACTCCGCGCCGGTGGCATCGGTAAAGACGAAGTGCGAAAAGGCGCTGCCATTCCAGACGGGCGTGAGGGCTCCGGCTTGCAGACGCCAGCCGTGGCCATAGCCCAAGTCGCCGCCGAGGCGTTTGACGAGGCTGCCATCCTTACGCCAGAGTTGGGCGTTGTAACTGAGGACAAACGGCACGCTGCCGCCGCCACGCAGCGAGATACTGGCGACAGGAAGCGAGAAGTTTTTCATTTATGCCGCCTCCGTGAGGAGTATTCTGCAATAAATCACCCCCCCCGCCCGCAAGTTAATTCTCGTTGAATTGCGGAGAATGGCCTGATTTGACTTCCGCTCCCTCACGGCGAGCGGTTCTGTTGGGAACTGACGGCCCACGGAGCGATGGCGGTGGGTTCGGAACGGGGAATTGGGTTTGGGGAGCGTTTGAGCCGAATAGGTGGGCTAAGCCCAGCTACTTGGAGCGCAGGGCATCTACAGGAGCGGGGTCTGGCCAGCGGCAGAAAGTGCGAGAGGCGGCTTTCGCCGGCCCGCTGAGCCGGCAAGGGAGTCTTTTGGGCAGCTAGATGCTAGTATTTGCGCAGCACGGCCAGAACTTTGCCTTGTACCTGGACACTGGCGGCGGGAACGCGAATGGGCTCCATGCTGGCATTGGCGGGTTGGAGGCGGGTGATTTCGCCTTCGCGATAGAGACGCTTCAGCGTGGTTTCTGAGCCATCCACCAGCGCCACGACAATCTCACCGTCACGGGCCTGATCGGTCCGCGAAACCAGGACGTAATCTCCACTGCAGATGTGGTCGTCGATCATGCTTTCGCCCCGCACTTCGAGCGCGTAGGTATTCGCGTCACCGGCAAAGTCCTTGAAGTTCAAGGATGCCTGAGCGGCGTAGGTCTCCACCGGAGCACCAGCGGCGATCCGGCCCAAGAGCGGCACCGAAACGCCAAGCGTTTCGAGCGACTCGGCTCGTGCGGGGGCCATCGACAGCATCCGGCGCTGCTCGTCCACGTACTTATCCGCAATCTCCACGGAACGGCTTTGGTTAAAGCCCCGCCGTAGATAGCCCTTTAACTCCAGAGCCTGCAGGTGCTTGTGGACGGTTGCCAAAGACGCCAATTCCAGCCCCTGGGCGATCTCCTCATAACTCGGAGAGTAGCCGTTGTCCTGGAGAAACTTGGCAATGTATTCGAGGACTTCTTTTTGCCGACGGGTGAGCGCCATACCCGCCATTGTGGGCGAAGAAAAAGGGAAAGTCAATGGGGTCCCTATGGTGCCACATGAAAAAGGATAACAAGATCTTGGGGCTCAGTTGAAGCTTTCGCCCACTTTCGCCCCAAGATCTGCCCAGACCTCAAGCTCCAGCGGCCAGAACCTGGCGGGGCACCTCGTCGTAGAGGTAGAGCGCTCGCTGCGCCGCGAAGCCAGCGGCTCCAGGCGTCCCGCCCCCGAATCCACCACCGACGCCTCCACCCTGGCCCGGCGCAGGTTGGGTGGCGGTGGTATACATGGCGTTGTCGAACGCGGCCATCGTTACCAGCTTCTGGGTGTCCTGTTCCACGGCGCTGTAGATGATCTCTCTCAGACGGTGCATCCGGTCGCTGATGGCAATCGGATTGTACGGGCCGTTCAACATCTGCTGATAGATCCGGAGATACTGGCGCTTGAGCGCAGGTATCTCAAAGATTTTCGTCGCCAGCGGACGAGCCGTCGAGGCCGACAACGCCTCGCCGCCGCCACCGGGGCCTCCGCCCGGTATTCCTCCTCCTGGAGGCATTCCGCCGCCAGGAGGTAGACCACCGCCCGGAGGAGGCATCATCCCACCTCCACCGCCGCCAGGAAAGCCCGGCGCGCCGCGCTGAGCCGTCGTCCAGGTGAGTGGCAATTCAATCATCTGCTGCGTCGTGAGGCCTGGCCCCAGCGCACCGAAAGCCAGGCTCGGATCCCACGGCAGGAACACGAACCGGTTGTCACTCAGCCGGCGATAGAGGAAGAAGTTGTGGCCCATGCCGTAGTAGTTATCCAGATTCACCGTCAGGCTATCCAAGGCAAACGACCGCATCACGCTATCCAGATCCACCAACTTCGCAAGTTCGTCCGGTAACTGGGCAGCGGGCGGCCGGCTAAGCACGTGCGATAGCTTCATGAGGTCGGACCAGTCGTCCGCGTCCTCATTGGACTCTTTTTCGTACTCTGTCTTGTACTTCGCCGGATCGTCCCCCAGGTCTTCGAGTGTTCCGCGCGGATCGCCCTGATAGAGATTGCCCTTGTCGTCGCCGGGAAAGCGGCTCGACAGAAAATCCCCATTGATCAACTCACCCAGACCGTACAATCCCAAATACTCATCGTTGATGTAGAGCTTCGCGAACGACGATCGCGGCACACGCAGCCCCACTGCCGCCGCCGTTTCGTTGTAAACCTTCTCCCGTACGAACGACGGGTCGTTCCAACAATTGTTGAAATTGATCCCACCCATGCCTTGCAGCTTTTGGCCCCTGGTGAACTCATTGAACTTGATTCGCACCGGCTTCTTGCGAGAGTTGCCTGCGCCGTTGTAGGAGCTGTTGCCCTTGAAGCGGATGCCCACCACGTCGTACTTCACATCCCGCCATTGGAACGCGGCCTGAATGTATGGCACGTCGGAATTGGTCTCCTTGTTCGCGCGCATGACGGTGAACCAGTCCGCTTGCGTCGTTAGCCGGACCTCGTGGACCTCATCCGTGTTGAACAAGGGATGCGCCGCTGGTGCGGCGATCGCCGTCTGAGATCTCATCCATGTGGGAGCGAGCGCCGAAAGCGCTAAAAAGGACCTACGTTGCATATGCCCAATTTAGGTTACGTTCGTGTTACGGCGGGTAACCTTTTGTTAAGCGACCCGCGGAGTTGCCCTGGTGCTTAACGCTTGAGTTTGAAGGAATTTACGAGCCGCTACCAGCACGGTTGGGTTCAGCCGGGGCGGTGCAAAACCACCACCCCGCGCCAGGTGTAAACTCCCCTAACTAGCTTTATTTCAATAGATACAGGATGGCCATCCGCGTGCAGCCGGGAGAGGCACTGCTCCCACCAAGTTGGGCAGAGAAGGACAAGAACATGCAGAGACAAACAGTTCTGGTAGCCACCTTAACCGCCGCGCTTAGTGTGATGCCGGCAACTGCACAATGGCGCCCGGCAACCGGTAGCACGCAGGGCCCGAACGGCAGCGTGAATGGCCAGCCCATTGACAGGGATGTGGATGCCGGCAATGGACCGGGAACCTATAGCCAGCGGCCCGACGCGAATGGGCCAGGTATGAACGGGACGGGCGATAACCGGGGAGACGCCGGCATGGCCCGGGTGAGCGTTGCCGATGGCGATGTCGAGGTGCTGCGCGGCGACACCGGCGACCGCATGCAGGCTCGCGGCGGTATGCCGCTGATCGGAAATGACTCAATCTCCACTGGCCGTTCCTCAAGGGCCGAAGTGCAACTCGGCCCGGGCAATCTGATCCGTCTGGGTGAAGAGGCCCGCGTTCGCGTGGTGGATGTCGGCAATCGCTACTTCCGTGTCGAAGTGCTGAGCGGCGGGGTGAGCTTCAGCCAGTTGAAAGGCAGCGAGGCCGATATCGACATCATGGCCCCGAACACGACGGTGCGCCCGCTGAAGCCGGGCCTCTATCGGGTCACCGTCCGCGAGGGCGTGCAGACCGAGCTCACCGTCCGCAAGGGCGAAGCAGAGATCGTCTCCAGCCGCGGCGGAGAGAAGGTGAAGAGCGGGCAACGCGCCTCGGTGCGCGGAGACCGGCAGAGTCCGGAACTGCGGATGTCGTCCGCCGAACCCAAGGACTCCTTCGATCGCTGGAACGAGCGCCGTGACGACATCCTCGAACCGCGTTACCGCAACAGCGGCATGATGCTGGGCGGAGGCTTCGGCTATCCCTACGGCGGATTCGGTGGCTTCGGCTACCCGTTCTGGGGTCCCGGCTGGGGACCCGGCTTCTACGGAGGCGGCTTCGGACCCACGGTGATTGTCGGTGGCCGGATCGGTGGCCGGATCGGTGGCCGGATCGGGGGCGGCGGTCGTGGAGGCGGCGGTGGCCGGGGAGGCCGCCGATAAACGGGCGCTGAAACAGAAAGGCCCCATCCCGGCAAGGATGGGGCCTTTTTACGTTCGCTTGACTACTGCAGATACTTCTTCAGGTCCGGGTTCAGCCGGGCCTGCACTTCCGCCTCGTTCAGATTCTTCTGCGTCACCAGCAGCGGCGTGATGTTCTGGATCTTTTCCACCGCTTCACCCTTCGTCGCCTTGAGCGCGGCCATCACGGATTCATAGCCCATTTTGAAGGGATGCTGGGCAACCAGCGAATCGATCACGCCGACGCGAAGGTCCTCGAGTAACTGGGCGCTGGAATCGAACCCAACGAGTTTGGCCTTCGTGCCGCGAGCTTTCATGGCCTGGCTCGCACCGGCGGTGCTGCTTTCGTTGGAGGCGAACACGCCGGTGAGGTCGGGATGCGCGGTGAGCATGTTCTCGGCCACCTTCAGCGACTGTGCATAATCCGCGTTGCCGTAACGCTTATCGGCGATGGCGATGCCCGGAAACTTCTTAGCCAGCGTCTCCTCGAAGCCTGCCTCGCGCGCCATCGTTGAGGCGACACCCGGCTGCACGGCGACGATGATCACTTTGCCCTTTCCGGCAAGCACCTCACCCATGCGATCGGCCGCGAGAGAACCCGCGGCGTAGTTGTCCGTCGCGATCTGGCTGGCAAAACGTTCGGTCTCAATCCCGGAGTCGAAAATGATGACGGGAATCTTGGCGTCGCCAGCACGCTCCACAACGCCCACCATCGCCTTGCGATCAATTGGCGCGAGGCAAATTGCGTCCACCTTGCGATTGATCATGGCGTCCACAATCTGGATCTGACCATTGAAGTCGGTTTCCGTCGCAGGGCCGTTCCAACTGACATCGACGCCCACTTCCCGGCTGGCGGCGATCGCCCCGGCCTGCACCGATTGCCAGAAGACATGAGTACGGCCTTTCGGCACCATCCCGATGGTCATCTTTTGCGTGCGATTGCACGACGAGGCGGCCGCGGCGGCGGCGAGGATCCAACTTCTGCGCTTCATGGGACTCGATTCTACTTGGGGAACTGCGTGGGCGGCTTGTGTTGCGCAAGCCAGCCTTCGCCGTTCAAAGACTTGAGGAACTCAACCAAGTCGGTTTGCTCGGCTTTCGACAGATTCAGCGGCGTCATCTTCTCATCGAGATTTTTGTTCTTGATGCCACCCTTGTTGTAGTAGTCCACCACTTCCTCAAGCGTGGCCAAGCTGCCATCGTGCATGTAGGGGGCGGTGCGGGCAATGTCCCGCAGGGTGGGGGTCTTGAAGGCGCCCCAATCGGCATCGTTCTTGGTGACATCATGCCGACCGGCGTCGGGATTCGGTTTGTCGGTGCCGATGCCCAGGTTGTGATACGAGTTCAGCGTGAAGTTCACGCCTTCGTGGCACTGGTCACACTTGGCTTTGTTGAAATAGATATCCATCCCGCGCTCCTGCGCGGCGGAAAGCGCCTTCTTGTTTCCGGCCTTGTAGCGATCATAGGCAGAGTTGCCCGAAAGCACGGTGCGCTCGTAGGTGGCAATCGCTTTCGTTGTCAGATCGATATCAATCTGGTCAGTGCCAAAGGCTTTCTGAAACAGCGGCCGGTAACCGGGAATGGACTGAATGGTCTTCACCACGCCGCCATGCGAATTGCCCATTTCGATGGGATTCTGCATTGGACCGCCGGCCTGTTCTTCGAGCGTCTTGGCTCGGCCATCCCAGAACTGATTTAAGCTGTAAGCCCGATTGATCACCGTGGGGGCGCTGCGGCCGCCCTTTTGGGCCTTGATGCCCGAGGAGACAGCCTTACCATCGGTAAAGGCAAACTCCGGGCTATGGCAGGTGGCGCAGGAGACGGTGCCATCCGCGGAGAGGCGTGTATCAAAGTAGAGCAGTTTGCCCAGCGCCGCCTTATCCGCACTATACGGATTGTCCTTCGGATATTGGACGGGTATCAGGCCCAGCGGAACCGCCGGGGGAGCCTGAGCGAACATTGAGGGGGCAAGGAGAAAGGCTGGCAGCGCTACCGCGGCCAGCCATCGACGATTGATCGACATCTCTTCGAGAATAAACTACTTTTTGAGGAAACCCTGCACATAAAGTGCACTGAAGCCACCGTGCTTCGAAACCGTGCCCGTCACTTCCATGATGTGCGCGGTGTGCTCAATGGCCGCCTTGCGGAAATCGGTCATGCCATCGCGGCGAGGGTCATGCTCTTCTTCCATCAGCATGTACATGCTGCCGTCTTCGGTGAGCAAACCGATCGGCTGGCCGGCCGTGAAGCACTTCTGCGCGCAGGACCGGTGCTTTTCGCCGTGCTTACCGATCTGGAGGTAGCAGGAGAAGTCCAGAATCTCGCCCTTTACCGTCTGAGTGACGGCTTTGTTGGGCTTGCCGTCAACCGAAGCGGCCATCGTGGTGCCGCTCCACACTTCACCGGGCGTACCCAATTTGCCCATCGGCGCGGCGTAGCTTCCGCCTTCGACTTTCATCTGGGGCTGCAAAATCCCCGGACCCTTCTTGCTCTGCGCCGTAAGTCCCAGAACCACCAACACGGCCACGGCCGATAATTTCCATGCCTTCATTTGAATCAATCTCCTTAATAAAATCTCTTACCCGCGGACGCTGGCGGCGGGAATCTTGCGAATCAGGTCCTCAAGTTCGGCCCGGCTCTCGCTGCCGATGGTGAAGCAATCGATTACATCGGAATGCGCCAAATTGTACTGCAACGCCTCATCCACTTTATCGCGCAACTTGCCCGCGCCGAGCACCTTCATGCCGATGACGCCTTTGCCCGCGGCCTTCATTTCCTTCAGCACGGCGAGCACCACTCCGGGATCCTTGGAATCCATCGCGATACCAGCGGCGTTAAATCTCGCCAGATCCACTTCCACCCAAGGCGATTTCGCCGCTGCTTTCAGGGCGCCCATCGTGTGGCAACTGGTACCTTTCGTGCGCACGATGCCCTTCTGCTGCAGTTCGCTGATGACGGCCATGGCGCCTTTCTTGCGCTCGGTCCAGTCGTCATCCATCATGCAGTGCAACAGCAGGATGTCGATGTAATCGGTGCCGAGTTCCCGGCGGAATCGGTCAATGTCGGCACGCATTTCCTTTTCGGTGGAAGCGTGCGTCTTGCTCATGATCGTCACTTTGTCGCGCGCCACCCCGCCCTTCAGCGCCTCGCGGAAATAAGGATGGGTGCCGTATTGATCCGCCGAATCCCAAAACGTGATGCCCTGGTCGTAGCCCGCGCGAATCAGTTCGGCGAAGCCCTTCATCCCCAGCTTTCGCGTCTGGTTTGAACTTCCACCCACGCCATTGGTGCCGGAGCCCATCGCCATTCGGGAAAGCTGAACCTTCTTCGGCCCGAGCGTCACTCGATCCGTCGCGTGCTTCTTGGTGGTCGCGGCGTAGAGATGATACGGGAAGTTGCTGAGCGAAACCGCTCCCGCACCAGTCAGCAAAGCGTTGCGGCGGGATACGGGCTGGCCGGTTTTAGGACACACTTGGCGCATGGAAATCTGCCTCCAGATATCCCGAAAGGTATCACACTCCTCAGCTTCGATACAATCGTTCGACCATGCGACGGATTGCCTTTGTCCTCTGTATTTTCGTGGCCAGCGCGCCGGGCCAGGAACGCTGGCAGGCCCGCGCGATGGTGATGACCAACCAGGGCATCGTGGCCACGTCGCAAACTCTCGCCTCCCAGGCTGGCGCCCAGATCCTGGCCAGGGGCGGCTCCGCCGTGGATGCCGCGATTGCGGCGAACCTCGTGCTCGGCGTGGTGGAGCCGATGATGAACGGCATTGGCGGCGACCTGTTCATGATCCACTGGGACGCCAAGACCGGCAAACTCACCGGACTGAATGCGAGCGGCTGGTCCGGCAAAGGCTATACGCTCGAAGTCCTTGGGAAGCGGGGCGTGTACTCCCGGCCGTCAGGAATCCATACGGTGACCGTGCCGGGTGCCGTGGAGGGCTACGGCAAAGTCCATCAGCGCTTCGGTAAGTTGCCGTGGAAGGACCTCTTTGCCCCGGCCATCCACTATGCCAGCGCCGGCTTCCCGGTGACCGAGATCATCCAGTGGGATTGGGAGCACTCGGTGGGCAAGCTCGAAGGGGATGAAAACGCCAAACGGGTTTACCTTCCGGGCGGGCGCGCGCCTCAACCGGGCGACCTCTTCCGCAATCCTGAACTGGCCAAAGCCCTCACCCTCATCGCCAATGGAGGCGTGAACGCCTTCTACCGCGGCCCCATCGCCGACGCCATTCTGAAGACGTCACAGCGCCTGAACGGCACGCTCACCCGCGAAGACTTCGTCGAGTATTCATCCGAATGGGTTACGCCAATCACCACGACCTACCGCGGCTGGCGAGTGGCAGAACTACCGCCCAACGGTCAAGGAGTCGGCGCACTCACGATGCTAAATCTCTTCTCCAACTTCCCTATCCCCCAATGGGACCCGCTCTCCGCCGAAGCCTTCCACACCAAGATCGAGGCCCAGAAACTGGCGTACGCCGATCTCGGTAAGTACATCGCCGACCCACGCTTCGGGCCAGTGCCGGTCGCGGGTCTGCTGGACATGGACTACGCCAAGCGTCGAGCCGCCGGCATCGACTCCGAACGCGCCAACTGCGGCGTGAAGGCTGGCGAGGCACCGGGCTCCAAACACACCGTCTATCTTTCTGTGGTCGATCGCGAGGGCAACATCGTCAGTTGGATTCAAAGCATCTCGGACATCTGGGGCTCGGGAATCGTCGTCGACGGCATGGGCTTCCACCTGCATGACCGGGCCAATGGCTTCGTCTTCGATGCCGGCCATCCGAATGCCGCCGGACCCCGCAAACGCCCGTTCCATACAATCATTCCCGGCTTTATGGAAAAGGGAGACCAACACATCGGCTTCGGCATCATGCGCGGCAGCAATCAACCCCAGGCGCACGCGCAATTCGCCTCTTACGTCGCGGACCACGGCATGAACATTCAGGCCGCGCTGGAGGCTCCTCGCTTCACGCGGCAGAACCAGTCCGGTTGCTCGGTCCTGATCGAGTCCCGCGTGCCCGCCGCCGCCCGCGAAGCTCTATCCGGTAAGGGACATTATCTGGACATCCGCGGCGAATACTCCGGCCTGATGGGCGGCGGACAGGCAGTGATGTATAACTCGAAGACGAAGGTAAAAAGCGGCGCTTCGTCTCCTCGGAAGGATGGCGCCGCCATCCCGGAACCGCAATCGTTCTGGCCCGCGAAGCCATCAACGCTACACTAGAGTTTTACCCTCCATGTCCAGCCTCTTAGACCGTCTGAAAGCCGGAATCGCGAAGACTCGCGCCGGTCTCGTCGACAAAATTGAAGATACCCTCAAAGGCCGTAAGGAGATCGACAGCGACCTCCTCGACGAACTGGAGTACGCGCTCATCACCGCCGACGTTGGCGTGCGCACCGTCACCGAGATCCTTGAAGACGTTCGCCAGCGCGTGGACCGCAAGCTGATCGGCGACGCCACCGAGATCAAAGCCCTCATTCGCCGCCACCTGGTGGACGTCCTCGAAGCCACTGAACGGCCCATCGTCAAGCCGGCTGCCCCGCCCCGCGTCGTCCTGATCGTCGGCGTCAACGGCGCCGGTAAGACGACCACCATCGGCAAGCTCGCCGCGCGCCTCAAAGCCGACGGCCAAAGCGTCCTGCTTTGCGCCGCCGATACTTTCCGCGCCGCGGCCATCGAGCAACTCGAGGTCTGGGGCCAGCGCAACCAGATTGATGTCATTCGGCAGCAGCAGGGCTCTGACCCTTCGGCCGTCGTTTTCGATGCTCTCCAAGCCGCCAAGGCCCGCGCCGTGGACGTCGTCATCGTTGACACCGCCGGCCGCTTGCACACCAAAGAAAACCTGATGGCCGAGCTCGAGAAGATGCGGCGCACCACGCAGCGCGTCATCCCCGATGCCCCCCACGAAGTGCTGCTCGTCATGGATGGCACCACCGGGCAAAACGGGCTGGAGCAGGCGCGCAAGTTTACCGAAAGCACCGGGGTCACCGGCATCGTCCTTACGAAACTCGACGGGACGGCCAAGGGCGGCGTGGTGGTGGCCATTGCGCGTGAATTGAATCTGCCGATTCGCTATATCGGCGTCGGTGAGCAGATTGACGATCTGCTGCCATTTGATGCGGAGAAGTTCGTTGCCAGTCTCTTCGAAAATTGATTTAGGCCCCATGCAGGAAGCGTTGGCGTTGGCCCGCACCCGACATGGGCAAACGTCGCCGAACCCGGCCGTCGGTTGTGTCATCGTCCGAGACGGAGCCGTCGTTGGCCGCGGCTCGCATACCTGGGTCGATCGCGACCACGCCGAGACCATCGCCTTGGCGCAAGCAGGACCGTTGGCCCGTGGCGCGACCGCCTACGTCACCATGGAACCCTGCTCGCACACCGGACGCACCGGTCCGTGCGCCGACGCCCTGATTGCGGCGGGCATCGCTAGAGTAGTGGCCGCTATGGAAGACCCCAATCCACTCGTTAAAGGCTCCGGCTTTGCTAAGTTGCGTACCGCGGGAGTCACCGTGGAGTTGGACGAATCCTCCACCGCGGAGGCGGAACGCCTAAACGAACCCTTCATTCACTTCATGCGTACCGGCCTACCGCTGGTGACTCTGAAAGCCGCGGTGACGCTGGATGGCAAGATCGCTGCCCCGGAGGACAATTCGGGCTGGATCACTTCGGAGCGCGCCCGCGCCCATGTGCAGGAGTTGCGCCATCAGCACGATGTCATCCTCACCGGCATTGGCACGGTTCTGGCCGATAACCCCATGCTGAATGACCGCAGCGGCCTGCCCCGTAGCCGTCCGTTTCTGCGCATCGTCGTCGACTCTCAACTTCGCCTGCCGCTCGATTGCCGCATGGTCACCAGCATCGCCAATGACTTAGTGGTGGTCACCACCTCCGCCGCATCGAAGGATCGCCGGGCCGCGCTCGAAAGCCGCGGAGCGGAGATCTGGACCTTCGACTTACCCTCCGGCCGCACCAACTTACGCGCCATCGTGGAACGGTTGGCCGAGCGCAAGTATCTTTCGTTAATGATTGAGGCGGGAAGCAAAGTAAATTGGTCGGCCCTTGAAGCCGGCATCGTGGACAAGGTTTTCTTTTACTATGCACCGAAAATCCTGGGCGGCATGCAATCCTTGCCCGTCGCCGGCGGCACCGGCATTCGGCGGCGAATGGACGCGATCCAGCTACACCGGACGCAGTTACACACTATCCCTCCCGATGAGTTTGCCGTCGAAGGCTGGGTCCTGAAGGAGCAGTGGTAGTCGCATGTTCACCGGCATCATTGAAGAGACGGGAAAGGTGCAGGAGTTTGTCCCAAATTCGACAGGCGCACGCCTCAGGATCGGATGCAGTCTCGTTCGGCAGGACTTGAACGTTGGGGATAGTATCTCCGTCAACGGTGTCTGCCTTACGGCCGTTGACCTGCAAGCAGACTCCTTCGCCGCTGACCTGGCGCCGGAAACCCTCAGCCGCTCAAACCTCGGAAGCTTGTCGGCCGGCTCCGAAGTCAACCTGGAGCGTTCCATGGCTGCCAATGGCCGCTATAGCGGGCACATCGTGCAAGGCCACGTCGATGGCACCGGCGAGTTACTCGCCCTCGACTTACTCGGCGACGAGAACTGGTGGCTCACGATTCGCGTGCCGCCAGAGCTCGACCGTTACATTGTCAGCAAAGGCTCCATCTGCATTGATGGCATAAGTCTCACTGTCGCGGCGCTTGAGGGAGACCGGCTCTCCGTCACCATCATTCCGCATACTTACTCGTTAACCGCCATGCGCACCTGGACCCGCGACCGCCGCGTGAATCTCGAAGTCGATGTCATCGCGAAGTATGTCGAGAAGATGATGGCCGCCCGGACATGATCGTCGAATGCGTCCCCAACTTTTCCGCGGGACGCGATCGTAGCGTGGTCGATGCGCTCGAAGCCGCCATCGCCGCGGTGCCGGGCTTAACCGTTCTCGATCGCACCGCTGACGCCGACCATGACCGTTGCGTCATCACCTTCGCCGGCGGGCCACAGTCCGTGCAGGAAGCAGCCGTGCGGGCCGTCGCCGTCGCGGCCGAGCGCATCGATCTCACCCGGCAACACGGCGTGCACCCGCGCGTTGGCGCCGCCGACGTCATTCCCTTCGTTCCCGTCTCCGGCATCACTCTGGCCCAATGCGCGGAACTCGCCCACGCCACCGGCCAAGCCATCTGGGAGCGGACCCAGGTTCCGGTGTATTTCTACGAGGCTGCCGCCTTGTCCCCTGGCCGTGTGAATCTGGCCGACGTCCGCCGCGGCGGCTTCGAGGTTCTGCGCGAGCAGACTGACACCCGCCCGCCCGACATCGGCGGACCGCTGCTTCACCCCACCGCCGGCGCCGCGATCGTCGGCGCACGCAAGTTCCTGGTCGCCTACAACATCAACCTCGCCTCCGACGACCTCGCTCTTGCTCAACGCATCGCCCGCAAGCTTCGTACTTCCTCCGGCGGTTTGCCCGCCGTTAAAGCCTTGGGGCTGCGCCTTGAATCACGCGGAATCGTCCAGGTGTCGATGAACCTCACCGACTACGAAATCACCGGTATCGACCAGGTCTACACGGCCGTCGCCGCCGAGGCTCCCGTCCTGGGCTCCGAGTTGATCGGCCTGATCCCGCGGGCGGCGCTCCCCACAATCGACGTACGTTGGGAAGCTTTCGACGACCAGCGCGTGCTGGAGAATCGTTTGGCAGTTTAGCCTTATTCGGACAGCAGCATCGCCACTTGGTCGATGCGCTTGACGGTATCGATGGCACCGTGGTCGTTGTTCACGAAAATGGCGAAGGCGAGCCGCCCGTGCGTCGCGGAATCGACATAGCCGGCCAGCGTCTTCACACCGGTCATCCCGCCCGTCTTGGCCCGGATCCGGTTCCCCCGCCGGTCGCCGCTCAGCCGCCGCTTCAGCGATCCGTCCACTCCGCCATGCGGCAAGGTCGAAATGAGGTTCCCGGCCGTCTGTTTTTGGCTCAGCAGCCGAACCATGGAATTTGGGGAAACCGCAGTCAGCCGCGAAAGCCCCGACCCATCTTCGAAGCGCGCCTCGGACCGCGGGATGCCGATTCCAGCCAGGTACTCGCGCATTCCCTCCGTGCCACCTGCCGACCGAAGCATCATCTCGGCCAGCAAATTCTGACTCACCTTATTGATCACCGTCAGGATCTCGATCAACGGGGGCGAAGACCGCTCGGCCAGTGTCACGCCATGGCGCGCCGGCAGCGGTTCGCCAACCGCCCGGTGGCGGGCGCGCGCTACTCCCTCCACTGCGATACCGCGCTCCACCAGAAGCTCCTTGAAGGCTTGCGCGGCATACTGAGCGGGATCATCCTGAGCCACCAAGCCGGACCAGCCCGCATCGGAAGCCGGGATTTGGCCGGAGATCTGAATCTGCCGCGAACCGGGCATCCGGATCACCCGAATCTGGCGCGGTCCCGCGGCCACCGTCGTCACACGATTGTCGAGCGTGAAGTACTCGAGCGGCGGCTGCACCGTCACCCGGGCGAGTTCCCCAGGGCGCGCTCCGGGCCGCAACGTGATCTGCAGAACGCCCTCGTTTAGCATCAGGGCGGAGGGCGCGGCGCCGTAGTCCCAGGTAAGGTCATCGTGGCTCCAGCCATCCGGAACCGGTTCCCAGGGCCATAGCGTGTCGTCGCCCAGAATGTCGCCCTCGATGCGGGTGACGCCCGCCGCAGCCACTTGATCCGCCAACGCGGCCAATGCCGCAAACGGCATCGTATCGGGAGATCCATAGGGGTAGCCACGGCCGGTCAACGTCGGATCCCCGCCACCGATCAACGAGAGCGCCCCGCGAATGACTCCGTGCTCCGCTGGCGGTTCGCTCGCCATCACCCGCGTCGATAGCCGCGAATCCGCACCAAGACGCGCCAATACGTAGGAGGTGGAAAACAGCTTGGTCACCGAGGCAGGTGTGAAAAAGCAGTCGCCACAGCGGCGATGGAGAATCTGCCCATCGGACAGCTTCAACACGGAGACGCCCCACTGCCCGCGATGGCCCGCTAGAAGCTGGTCGATCTTTGCCGCCAGCGGGTCGCCGGCCTCCAGCGTCCAGGCAAAGGCAAAGATGAAAAAAAGCAGTCGCGGCATCCTACCTCTATCTTCGACCAGGCGTTGGGCTATCTTGAGGGAGTATGCTGCCCCTCCTGCTCTGGATCGCGCTCGATTGGAAGGCGGAGTTCTGCGGCCACTCCGTTCCCTTCGCGGGAACCACCTATTTCACGCCGAACCATATTGTGGTTGAAGTCGAGGTGTTTCCGGACAAAGGGGAGCCGATTCGGCTCACCAGCGGACAGTTTCGCTTGCGCGTCAACGGCAAGAAAGATCTCCTAGTCACCGAGACGCCAGGCCTAGTCGCCGGAACCTTGAAATACGACGACTGGAATCAGCGCGGCCGGTTGGAGGCACAGGCTGGACCGGTCATCATGGGTGGGCCACGCCAGACGCCCCGATTCCCCGGTGATCCGCAGTCCGGCAGGCTACCTGTACCTCAGACGAATCAAAACGCGCAGGAAAACGAACCCAAGAAGACCGATGCCGAAGCGGTCGTCGAAGCGGCCTTACCCGAAGGGACGACCCTAGGCCCCACCAAGGGCCTGATTTACTTTCCGTACCGAGGCAAGATCAAGAACCTGAAAAGCCTGGAGCTCGTTTGGCAGGAGCGCGTTCTTAAACTGCGCTAGCGCCTAGCGAATCGAAGCCAGCGCCGGTACCGGAGCCAATGGCCCGGGATACTCCCGGCCCAGCAGACTCTCGTCGTTACTGGCCAACGCCGTCACCAGTTCCAGGTGCAGGTAGTCGTACATGCTCTTGGTGGAATCGGACAGGAACTGCGACTGATAGGTCTCGCGAGCCGAGTCAATATCGGCGCGGAGGGCCGGATAGAGGGCGGCGTTTTCGCGGCCCGCCTTCACCAGATTCGACTTGTAAAGCCGCATCTCAGCGACCTGCACCCGCGCAAAGCGTTGAGCGCGGCCATGCAACTCCTGCTCCTCGCGGGACAGTGACGCCATCAGGTTGACCAGGCTCTTCGCCGGATCCACCGGTGCGAATGCCGGCTGATTGATGCCGACCAGGCCCGCGGCAGCCTTGTTCTCGGCGGACGCCGCGCGGCGCAAGCTCAAGGCGAGGCCGGCCACCGTGGCCAACAACTCCAGAGCGCTCGGCTCGAGAGGCGCTTCACCAGGTTCGGTGTACAGAATCGCCACCACTTTGCTGTCAACGACGATGGGGAAAAGGTAGACCTTTGCGCCCATGGTATCCGGAATCAGGTTGGCAATCGTCTCAGAAAACTCACTGCTCGTCCGCACGGCCACCACCGTGTCCTTCGATTCCACCGCGTTTTCGAGCGCCGGGGCGGACTGCAGTTCCACCTCAAACTCGGCCACTTCCACGCCGCGAGCGGTTTCGAGAACCGCCGACTTGCCCGCGATGCGGAAAACCATCGCGACCTGCGAAAACGGCATCGCCCCATCCAACAACGCGGACCGCCACTGTTCCAGCGTCTCGGCCTGGTGCAACCGGCGCGCCGCCTGATTCACTCGTTCGCTGAGTTCACGGCTCGCGCTGCGGCTGGCGGCGGTGATGGAATCGCGCGCCCGCAGGGCGACCTGCTCATACCGGTGGCTGAACTCGCTTTCCTTGGCGCCCAGCGCCTCTTCCAATTCCTTGTCCTTCGATTCAAGCGCCGCCAGATACTCGGCCTCACGCGCCTGCAAGGCCACGGCAAACGCCGTGCGTTGGTCAGCCAAGGTTTGAACGATGTAGGCGTCCTTGTCGGCAATCGCCGCGCTGATCGCGGCATAGTCCGACTGCCGCTCTTCCTGCTGCTTCAGCAGGTCTTCCCGGGTGTCGATCGCGGCACGGCGGTCGGAAAGCGCCGCATCCAGCGACGACTCCAACTCTGCCACGCGCTCTCGCCAAACTTCCCGGCTTTCGCTCTCGAGGCGGCCACGCTCGGTAAAGGTCGTCTCCAGGGAATCCAGTTCAACCTTGAGTCGGCTTTGGATCTCCGCAAACCGTTCATCGAAGATGCTCTCGAGATTCTGCAGCCAGCCAGTGGTGAGTGTCTCCTGGACACGGTCCACCTGCAATTGCCAGGCGGCTTGAATCTGATCACGCGCGGAAGTCTTGGCTTCAGCCAGGGTACGGAAGATGGGGTCTTGAGCAGACATCGCTATGTATATCGTACGAGAGGCGGCGGCTGTACAGGCCTAAGGTGAATTATTTAGTCGCCGCGTGGAAGATTTCCGAGAACTTCGTACACCGGGGCTCCTTCCCTCAGATTAACTCTCATTGATCCTCGGCCCGGCCCGATTTCAATGCTGTCGAATTCAACACTCTCCCCCTGCCACCGGACACGGGCGCGCGCATTCGGGTAGCGCTTCCCCTGCCAAATGAGGGTCCCCGTACGAATGGTACCCTCTGCACGGCGTTGGCGCAGCCACTCTGGCGAATCTGTGCTCGCAAGGCCCAATGTCCGCGCCACCGCGTTCTGGCGGTTCAGCGTCGGGGCAAAAAGGCGCTGAACCTCAGCGACATCCAGCACGGGAAGGCTCAAACTGAACAGATGCGGAATCTCCGCATCCGGTTCGTAGCGATAGCTCGCGTCGAACTCCAATGTTCCCGCCTTGCCGCGAAATTGCGGCACCGTCATACGTCCCGCCGCCAGGTCCACGGTCAGAGCTTCCGTCTGAATCGGCGACGCAAAACCGGCCAGATTCAGTTGCGGCGTCGCCCGGAAGTTTCCAGACCACGACCCTTGTTCGCCCTTGAGGTCGAACCGAAGATTGCCCGTCAAGTCGCCTTTCGAGATGTCCGAGAGAAAGCCGGGCGCCCAATCGCCAAAGAGGCTCGCGAACGAACTGCGAAAGTCCTCAATCCGCAGGTCCCGGAAACTCGTCTCGAAGACCACCTTCTGGCCATCCACCACCACATTCGCGCTCGAGACCGCGGGACCATTCGGGTCACCGGGCCGCTCATAAACGGCCATGCCGTGGTAGCCCGCACTCGAAAGTCCGAACGTGCCGGACACTGTCCCGGCAAACCGGGCCGGTTCCGGCAACTGATAGCCGAAGCCCCGCATGAACCCCACTAGCGGCTGTATCTCCTGTTGATGCAACGTGAACAACGTCGCCCAACGCGGATCGCGGAGAATCTCGCTCGACCGGAAACGCAAGGAAAGGGCCGGCAATTGAGGATTGTCGGCCGGCAGCGAGTCGAGGTTCAGCGTCTGCTTCCGCAGGTCCAACCGGCCGCGATAGGCCAAAGGCAGCGCAGTATTGTTGAGCGGATTCAGGTCCCGGCGGGATGGCTCCAGCGTAAGTTTGCCTTCAATGGCCACCGCCGAGACCGGGCCCCGCAAACGGGCCTCGGTGCTGATGCGGCCCGTCAGGTTATTGGCGCGGCGTTCAAATAGCGTGGCGACTTCAGCGGCGGAGGTGCGATCGAGGTCCACGCTCAGATCCATCTCGGCCTCGGTCCCGCCACCCGGAAAACGAACATTGCCGTTCGCCTGAAACCGCCCAAAGCCGAGCGCACGCCGGTCAGTCCGGGCGGGCTCCCCCTCGAAACGGACTCGAAAGCGCGTCCGGTCAATCGGGGTCAGGTCCAGGTCAACGCCGGTCAGATAGAAGACGCTTTTTCGTCGGTTGAAAACGAAGTTCACCCGGCCGTTGCGCACCTGGACGTCCGGCATCGGTGCGTCAGACCGGGACGTCAGCGCGCGCAGGATCAACGGCGTTAGATTGGCGCCAGTCTCGGTTTGCCTCGAAAGGTTTACGCTTGGCTCATCCAGACGCAGCGTGCCAAACTCCACATGGCCCGTGAGCAATCGCAGCAGGTTCAGCCGCGCCTCGAGGCTGGTGACATAAGCCAACGGCTCCAGTCCCCGCGCCGGCTCTTCGTGCACAATCACCTTCTCCACCACGAAACCCGGCCCCTTCAGGATGCTGTAGGCCAAGTCGCCCTGCACTTCCACCCGCCGTCCCAACGCCCGTTCGAGCGCCGCGCGAATCGGCTCCCGAAAACGATTGGCTTGCCAGAACTCGGCGTCGTAGAGCTGCCACAGCCCGACCGCAACCGCCAACCACAGCAGCGGCTTGCGAAAACGCTTCAGGCGATCCATCGCGCAAAATCCTCGGGCGTGTCGATGTCGGTGACGATGCCCGGGTCTGGCAGGTCAAGAAAGGTCGCTGCGGGGTAGTGAGCCCGAATTACGTCGCGCGCCTGCGCGGTTGCGGGCAGGCGAAGCAGTTCCGCAATGATCTCCGGCGACAGGCGGACCGGATGGCCTCGCTCTCCGTTGTAGCGCGGAATCACCAGGTGCCCCGGCGTGCGAGCCAGAGCCTGCACCGTGTCGGCCGCCACCGCCGGATAGTCGATCGGTTGAAACAGGCAGTCGGTCGCTGGGGGAACGGCTCGCAAACCCGTCTGCAACGAGCTGAACTGGCCACGTTCAGGCAGCTCATTCACCGCCCAACTCACCCCATCGGCCTTCGCTTCCTGGCGAATCAGCGCCGCCTGATGGCCCAGCACCACGATCACCGGATCGCAGCAGTTTCGATAGATCGCGATCAGGCGGCCCAGAAAGGTCTGGCCGGCGATTGGCAGCAGGGCCTTTGGCTGACCCATCCGTGTAGAGGCGCCGCCGGCCAACAGAATTGCCGCCGGTTTCACTTCAATAACGCCCGCGTATGCTCGTTCGCAAACAAGGACTTGGAAAGCGCCTTCCAATCGGAGGCCGGCTGCCGCCGCGCCGCGATCATCTCGGCCACTACCGAAACCGCGATCTCCTCGGGCGTGATCGCGCCGATCTCGAGCCCCATCGGCGCATGGATCCGCGTGAACTGGTCACGCGAAAAACCTTCCTGCTCCAACTCTTTCACAATCGCGATCGTCTTCCGCTTGGAACCGATCATGGCAATGTACTTCGCCGGCGTCGAAACCGCCCAACGTAGCACCCGCATATCGTCCCTGTGCCCTCGCGTCACAATGATCAGGAAACTGTTGGCGTTCACCTTCAGCTTCGGAAAGACACTCTCGTACTCGTCCGCAAAAACCTCTTCGGCATCGGGAAATCGTTCGCGATTCGCAAATTGCTCACGATCGTCAATTACGCTCACCCGGAAGCCGGCAATCTGTGAGACTTGCGCCAAGCTCTTTGAGACATGTCCCGCGCCGAAAATCAGCGCATGCGGCTGCGGAATAATCGGTTCGACGAACACGTTCAGTTGCCCTCCACAGATGAGGCCGTTGTCGTAGGCAGCATCCTGGCCCAGCGAGAAAGTCAGGTGCTTGGGCTTCTCCGTCTCGATCACTTCCCGCGCCGCATTCCACACTTCCGCCTCGACGCAGCCGCCCCCCACCGTCCCGACAATTGACCCATCCTCACGCACCAACAGTTTGGCGCTCTCATAGCTCGGAATCGAGCCATTCACCTGCACAATCGTCGCCAACGCGCATTTTTGCCCGTCGCGCCGGAGCCGGACAATTTCGTCGAAAAGATCCATGGGAAGCTACTGGGATTATCGCACACAGGCCACAAAATAAGCCTTTTGTTAGACTTGAGGTTTGACACCTCTGATCCATTCTTCCGCGCGCGCCGTCGCCCACCCCTCCCTCGCCCTGCTGTTCGATATGGACGGCGTCATTGTTGACTCGATGCCCTTGCACACCCGAGCCTGGGAAGTCCATCTGACCCGGCACGGTCTGCCACCGGACGCCGCGGCCAAGCGTATGCAAGGCAAGCGCAATGACGAACTGGTGCGCGACCTCTTCGGCCATCACCTCGACGACGAAACCGTCATGGCCCACGGCGCCGAAAAAGAAGAGCTCTGGCGCGAACTGATGCAAGGCCGCCTCGACGAGTTCATGATCTCCGGCGTGGTCGATTTTATCCGCCGTCACTCCAGCAGCCCCATGGCCGTCGGCTCCAACGCGGAACCGGCCAACATCGAGTTCGTCTTGACTGGCTCACGCCTGAAAGATGCCTTCCGCATCGTCGTTGACGGACACCAGGTGGAGCGCCCCAAGCCCCATCCGGACATGTACTTGAAAGCCGCTCACCTGCTCGGCGTCGCTCCCGCCGATTGCATCGTCTTTGAAGATTCGCCCACCGGACTCTCCGCGGCCCGGGCTGCCGGAACCCGCGTCGTCGCCATCAACAGCGCCGGTCTCGCCGACCTCGGCGGTCCCGTCGACCTGGAGATTCCGCACTTTTCTGATCCGAGGCTCGACACATGGCTCCTGACGCAACAGCCTGGTACGCGGTAATTCTGCTCGCCGTCGGCGCGGTCTTCTGGGTCTGGCGCTCCGGCGGACGCCAAGTCGAAACCCTGCGCGACCTGGCCCGCAAGCTCGAACACATTGGCGCTCGCGTCCTCGCTGCCGGTTCTCGGCGGGAGATCGCCGAAGTGCTGAACCAGGACCTCGTGAGCGCGTTAGGGCCCGTCTGGTGGCGCTTGTACGTCTACGAGCGCGGCCGACGGACACTGGAGTCCGGCAACGAGGTGGTCCCCGTCCATGCTCCGCCCGAGGGGATGCCCGCCGCCATCGCCTTGGCCTATCGTCATCGCGTCCCTTCCAAGCTTCGCGAGCCGGGCTCGGCCGAAATCACCCACTTCCTGCCCTGCGGCCTGGGCGAAGAGGCCCACGGCGTCCTGGTGCTGCGCGGCGAAGGCCTGGCCGATGCCGACTCCGCAACCCTAGGCTACCTGGCCAATCAGCTCGGTGCCGCGCTCGCTCACCTCGAACACGCCGCCGGCCGGGAAATCGATGCCCGCGCCCAAAAGCGTCAGGCCGTCAGCGAGGTCCTCACCCGCGTGATTGCCGAGATCGAGCACAACGGACACTTCCCCGCCCTGGTTGACCGTCTGCGCGCCATGATGCGCGAAGAAGACCGCGCCATCGCCGTCGCCGATGGTCCCCAGCACTCGGGCGCGGTGCGCACCACCCTCCTGCTTGAGCCGGACCCCGCCCGCCGCCGCTCCTTCCTCGCCGCTCTCGGCGAGCGCGGCATCCGCGCCTTGCCAGTCGGTAGCGTCGACGAAGCGGCAGACCGGCTGGAACGCATCACCTTCGACGTCGTCTTCTGCACCGCCCGCCTCGCCGAAGGGGGCTGGGTCGAGGTCGCCAACCGCCTGGGGCGGCGCTCGCGGCTCGTCTGGCTGGTCGATGCTCAAAGCATTCGCTGGGTTGACGGCTCCGGCATGGCCGTCGTCGGCGAAGCGGAAGAGCTCGACGCCATCGTCGCCTGAAACGCACCCGCCTCCCCTGGCGTCAAAATCGGTGGGACGATGTTAATTATGAAGAATAGTCTACTGGCGCTCGCTCTGGTAAGCGCTCTTTTTGCGCAAGATCGCTACAAAGGGCCCAAGCCCCCCAAGACTGACATTCCTTACCTGCTGCACGCCAGCAACCTCGTGGAAACCGACTCCGGCGAAGCACAGGAAGGCAAAAACAAGAACGATACCGTCTACACGATCGCCGGAGCTTCCGCCAAAGCCCGCACTCCCCTCGCCGAACCCATCTTCCTCATGGCCGTCGACAAAGTCTCAGCCGAGAAACTCACCTGCTACCGCATGGAAACTAAAGGCGGAAGCCGCCAGTTGATCATTCCCATGAAGCCGGGCAAGAACTCACCAAAGCCCATGCGCATGAACGTCACCCGCGTTTCCGACAACCTCTACCGGATCGAATTGGCGGAGACGCTGCCCAACGGCGAGTACACGCTCTCCCCCGAAGGCTCAAACCAGGCCTTTTCGTTCTCGGTCTACTAGCCGCGGCCTATCGGAACTTCTCCAACTGGCGCTTCAAATAGGCCAATAACTCGCCCGGCTCGGAAAATGCCGGCGCGACAATTCGCAAAACGCCCGCGGGCGTAAACTGAGCCTGCGGTGTATTCCGTACATATTCCATCAACCGCATGGGTTCAATCGAGGCCCGTTCATGGAATTTGATGTTAAAGAAGCCGTGGCGCCGGTCCACCGCCTCCACGCCGATCCGCTGGGCGAGAGACTTCAACAGGGCAAACTCCACCAAGGTGGACAACCCGGCCGGCGTGGGACCGTAACGATCAGCCAGTTCCGCGATCAGCTTTTCGCCAACCGCCGGATCCTTCACATCGGCAATCTTCTTGTACGCCCGCAGCCTCTGATTCTCGTCCGAGATATACTCGTTCGGAATCCGGACGTCGATGCCGAGATTCAGCGTCGAGTGAATCTCGAGCGGCACTTCCTCGCCCTTCAACTCCTGCACACTCTCTTCGAGGAGACGTAAGTAAGTATCGAAGCCGACCGCCGCAATCTGACCGTGCTGCTCGCCACCCAGTAAGTTCCCGGCCCCGCGCAGCTCAAGGTCAAGGGCGGCAATCTTGAAGCCCGCGCCCAGGTCACTGAACTCTTTCAGCGCCGCCAGACGCTTACGCGCCACTTCGGTCAATTCCGTATTCTCGGGTACGAGTAAGTGAGCATAGGCCCGGCGGTTCGAGCGGCCCACCCGGCCCCGCAATTGATACAACTCGGACAAGCCATAGCGCTCCGCGTTTTCAATAAAGATCGTATTCGCCAGTGGAATATCCAGGCCGTTCTCCGCAATCGTCGTACATACAAACACGTCGTACTCGTGTTTCATGAAGCCCAGCAGCACCCGCTCCAATTCCGCATCGCCCATCTGCCCATGTCCCACGCCGATGCGCGCATTGGGCAGGATCTCCTGCAACGAGGCCGCCCGCATAAAGATCGTGTCCACCCGATTGTGAATAAAGTAAACCTGCCCGCCACGGCTCATCTCTTGCTCAACGGCGTCTTTGATCCGCTTCAAGTCAAAGTGCGTCACCACCGTATGGATCGCCAGCCGATCCTTAGGAGGAGTCTCAATCACCGACATATCGCGAATCCCCAAAAGCGACATATGCAACGTTCGCGGAATTGGCGTCGCACTCATCGCCAACACATCGACATTGTGCCGGATCTGTTTCAACGCCTCCTTATGCCGCACGCCGAAGCGCTGCTCCTCATCCACCATCAGTAGACCTAAATCGGCGAACTTCACGTCTTTCGAAAGAATCCGCTGCGTACCAATGACAATATCCACCTTGCCCGCTTCCAGGTCCGCCAGCACCTCCTTGGTTTCCTTCGCAGAGCGGAATCGCGACAAGTGCTCAATGCGTGCGGGGAACGCCGCAAAGCGCCGCTTGAAACTTTCGAAGTGCTGGAATGCAAGCACCGTCGTGGGAGCGAGCAAAGCCACCTGTTTGCCGTCGCCCAGCGCCTTAAAAGCCGCCCGCATCGCCACTTCTGTCTTGCCAAATCCGACATCGCCGCACAACAGCCTGTCCATCGGCTGCTCGCCTTCCATGTCCCGCTTAATGTCGCGCACGGCGCTTAACTGGTCCTTCGTGGCGGTGTACTCAAAGGAGTCTTCAAACTCACGTTGCCAATTGGAATCCGGCGAGAAGGAGAAGCCGCCGGCCATCTTACGCGCCGCGTAGAGCTTGAGTAACTCGTCGGCCATATCCACCATGCGCGCTTTCACGCGCGCTTTGGTCTTGGTCCACGTAACGCCGCCCATTCGGTCGAGCGGCGGCGCCGAGTCCCCCGCCCCACGATACTTCGAAATCAAATCGAGGCGCGTCAGCGGGACATAGAGTTTCGCCTCGCCGGCATATTCCAGCAACATGAAGTCGCCGGCCTGGTCGCCTTGCTTGATCTCGCGGACGCCCACGAACTTACCCACGCCATGGGTTACATGGACCACAAAGTCGCCCGGACGCAAGTCCGCCACATCCATGGCAAAGGCGCCGAGGTTCGTGCGGATCTGGGGCGCAGGCGCGTGCCCGCTCGAATCGAAGACGTCGTCGATGCCATAGAGCGCCAACTGGGCATCCATGAAGGTCACGCCGCGGCGGATCGCTCCCTTGACTAAGTAAGTGCTCGCCAATTCGCCTTGGTAGGCGCGGTCAGCCAGCATAGCCGGAGTGGTTTCACTGTTCACGATGCCGAATTGATAAGGCATCTCGTACTGCTTAAAGATATCCGCCAGCCGCTCCACCTCACCCGAAGCCGGCGCGAAAAAGATAGATCGGCCCCCCTCGACGGCAAACGTCCGTGCCTCGCTGATCGCTTGCGTTACGTTGCCCCGAAACGTCAACGCGGGGCGAGTGGAAAGGGAGATCGCATCTTCGCCGGAACCAAGGCCCAGTTCGCGCAGCGTAAGCTGCGGCAGCCCCTCCGCCTGGCCATGAAACTCGCCCCACTGGAAGAAGTTCGCTTCCGCCAATTCCGGATCCTCGGCCAATCTCTTCGCGTAACGCTCCGCCGCACCTTTGGTCTGTTCCGGCTCATCCCACACGATGAGGGGCTTGGCCAGCATATGGAACAGCGCGCGCGAACGAGGATGCTCCAACGCCCGGCGAAACTCCCATCCCGCGCGCTGCGCGGCGACCTCGGCCGGCCGGGGGAACTCCATCAGCGGCAGGATCAGCACGCTCTCCACCTTTGCCACGGAACGCTGGGTGGCAATGTCGAAGCGGCGTAGAGAATCGATCGTATCGCCGAAGAACTCAATCCGGATCGGGCGCCCTGCCTCCGGCGGAAAGATATCCACAATGCCGCCGCGCACCGAGTACTCGCCCACCATCTCCACTGGCTCGCGCGGCTCATACCCAATCGACTGCAGGTGCTGCACCAGCGTCTCGATCGGCACCTCGTCATCCACCTTCAGGTGCAAAGCCAGTTGGCGGTAATCATCGGCATCCGCCACGCGAAACAGTGCGCTTGCCGCCGGCGCAATCACGATCGGCACGCGCTGACTGGCCTGCCGCCAAAGCCCCACCGCCCGCTGCTCGCTGATCTCGCTGTGCGGAGACAGCGCCTGGTGGGGCAGCACGTCGAAAGCCGGCAGAAGTTGAGGAGATGGCTCGCCCTCCGGCGCCAGCATCTCGAAGAAAGTCTTCAACGGATCGAACAGCGACTCAGCTTGCTGATTGCCGTCCACCACTACCAACAGCTGCCTCCCCGTCGCCTGCCAGAGATGCACCAGATAGAGGGCCTTCGCCGTCAGCGTGAGCCCGTTTAGCTCGACATTGGTCGCTGGCTCATGCAGGAAACGGCGGATCACTTCCTCGAAGCCCGAATGGCGAGCGAGGGATTGCAGAAGGTCACGGACGGCAGGGTGAGTCAAATGGTTATTCCGGGCGGGCGTTGATCAAGTCGACGATATTCGTCGTAGAGTAGCCCGGCTCAAGGGGCAAAGCGAGCACCTGGCCGCCGGCCGTTTCCACCTCCTCGCGGCCCGCAATGAAATGGCTCCAATCGGCGCCCTTCACCAGGAAATCGGGTAGCACCTCAGCAATCAGTTCGCGCGGCGTATCCTCGTCGAAGAAGGTCACGGCATCGACGGATGCCAAGCCAGTGGCCATCGCCGCGCGCTGATCCTGCGCGATCATCGGACGCATCGGCCCCTTCAGCCGCTGGACGCTCGCATCCGTGTTCAAGGCGAGAATCAGCACGTCGCCCAGCGCGCGCGCGCCCTCCAGCAGACGAATGTGGCCTGGATGCAGGATGTCATAGCAACCATTGGTGAACACCACCCGCCGCCCCGCGGCCCGCCATTGTTGCCGTTGTGCGACCAAAGCCGCGCGATCGTAGAACTCGCCCATATACTGCAATTATGAATCGTCTTGTCCTGCTGTTTTGCGCCGTGCTTCTCCACGGTGCTTCGCCCGAGCGCGATGCGCGCATCGCCGCGGCCGCCGCCGCCATGAAACCCAAACTGGTGGAGGCGCGACGCGACTTCCACATGCACCCCGAACTCTCCAACCGAGAGGCACGCACCGGCAAGATCGTCGCGGAGCGCCTCCGCGCCCTCGGCTTCGACTCCGTGCAGGCAGGCATCGCGGGTCACGGCGTCGTCGGAATTCTGAAAGGCAAGTCGCCCGGGCCGGTAGTTGCCTGGCGCTCCGACATGGACGCACTGCCGATCAACGAGACGATGGACATTCCCTACAAAAGCCAGAGCCCCGGGGCCAAACACGCTTGCGGCCACGACGGCCATATGGCAGTCGCGCTTGGCACGGCGGAGTTACTCAGCCAGATGCGGGACCAGATTCGGGGCACCGTGAAGTTCATCTTTCAGCCAGCTGAAGAAGGCCCCCCGGCGGGGGAAGAGGGTGGCGCACCCTTGATGATCAAGCAGGGCGTGCTCGAGAATCCCAAGGTGCAAGCGATCTTCGGCTTGCATATGTCGATGGGCGGAAGGGCGGGCACGGCGGGCTACACCAGCGGTCCATCACAAGCGTCGTCGGACACTTACCAAATTCTACTGAAGGGCAAACGCAGCCACGGCGCCAATCCCCACGAAGGCATCGACGCCATCGCCATGGCGGCGCAGTGTTATCAGGGATTACAACTCATCAGGAGCCGCCGCATCGATGCCCAGCAGCCTATGGTGCTCACCATCGGAAAAATCAGCGGCGGCGACCGTCACAATGTCCTCGCGCAGGAAGTCCGCATGGATGGCACCCTGCGGACCTTCAGCGAGAAGACGCGCGAGGAGGTCCGAACGATGATGAAACAAACCTTGGCCAACTGCTCCGGCATGCTCGGCGGTACTTACGAATTGAATTTCATCGGTTTAGGCAACCCGCCGGTGGTGAATGATCCGCCGCTTGTGGCCAAAGCCGTGCCCTCGCTCGAGCGTATCCTCGGAAAGAGCAACGTAACCGCCGGACCGCCAGCGATGGTCTCCGAGGACTTCTCTTACTATCAGTTACACATCCCCGGATTCTTCTGGTGGCTGGGAATCGCCAATCCGGAGCGCGGCATCACGGGTGGCTTGCACACCGCCGACATGGATATGGACGAAGATGCGCTGGTGAGTGGAGTGAAGGCGGCGAGTTCCCTTCTACTCGACTATCTCGATCAGCAACGCTGACCAGCCCTCCAGGGCCAAAGGTCTTCCGGTGCCAAAGACGGCTTCGAGGCGAGGAATGCTTTCCGGACGAAACCCGGAGAGCACAATCGAGCGCCTGGCCACGCGGAGTAAGTCAGCCGCGAGAGTGAGCAACACCTCGGCATTGATATTGGCTGTTACAACGTCGACACTCTTCGGTTGCACCGCGCGAGCCGAACCAACAAAGTAATCCGCCGCAATATGCTCACGGGCAACGGCAATGTCCGGAGCCTCGATATCGCAACCAATTGCTCGAGCCCCCAGCAACTGCGCTGCCTTGCACAGAATGCCCGATCCGCACCCGACATCCAGGACGACATCGCCCGCTCGAACCACTTGCTCTAGGCCCATCAGCGCCAAACGCGTTCCAGGGTGCTCGCCCGTGCCACAGGCCATCCCCGGTTGGTACTCCAAACGCACCCGGCCCTCAGGAGCAGCCTCTTCAATCCAGGAGGGTGTCAGGTAGAAACTCTCACCCACCAGACGAGGCACCCAACTCTCCTGCCAGGCGACACTCCAGTCTTGCGTCGCCGCCGGTTCGGCCTCGCCGAAGCCCGCGGCGGTCGCCTCGTCCGCGAACCAGGCGACTAAGTCCTCTTCTTCTTCCAGAATTCCCAGCGTGCCCGCCTCATGTAGCGCGGCGATCTTCTCATCCCGCTCCACGGCAGGACACGGAATCCGCACCGTGAACACTAACCCTGTACCCGCTTCTCTTTCCCGGACCAATACTTCTCCTTCAGCAGGACCTTCTTGATCTTGCCGGTTCCGGTCTTCACTAAGGGCTCGGCTGAGAACTCGACGATCCGCGGCATCTTAAACTTACCCAGGCGATGGCTCAGATACTCGAGTAACTCCTCGGCAGTCAGCGTGGCCTCCGGCTTCAGAACGATCACGGCCGCGGGAACCTCACCCCAGCGCTCATCCGGCGCCGCCACCACGGCGCACTCAAAGACCGCGGGATGCGAGAAGATGGCCTTCTCCACTTCGATCGACGAGATGTTCTCGCCACCCGAGATAATGATCTCTTTCTTGCGATCGACAATATGGATATAACTGTGTTCATCCCAGATGGCCATGTCGCCCGTATGGAGCCAACCGCTCTCCATCACCGCCTTGGTCGCTTCGCTCTCCCGGTAATAACCCTCCATGATGTGGTCGCCACGAGCGATCACTTCGCCGATCGCCTGCATGTCCCGGGGAACGTCCTTCATTTCGGCATCCACCACTCGAACCTCGACCCCCGGCACAGCCCACCCGGCCATGGCCTGCCGGCGCAACCGCTCCTGCTTGTCGCTATAGTCGACCCCGTCCTTGCGACGGCCGCTGGTTAGCACAGGACTAGTCTCCGTCAGTCCGTAACCGGCGATACACTCGCAACCCATCGCCGCCTCCAGACGGTCCAATAAGTCTGGCGAGGCTGCCGCACCACCCAACATGATCTGCTTCAGGCTACTGAGGTCATACTCCCGCACGCCAGGAAAGTTCACCAGCGCATTCGCCATCGTCGGGACCAGACTCATATAGGTCGCCCGATGCTGTTCAACAAGGCCCAAAACGAATGCGGGATCAAATCGACGTACCATCACCTGCTTCAATCCTAAGAGCGTGCTGCTTTGCGGACGCCCCCAACCGTTCGCGTGAAACAAGGGAATCGTGTGTAAGTCCACAACATTGTGGTGTTCTTCAAAGAG
>JALHNI010000072.1 GCA_022843605.1 Bryobacter sp.
GGAAGGCCTGGGCTCCGCGGCGTTGCTGGCCCAGTCGGCCGGCGTACCGGTGATCGCAAGCCGGGTGGGTGGTCTACCGGAGGCCATTGAAGACGGAGTCACCGGCATCCTGGTCGACCAGGCGCCCGCTGCCTTCGCCCGTGCCATCCAGGAGCTACAGGCCGATCCTGAGAAAGCTGCAGCGTTCGGATCCGCCGGAAGGGCGCGCGTGGCCGCCAGCTTCAGCGTTGACCGGCTGATCGCGCGTACACTCGAAGAGTACGAACGTGCCCTCGCATGATCCATCCTGACGTCCTTCTCGCCGCACTGGCTGGCCTCCTCATCGGCAGCTTCTTGAATGTCTGTATCTTCCGCTGGCCACGCGACTTGTCGGTTGTGGCGCCGCGCTCCATGTGTCCGGAGTGCGAGACCCAGATTGGCTGGTACGACAACTTGCCGCTGATCAGCTACATCCTATTGCGGGGTCGCTGTCGCGGCTGTCGAACGCCGATTTCTTACCGCTATCCGTTGGTGGAGTTGCTGACCGCTATTTGCTTCGGTTCGGCCGTGTGGCAGTTCGGTCTGACGCTTCTGGCCCTTAAGCTTTGCGTTTACAGCTCTCTCCTGATCGGCTGCATCTTCGCCGACTTTGCCGATCGAATTCTGCCTGACGAATTCACCCTCGGCGGGGCGCTCATCGGCCTGGTCTTCGCTGCGTTCGTCTTCCTGCCGCAGGGCTTGCCGAGTCTGTTTATTCCCGTGGGCTGGCCGGAAGCAGTGCGCTCGGTGATCGAGTCCCTGTTCGGCGGCGGCTTCCCTTCAGTTTCGATCTTCCTCGTCGGCGAGATCTACTACCGGCTGCGCAAGAAAGATGGCCTTGGGTTGGGGGACGTGAAGATGATTGGCATGATGGGGGCCTTCTATGGCTTATCCCCGACGCTTTTGGCCATTTTGGCGGGTTCGCTTGGCGGATCAATCATCAGCTTGGCGTTCTTGTACTTCTCGAAAAAAGACTCAAGCACCTACGAACTACCCTTCGGCTCGTTCCTTGGAATTGCTTCCCTACTGGTCATTCACCTTGAGGGTTTGGCACCGGCCGCCTAAATCCTTGTACACTGTTAAGGTTACAATGCAAGAGCTGTTTAGGGTCCTCGATCCGGGGACTGAAGATTGGGCACTCGCTCGGCAGATCGATGCCTCACGGCTACCCGCTCACGTGGCCATCATTATGGATGGCAATGGCCGCTGGGCCAAGCGGAGGTTTCTCCCTCGAGTGGCGGGCCACAAAGCGGGCATCGACTCCGTACGCACCATTATGGAGACGGCCGCCCGGCTCCGCATCGAAGCGCTTACCCTCTACGCCTTCTCCACCGAGAACTGGAAGCGTCCGAAGTCCGAGATCGACACCCTCTTCCGCCTTCTCCGATTCTTTCTCCGTCAGGAATTGGCCACCATGATGGAGCAGAATATTCAGCTGAATGCCATTGGACGCATTGAGGACTTGCCTGAAGGCGCTCGTGAAGAGCTTCACCGCGTGATCGCGCTCACGGCCGGCAATACGGGCCTGAAAGTGAATTTGGCGTTGAATTATAGCGGTCGCGCCGACTTGGTGGACGCCGTCAATCGCCTCATCGAGGAGGCTCGGGCGCAAGGTCGACTAGGATCGCTCGAAGTTTCGGAAGCGACACTTGATGGCGCCGTGTCCACCGCCGGCCTACCGGATCCGGACCTCCTGATTCGCACTTCCGGCGAAATGCGCATCAGCAATTTCCTCCTCTGGCAAATCGCCTATGCGGAAATCTACGTCACCGAAACCTATTGGCCGGACTTCCGCCGCGCCGACCTCCTGCGCGCCCTGCTCGACTATCAGAAACGGGATCGCCGCTTCGGTGGATTGTCAGCCCTGGAACGCGCACAGACCGAGGAATCGAACGCGGAAGAAGCTGTCCCAGCGCGCTAAACAATGAAGCGGGTGCTCACGGCGTTAGTCCTGATTCCGGCAGTCCTCGGTATCATGTTCGCCGCACCGCCGTGGCTCGCCTTCATTGCGCTACTGGCGATCGCTTCGCTTTGCTACCACGAGTACCTCTCACTCGTGGCGGCCATGAATCTCCCTACCTTCGCCCCGATTGGCTATGCCATTGGCTTGGTGCTCATGGCGGTTCCGATGCCTGGCGTCTTAGTCGCCACGCTCCTCGTCATGTTCGGGATGGCGCTCGCCCTCAGGGCGCCTGACCTCACGCATTCGTTGGCCACTGCCGGCGCCTTCTCCCTGGGCATCCTCTACATCTTTGGCGGCTGGCGAACCGCGCTTGATTTGGGCCGGATCAGCCCGCACTGGCTTCTGATGGCCTGCGCCCTCAATTGGGTGGGCGATACGGCTGCTATGATCGTCGGCCGCAATTTCGGTCGCAAAAAACTGGCTCCGGTGATTTCACCCGGTAAGACCTGGGAGGGTGCCATTGCATCCGTGGTCACCAGTACCGTCTTCGGCGTCTGCTATATCTTGTGGGCACTACCGAACTATCCCTGGTGGAAGACTCTCGTCATCGCCGCGGCCGCAAATGTGGCAGGGCAAATTGGCGACCTCGCCGAGTCCGCGCTCAAGCGTGGCGCCCACGTGAAGGATTCGGGAACCATGCTGCCCGGCCACGGCGGCTGGCTTGACCGGGTGGATTCTACCCTCTTCGCCATGCCGGTGGTGCGATTGCTCTTACTGCCCTGGTCCTAACCCACCGGCTCCCATTTACCGCTCTCCGCCGCTTTGAATATGGCCGTGAGAACCGCCAACTGCTTCAGCGAGTCCTCCAACGGCACCGCCACAGGCCCCTCGCCAAACACGGCCCGGGCGAACGCATCTGCCTGCCAGGTGTACTGATCGCCAACGGCGAAGCTCTCGGTGGATATTCCGGAACCGAAGAGTTCGCCGCCGTCATCGATGAAGACCCTGGTGGCGCGGTCCGGCGGAGCATTGAATGGAATCTCCACCTCAATTCGACCTTTGGTTCCCATGAACTGCATGCGCTGGTAGGGCACCAGTTGGGTGCTGCAGGTGAAGATGGCGTGGCCTTGCGGATACTCCAGAATGAAGGTTGATAGGCGGTCGGTACCGAACTCCGGATCGCGCACAATGGTGGCTGCGACGCGAACCGGTTCCGTGCCGAAAAGGAGCCGCGAAGTCGTTACCGGATAGCATCCGATGTCCCAGATTGCACCGCCGCCGATGTCTGCGCGATTGCGAATGTTTTGCGGGTCAACGTTGGTGTAACTAAAGAATCCGGTTGCGGCGCGCAGTTCACCGATGCGCCCCGACTTCGCAAGCTCCTCCACGCGCAGCCATTGGGGATGGCAACGGACCATAAAGGCTTCGCTCACGATGACGCCCGCCGCATCCCGCGCGCGAACCAAAGCCTGCAATTCGTCCATCGCCAAAGCGAGTGGCTTTTCGCAGAGCACATGCTTTCCGGCCTTTGCCGCGGCGATGGACCACGGCACGTGCAGATGATTCGGCAGCGGGTTGTAGATCACGTCGATCGCCGGATCCGCCAGTAACTCGTCGTAGGAGCCATACGCGGTCTCGATATTGAGTTTGCTCGCGGCGGCCTTTGCCTTGTCGAGGTCGCGCGAGGCAATCGCCACCACGTCGCACAGGTCAGAGGCTTGAATGCCGGGCACGCACTTGGTGATCGCGAACTTGGAAGCGCCAATCACGCCCCAACGCAACTTTCGTTTTGCCATCACTCTAAGTTACCCTGATCGCTGTGAACCGTCGCCAATTCCTTCTCACCGCCTCTAGCTCCGTGGCCGCCATTGCCCAGCCATCTCGCCGTCCGAACATTTTGTTCGTAATTGCCGACGATTGGTCGCATGGTCATGCCGGGGCCTACGGCGCCAACTGGGTAAAGACGCCTCACTTCGATCGCGTGGCGAGGGAGGGTGTCCTCTTCCACAATGCGTTCACCTCTAACCCCAAGTGCAGCCCGTGCCGGGCCACCATCCTCACGGGGCGCAACTCCTGGCAATTGAAGGAGGCGATCAATCACTACAGCATCTTCCCCAACGAGTTTGCGGTCTATCCCACCGTGCTCGAACAGGCCGGATACTTCGTCGGCTTAACGGGTAAGGGTTGGGGACCTGGCGAGTACAAGATCACCGGATGGAAGCACAATCCGGCAGGCCGCGAGTTTCAGGCGCTCACCAACGTCCCTCCGGCCAGCGGAATCTCCAACCGCGACTATGCCGGCAACTTCGCTGACTTCCTCGCCAAACGCCCAGCCGATCGGCCATTCTGCTTCTGGCTCGGCGGGCAGGAGCCGCATCGCGCTTATGAAGACGGCTCCGGCTTGCGGGCAGGGAAGCAACTGGCAGACGTCAAGCTTCCGGCTTACTATCCGGACAATAAGACCGTGCGCAGCGACATGCTCGACTACGCGGTGGAGGTTGAGTGGTTTGACCAGCACCTTGGCCGCGCACTCGCCAAACTGGAAGAGATTGGTGAACTCGACAACACCCTCGTGGTGGTCACCTCGGATCATGGGATGCCATTCCCCCGGGTAAAGGGACAAATCTATGAGCAGGGCTTCCACATCCCGCTCGCCATTCGTTGGGGCAAGCTGACCACCGGCGGCCGCCAAGTCAACGACTTCATCAATACCCGTGACTTTGCTCCGACTTTCCTTGAAGCCGCCGGCGTAAAGGCCCCGCCCACGATCACCGGCAAGAGTTTCGTCGACGTCCTCAAGAGTCCAAAGTCCGGTACGGTGGACGCCACCCGAGACGTAATGTTGATCGCCAAGGAGCGGCACGATATGGGGCGGCCCAACGATGCCGGCTATCCGGTGCGCGCCATTCGCACGCCGGAGTTTCTCTACGTCCGCAATTTCGAGCCTGAACGCTGGCCAGCCGGCAATCCTGAGACCGGGTATCGAAATGTCGACGACAGCCCCACCAAGACCCTGCTTCTCTCATCGTTCGACAAGAATTACCAACTCGCGTTTGGCTTTCGGGCCGCCGAAGAACTCTACAAAATCAGCGAAGATCCTGAGTGTTTAACGAACCTGGCGGCGAAAGTGGACTACGCGCAGGTGAAGCGGACCCTGCGCGAGCGGATGGAGACGATGCTCAAAGAACAAGGCGACCCCCGTTACAATGGAAACGCCCAATCCTTTGACGCGATCGACTACTACGGACCGAAGAAGCATACCTACGATACCTGGCTCAAAAACCAGCGCCCGCCGAAGGAATAGGCCACTACCAGCCCGTGGGCTTTCCGGCGTTCTGCTCGTCGAGCCATTTCTTCAGCGGCGCAAAGTAGTCCACCACTGCCGTCGCGTCGATCTCACTCTTGCCGGTAAGAAGCCTCAAGGTCTCCGGCCACGGCTGGCTCGCACCTTTCGCCAGCATCTCTTCGAACGCCTTGCCGGCCTCCTTGTTGCCGTAAACCGAGCACCGGTATAGTGGCTGCTTGCAGCCTGCCTTCTCCGCCAGAGCGCGATGAAACTGGAACTGCAGGAGATGCGCGAGGAAATAGCGGGTGTACGGGACTGAAGCGGGCACGTGATACTTGGCGCCCGGGTCAAAATCCTCTTCCGTTCGCGCTAGCGGCGCCGCCACACCTTGATACTTCTTCCGCAACTCCCACCATGTGGCGTTCATCTGCTCTGGCTTGATCTCTCCCGAGAAGACCTTCCACCGCCATTGATCGATCATCAGGCCGAAAGGCAAAAACGCTACCTTCTCCAGCGCTCGCTTCATCAGTACGCCAACATCGGCGGATTCTGGAGGCAAGCTCTTCAGCAGGCCGATCTTCACCAGATACTCAGGCGTCATCGACAACTGCACGGTGTCGCCAATCGCCTCATGGAAGCCATCGTTGGCGGAATCGCGAAACAGAAACGGTTGCTTGTTATACGCGCGCTGGTAGTAGCTATGTCCCAGTTCGTGATGAATGGTAAAGAAATCTTCGCCGGTCGGTTCGATGCACATCTTGATGCGCAAGTCGTCCACATTGTCGACGTCCCAGGCTGAGGCGTGGCAAACCACCTCGCGATCACGAGGCTTGGTCAGCATGCTGCGCTCCCAGAAGGTCTTAGGCAGCGGCGAAAAACCAAGCGACAGATACATAGACTCGCCCATCCGCGTCATCTGCTCCGCGGTCGCCTTGCGGGCTTTCAGGATCTCGGTCAAGTCATAGCCGGGGTCGGCCTTGGGCGGGGCCAGGATCGGGTAGAGATTATCCCAGCTCTGCGCCCACATGTTGCCCAGAAGATGGGCTGGAATCGGGCCATCGGCCGGCACCACTTGCTCGCCATACTGAGCCCGCAGGCGATTGCGCACATACGCATGGAGGGAGACGTACAGCGGCTTTACTTGCTCCCACAGGCGGTCGACCTCCTTGGCAAAGGCGTCCGGTTCCATGTCGTACTTTGAACGCCACATGGCACCTGAGTCCTTGAAACCCAATTCCCGTGCACCCTGATTGGCGAGTGACAGGTACTTCACATAGTCTGCCCGAATCGGCTTCGCGGTCGCATGCCATCCTTTCCAGGCATCAAGGAGTTTTGCGGCATCGCGGCTCTCCGCAAACGTCTTGCCCAGTTGTCCGATGTCCTGACAGTTGTCTGCCGTCGGACAATACTTCGCACGACCGTAGTGCGCCTCCATGCCCGAAGTAATCTTGGTCAACTCAGCGGAAAGCTTCGGATCGCCGGGTGCCGCCACCACCAGCCCGTTTTTCAAGAGCTTCAATTTGCGGGCGACATCGGGCGGAACGGTGACCCCGTCGAATTTGGCCGCAAGCTTGGCATACTTCACGCCAGCTTGGATTGCCTTCTCGGTGAGCGAAGCGGAGATTGCCTCGGTGTCCTGGGTAATGTAGGTGGCGGCGATCCATTGCGCCTGGCCCGCCTGGTTCGAGAGCGCCAGCAGTTCAGCGTCGGCTTCGGCAACCAGCTTCGCGGCATCAGCCGCACTGGGTCCTCCGGATCCGGCGCCACACGAAGTCAATCCCAGGACGACACCCAGGCACAGAAGAACGAGAACGGCGTTTCGCTTCACGATTTTGATTCTATCCTGCGACAATAGAAGGTTGCTGAACGACTGGAATCCCGACTCCTGGCGCAATCGCGTCGCCCTCCAACAACCCCGCTACGCCGACCCCGCTGCCTTAGCACGCGCCGTCGGTGAACTTAGCGGTCTGCCGCCCTTAGTCACGTCCTGGGAGATCGACGAACTGCGACGGCAATTGGCCGAAGCCGCCGAAGGCAAGCGTTTCCTTTTGCAGGGCGGCGATTGTGCGGAAAGCCTCTCGGAGTGCCGCGCCGAACCGATCACCAACAAACTCAAAGTCCTGTTGCAGATGAGTCTGGTGCTCGTCCATGGTGGACAACGCCCCGTGATTCGTGTGGGCCGTTTTGCCGGTCAGTATGCGAAACCCAGGTCCGAAGATATGGAGACGCGCGACGGCGTAACGCTCCCTTCCTATCGAGGCGACATCGTCAATCGGCCGGCCTTCACCGAGGCCGATCGACGCCCCGATCCAGAACTCCTGCTCCGGGGCTACGAACGGGCAGCACTCACCTTAAACCTGATCCGCGCGTTGTCGAGTGGCGGATTCGCCGACTTGCACCATCCGGAGAATTGGGACCTCGACTTCATCGAAAGCTCCCAGTTGGCCCTCGAGTACCGGCGGATCGTCAGTTCCATCGGCGAAAGTCTGCGATTCATGGAGCATGTTCTCGGGGTTCGGACCGGGGGGCTCGAAAAAGTCGACTTTTTCTCCAGCCACGAGGGTCTCCACCTGGAATACGAGCGTGCCCAGACCCATCAGCAGAACGGCCGTTGGTATCACCTGGCGACGCATTTCCCCTGGATCGGCCTACGGACCGCAGATATTGACGGCGCCCATGTCGAGTATTTTCGGGGCCTGCAGAATCCGCTTGGCCTCAAGATCGGCACAATCACCACTCCCGAAATCCTGAAGCGGCTGTTGGATCGACTCAACCCCGATCACCAGCATGGGCGAATCACACTCATTCACCGCTTTGGCACCGCGAAGATCGACAGCCATCTTCCGGCACTGATTGCCGCGGTGCGGGAGACCGGCCATCGGCCACTGTGGGTTTGCGATCCCATGCACGGCAACACCATCACGACCAGCGAGGGCTTCAAGACCAGGCCCTTCGAGGCAATCCTGTCAGAACTCGAGCAGGCCTTCGAAATCCATGCCTCGGCTGGCGGAAGCCTTGGTGGTGTTCACATCGAACTCACTGGCGACAATGTGACTGAATGCACCGGAGGGGCTCGAGGGCTCGCCGAGGCAGACTTGAAGCGTCGGTATCGCACCGAAGTCGATCCTCGCCTGAATGGCGAACAGGCGTTGGAGATGGCGCTTTCCATCGCGCGAAAGATGCGCTCGCTTTGACAGAGTATTCGTCGTCGATTGAAACCATCAAGCTGGCGAACTCGTAGTAACCAATAGGAGATCATCATGAAGCGTTCAGTATTCCTTGTCTTTGCCCTCGCAACCGGGTTATTCGCGCAGGCCAGCAAGCCCGCACCATCTGACAAGGCCCGGCAGAACCTGATCAAGGAGGTTCGTCACGAGTTGGTGATGATGCCGTTCTACGGTGTGTTCGACAATGTCAGCTTCAGAGTTGACGGTTACGTGGTCACGTTGATGGGACAGGTGACTCGGCCCACTCTCAAGAGTGAGGCAGAAAACCGCGTTAAGACGGTGGAAGGCGTGGAACGGGTCATCAATCAGATCGAAGTCCTACCGCTATCACCCAATGATGACCGAATCCGCATCGCCGTTGCCCGAGCGATCTTCAATCATCCCGTCCTTCAGCAATATTCGCTTCGCGCCGTGCCGCCCATCCACATCATCGTGAAGAACGGTCATGTAACACTCGAAGGCTTCGTGGCGCGCGAGATGGATAAGAACGTGGCTAACATTCAAGCAAATGGCGTAGCTGGTGTATTCTCGGTGAAAAATAACCTCGCTATCGATGCGAAGTGATTTAGAAATCAAGCCTGAGAGAAAAGCGGAATGTTCTCCCATCATTGAGAGTGTTCGTAATCTGCCCGAATGCCGGCGAGGAGAGATCGGCATTCGGCTCCGCGAACTGCGGCGTATTGAACAAGTTGACCCCTTCTGCTCGAAAGTTCAGTGCCCTCTCACCACTCAGGACGAACCGGCGTTCTAGTGCGGCGTTGAGGTTCCAGATCCCACCACGGCGGAAGGTGTTCGAGCCAAGATTGCCCCGACGGTCGAACGGCCCGATCAGCGCAAAAGCAGAGCGGGGAAGTAGCCTCGTTACGGTATCCGGGTCGCCGAGTGTGCGTCCCAGGATTGTGGTGTCGAGCAGATTCGGACGATCACCCGACACGCCATCGACATTGCCGTATCCAGGCGCATCGGATCCGCTTACCACGGTGAATGGAATTCCGCTTTTCGCCAAATAGACGCCGGAAACCCGCCAGTCTTTGCTGACGCTGTGCACCCATCTCGATACACCTCTGGGCGCAACCACGGAGTAACTCAGCCGCATCAGGTATGCGTGCGATTGATCGAAAGCGCTCACGCCTCTCAGGTCTGCCGCGATCCCATCAGGCACCTGAGAATGCCCCTGGTTGGCATCGTCGCCCGCAGCAATATTGACGTAGCTGGCGCCTGTATCAATCGCCTTACTGAACCAATAAGAGGACTCAAGAGTCAAATGTCGCCAATTCGGTAGGGTGTAGGTGACTTTGGCGGCATCGAAGTAAGCCCGTGACGAATTCGAGACGCGCCGGAAGTCGTAGTATCGATTGTCCGGCCGGCGGTCATTGATCGTCGCCGTAGTCTGGGCGATCCCCGGCACGATCGCAGCGCGATTGTCATAGTACATCAGCAACAGTTTCCACGTGCGAGTGCCCACGAACCCCAATTGCAGCCTCCCCCCGCGTTGGCCCAGTGGCAGTTCCCAACTGCCGTTGTACTGATGCGAATAGGGCGTCACCAGATCCGGCGGCACATCGAAGGTAATTGCCCGCTGATTTCCCCCAATTGCGACCCCCCGTAACGGATCCAGCAAAAACGGATTCTGCACCTCAATCTTCTGAAACAAAGGTTGGTTCCAACGCAATTGCTGCAGTGTCGCGGCGAAGATTTCGCCAAACTGCGTACCATAGGCAGCCCGCAAAACTCCCCAGCCTCCCGGCAACCGCTTCGCCACGCCGAGGTTCGGCGCAAGGTTGTTGCAGTCACAGTCAAACGGAACCGTCGTCAGGTCATCCACTTCCCTCAAACCGAGTACCGGCTCATAGCGCAAACCGTAGTTGATGGTGAGTGTGCGCGTTGCGCGCCAAGTATCCTGAGCAAACCAATGCGTCTCCCAACGGCGGAAGCCACGGGCCAACTCACCGGTGCCGTAAGAAAACCTTGTCGGCAAGCCGAGTCGAAAATTCGCAATCGCATCCCTCCCAAAGTCGTTACGAAAATACATATTGCCCCGATTCGAGCTCGCTTCACGTCCGTTCATCTGAAGCCGGGCCAACTCACCGCCGAAAGACAGGGCATGGCTGCCCTGCTGGCGGGCATAACGGATCGCGGCCCGATAACGGTTCTGCACGCGGTCCACTGGGATCGATGATCCAGGTCCCAGCTTCTCAAAGGCCGTACCGATGACGACTTGAGGCCCTACCGCGTTCGGTTCCGGCACCAGCAGGGACCGCGACCGTCCGAACCCAGCCGTCACCTCCAGAACGGATTGCCCAGCAAGGTTGCGGCTCCAGGTGAGCCTGGCGTCATGCGACTTGGTGGTCGTATCCGGATTCTGGCCGGCGACCAGTTGGAAGGCGTCGACAGCTTGCGTAGTCCAAGTATGGCGCGCGGTGAGGCGTCCCCTCGAAAGGACGTGATCCATCTGCAGGGTTGAATTGTCAGTGTCGATATGCTGCGGCGCGTTGGTATTCAGCTGGCGTTCGCCCAGATTTGGTGGCTCCATTGGCCATGCCAGCAGCCAACGGTTGATCAACGCGCAAATCTGCGGATCGCCGCTGAGACAACTACGTTCTTCGGATCGTGGCACCAGGATATTGCCGTTCACGAATCCGCGCTGCATCTGGCGCGATCCATCCAGGGTTAGGAACGTGCGGGCCGTGATGGGCACCAATAGTCGGATCCCAAACTGATTGTCGCGAGCGGGCCGCACGCCTCCCACCTGAAAGAAGCTGCGCGCCGAAAAGATGCTATTGCCGTGCGTCCAGTTGGCGCTGCCATGGACGACAGCCGACTTACGGGCCGTCCCGACATGCATCGGCCCGGTCGGTGAGTTGCCGTACTCAGCGCCGTAGTAACGTGCCTCGCTCTTGAACTCGTTTACGAGGGTCGCGGTTGTACCGAGTCGCTTGTTGCTCTCCTTCAAAGCATTGTTGTCGAGCAGCGTAATAGCGACGTTTTCATTCCGGCGTCCCTCGCCGCTTTCCGTGTTCGTCTTGCCAAGCAAATTCAAGTCCGTACGACGTTCCGCAACCGGTGCGGGAAATTCGAGGACAGGCTTCGCTGGAACGTCAGGGGTGGGTAGCTGGGCGGCAAGGAACGCGCCCGGAGGCCACAACAACAGCTTGAGCAGAATCGACGTCAATTAATAGGATAGCGTCACATTGTAACGATATCGAAACGAAAACGCTCAGGCGGCAAAGACGAGACCGGATCAGGATTCATCGCGGCCCAAGTGCCGTAGGCCGTGGTCGCCACCGTTCCATTGAGGTACAGCAGGAACTGGTTCGAAAAACACGCAATCGGCGGAGGCTGGCGAAAGGTCAGGCGCATCCCAACCGCACTTTCCAGGCTCCCGGAGTCAGACTTGACGTCCTTATCCCGCAACAGATCGACGAAGCTCTTGCGGCCGGCGTGCGGCCAGACGTCTCCACGCAGGAACGGCCGCAGGTTGGAATTCAGTTCGAAGGTGGTCTCGCATTGCCGTATCCAGGACAGAATGGAATCGCCCCAATTCCATTGATTCAGAAAGAGAAAGTATTGGTCAACCAGATTCAGCGCCAAATCCATCTTGCGCCGCTCATGCTCAGCCTCCATCATCGTCACCGGTAGCGTGCCGTCGTCGATCATCTCTTCGCTCTCGACGATATTGGCGGCCAATCCCACCACCCGTTCCAACTTCTCCGGGTGAGCTTTGTACCGGCCGTCGTGCTTCCCGTTCACCAACAACGGTGGCAATTCCAGCGTGTCGCTTCCCGGAATCTCCACCCACTTCCTTGTACCAAAGACTTGCATTGCGCACCTCCCTAGTTTTTTCGGGCAGACGAGGCCGACTGATACCGATCCATATCGGATGAATGCTGGCCGGACATGAGGGCCGGTCATTCGATCTGTAAATTGTACGACGTATACGAACGGAAAAACGTTCCGGAACGCGCTTCACTTGGCTTTGACTGGACGGGCCGCACCACCGCTGTTCAGCGTCCGATGGATGGCCTCGGCGACCAGCGGCGCCATCAACCGGTATCCCGTGCCATTCGGATGCAGGCCGTCCTCGGCGATCTCCGCCTTCAGCATTCCACTGCCATCGGCAAGTACGGGAACATAATTCAGGTAGGTAAACCCACGGTTCTTGCAGAAGCTCTCGAGCCACTGGTTGATGGCGCGAATCTGCTCCGGCGGCCGTTGCGGCGAGCGCTCGTATGTGGGGTTTACTGCCTTGTGATAGTCACTGATCGGCAATACCGAAGAATAAATCGGCTTGATCCGGTGGTGGGTCAAAAGATCACCGATCAACGTCAGATTGTTCTGAATCGTACTGAGGGGGATCCCGCGAGCCAGATCATTCGTGCCCGCCAGGATTACCACGGCCGCCGGCTTCAGGTCCAGCACATCGGCTTTCAATCGACCCAGCATTTCACCCGTCACCTGACCACTGATGCCACGATTCACGTAGTCCTGCGTAGGGAAATACTCATTGAGACGCCAGGCATCGGTGATCGAATCGCCAAGAAACACCACCCGCCCCTGCGTCGCCGGTTTCAACTGCATGTTCGCCTCGGAGTAACGCCGTAAGTTATCCCGATCGGACGAGCGCAACGCCGCTTCACGCTGTAGCAGCAACGCCGTGAAGTGAGCCTCCAACTTGCTTAGCAGGTCTCGATACTCGGCGGTCTGTTTCTTGCCTTCCTCGGGAAACGGATACGGCTTCGGCACGGCATCGGATAACACGGTAAACGCACGGGCATTGACGAGATAGGTGTGTGCCAGGCCGGCATGCATTCCGCCCGGCGCGACGATCAAGGCTTGGCGGGCCTGTTTGGCATTCTCGAGCAATGGCGCAGAAGCCCGCGAGAGTTCAGGAACCAGCAATGAGATCGATTCCATTAGCTGCACACCCCGCTGCTGTAGCGCCAGCACCTCACGGCTAGGCAATAGGTTGGATTGCGCCAGCGCGACATTCGCGAACAGCACGAGATAAACGGCACGTTTCAACATCAAGGCTTTTCCTCTTTTTCCAACTGCAGCGTAATTGAGCCGATGTAGAACGGCAAACGCGCTCGAATCTGCACGGGCCATCGCCGTTCGTCGTTGGTGATCCACACCTGCATCGTGCCCTTTCGGTTGTAGAGCACGCCGTTAAAAACATTCACTTGATACCGCGTCACGGCAAACGTCCCGGCCGGAGTCTTCAGTTCTTCCTTGGCCTCGCACTCCACTTTCACCTGTTCAAGTTTCTTGCCGTCGGAGAGGGGCATGGTGAGCGTCTGTCCAGGTTCCAGATTCAGAGTTCGCAATCGCATCAGCCCCCCGATCACGTCATTGACGCAGCCGCCTGAGACCATCGCCTTGTCCAGCATCACCTGATTCTTCACCAGGTCTTTCTCCAGATAGCGAATGCGTTTGCGATCCTTGTCGAAAGTGATCAGTGTCTCTCGCCGGCGGCTACCCTCTTCGGCCTGCATGCTCACGGTGCTGGTGCAAAGTGCTGGATCGAGCACCGCCAGGTAGTTGTCATTCACGCGATAGAGTTTGGAAACGAAACCCTGGCTCTGCAAATGCACCCGCGCTGTGTTCTGCGCATCGTAGTCCAACCGGGCCCAGCCGGCCGTAATCAGCCGCCATTCCACGGTGTAGCGAAGCGAGAGCTTCGGCGGCAATGCCTGCGCGACCGGCGCTTGGGCAGGCGCGGGCGAAAAACAAAGGCCGCCAAGGGCGGCGACGATCAGGGTCTTCGCAAGCAAACCTAGAGTTTGGCAGAAGCGCGCCTCTGGCGGCAACCCGGTCCAATTCGGTATCTTGGCAGAAGTTCACCATTCTGTCATGGCGGCATCCCACAAAACCCTTCACTCTGACCTGGTGAGGCTCGGCATTGGGCCCGGCGAAGTCCTGATGGTCCACTCGAGTGTTCGCGCCTTGGGCCCCATCGTTGGCGGCGTCAATACCGTCATTCAGTCCCTGCTCGAAGCCGTGGGACCCAGCGGCACCCTCGTCGCCTACGTCGACTTCGAACCCTTCTACGAAGATGATGAGCCCGATCCGCCGGTCTTCGACAAGCGCATCGCCCATGCCGCCCGCGATCATGGAATCCTGCATGAAACCCTACGTACCTGGCCTGGAGCCATCCGCAGCGACCATCCGGACGCCGGAGTTGTCGCCATTGGTGCGCACGCGCTCTGGCTCACCGCGGACCATCCATTTCAGCATGGCTATGGCCCACGATCGCCTTTCGCCAAAGTCCTCGATCGTCAGGGAAAGGTGCTGATGCTGGGAGCGCCGCTCGATACCATCACGCTCCTGCATTATGCCGAGCACGAAGCCCGGATTCCGGACAAACGGATCCATCGCTACCGTCGGCTGATGCCCGGACCTCAAGGTCCGGCCTGGGTGCAGTTCGAGGAGTTCGACACCGGCGACCCGGTACACCCGGCGCTGCCCGACAACTGCTTCGAACAGATCGCGGAAGCCTATTTGGCCACGGGCCAGGGGCGCCGTGGCCTGGTGGCTCAAGCCCCCTCCTACCTCTTCGATGCCCACGATCTGATTCGCTTCGGTATTGCGTGGCTGGAGCATGCCGTGAACGGCCCGCCACGCTGACCAGAATTATTGCGGCGCCAATACCCGCTCATAGATCGCTTCATATTGCGGAATCACTTCGTTAGTGTTGAAGCGAGTCTCCGCCGCCCGGCGCGCCGCCGCCGCCATGGTGGCCAGGAGCGCCGGCTCCTGCAAGAGGCGGATCACGTAGCCGGCTTGGGACTCGATATCGCCCACCGCCCCTAGAAAGCCAGTCTTTTCATGGTCAATCAACTCAGGAACACCACCTACCCGTGTGGCCACCGGGACCACGCCACACGACATGGCTTCCAACGCAGCCAAACCGAAACTCTCCATTTCGCTCGGCATCAGCAACACATGGGCTCGGGGCATCAACTTCGGAATCTGATCCTGCTTGCCCCAAAACCGTACATTCGCCTCGATCCCCAAATCCCGCGCCAGACGCTCCGCCGGCATCCGTTCCGGACCGTCACCCACCATCCATAAGTCGGCATCTACGCTCTGTCGCACCCGGGCCAAAATGCGCACGCAATCGAGAACGCGCTTCACCGGCCGGAAATTTGAGATGTGGATCAATGTCGGTCGCACTTCACGCCATTCCGGATGCGGCTGGTATGTGCCGGGACAAATGAAGTTGTTGATCACGTCGATCGGCCTTGCGATCCCGAAGACGCGCTGCGTCTGCTCCTTGAGGTCCTGGCTGATCGCCGTCACCGCATCGGATTCCTCGATCGAAAACTTCGTAATCGGAAAGTAGCTGGGGTCCGTCCCCACGAGCGTAATGTCGGTGCCGTGCAAAGTCGTCACGAAAGGCAGGCGCCGCTTCGCACGCATCATATTGCGCGCCAGATAGGCGGAAACCGAATGCGGAATCGCATAGTGAACGTGCAGCAGATCCAACTCGTGGTGCTCCGCCACATCCACCATCCGTGAAGCGAGCGCCAAGGTGTATGGCGGATACTGGAACAACGGGTAGGTCGTCACCTCTACCTCGTGATAGAAAATTCGTTCGCGTCCCTCCAGCCGCACCGGATTGGCGTAGCTGATGAAATGGACCTCGTGGCCGCGCAGCGATAGCTCAAGGCCAAGCTCAGTCGCAACAATGCCGCTGCCGCCGTAGGTGGGATAACAAGTGATGCCAATGCGCACGTAGCTCATAATGGCATGAGTGTTGCTGATTGTGATGGCCCATTACGACGATGAAGTAATCGCGGCGAGCGCCCGGCTCGGTCCCCGCTGCCGCATCCTCCATGTCACAGACTCCGGCCCCCTGAATCCGAAGTACTTCTCCCGTGCCGGATTCTCCACCCGCGAGGCCTATGCCGCGCATCGCCGGCAGGAGATGCTCCGCGCCGTGGCCCTCGCTGGAGTCAAGGAAGAGCAGTGCGAAGTGCTTCCCGTGCCGGACCAGGAGGCGGCGCGCAACCTCCCCTACATCGCCGCAGAGATTGCCCGCCGCCTGGACGGCGTCCGCGCCGTGCTCACCCATGCCTACGAAGGCGGCCACCCCGATCACGATGCCTGCGCTCTGGCGTGTCAGGTCGCCGTTCCGGCAGCGATGCTCGAGGAGGCGCCCTTTTATCACCTCGCCCATGGCAGCCGCGTGGCGGGAGAGTTCGCCATCGACGGGCCACCGGTTCGAACGCAGGCTTTGCGTCCGGAGGAACAGGCGCTCAAAGCCCAAATGTTTGCCGAATTCGTATCCCAGGGACACGTCTTCGAGCGCTTTCGGCTCGACCGGGAGCTGTCTCGGCGCGCGCTACAGTACAACTTCCTCGAGCCGCCCCATCCTGGCACCCTCTACTACGAAACCCGCGATCTCGGCTACACCTGGCCGCAATGGCGCGACCTCGCCCGCCAGTTTCTGAACTGCTAGACTACGGGCGTATGCGTATCACCAGATCCTTATGCCTACTCGCCTTGGCGAGCATGACCGTTTGGGCGGCGGACAAGCCCAGCTTCGCCGGCACCTGGGAAATGAACAAGGGCGCCAGCGACTTCGGCCAGATGGCACCGCAAATGGTGCCGGATAAGCTCACCCAGAAGATCACGCAGAGGGGCGAGGCTGAACTGCGCGTAGAATCCACCACCACCGGCGCTCGCGGTACCGCGTCCACCGACATGAAGTACAAGCTCGATGGCAGCGAGAGCACCAACAAGAACCAGATGGGCGAAGTAAAGAGCATCGCCAAGTGGGATGGCAATCAGATCTCTGTGTCATCCAAGCGCGAAGTGCAGGGAATGTCGATCACCCTTGCCGAAAGGTGGGAAGTGTCCACCGACGGCAAAACGATGACCGTGAAGCGGACCATGAGCGGTACCCCCATGGGCGACATCGTCACCAAAGTCGTCTTCGACAAGCAGTAGTTAGGTCATCTTGCGCTTGCGCAACTCATCCACGCTCACCGCCAGGATGATCACCGCGCCGATCGTCGCTTGCTGTACGAAAGGCTGAATGCCCAGCAGGTCACAGCCGTTCGAGAGCAGTCCCATAATGAAGGCACCGATCAGGGTGCCCACCACCGTACCTTCGCCGCCACGCAGACTGCCCCCGCCAATCACCACCGCGGCGATCGCCGGCAGCTCGTAGCCTTGGCCGGCTGTGGGTTGGCCCGTCATCAAACGCGAGCTCTCAATCATGCCGGCCAAGCCCGTCAACATGCCGCAGATTCCGTAGATCACCGTCGTGTGAAACTTTACCGGGATACCTGCATAGAATGCGGCGTCTGGATTGCTGCCGATGGCAAAGGCATACCGCCCAAGCTTGGTGTGCTCGAGAATCACATGCACGATCAACGCGATCGCCAGAAGAATCAACAGAACGAACGGTACTCCCAGCACTGAACCTTCACCCAGAAACGAAAAAGCCTTGGGTACGTTCTGTACCGGCATGCCGTTGGTCAGAATCAGCGCCATGCCGCGAATGATCAGCAATGTGCCCAGCGTCACGATGAACGGATTAATCCGCAGCCGCGTCGTCAGGGCGCCGTTTAATAGCCCCGCCAGGCAGCCGACAACGACCCCCACCGCGATTCCCGCCGGCACCGGCCAACCCGACGTCATGGCCATCGTTCCCATACAGCCGGCTAAAGCCAGAATTGAGCCAACCGAAAGGTCAATCCCCCCAGTGATGATCACCATCGTCATGCCCAGCGCCATGATGTTGATTACCGCTGTCTGCCGCACCACGCTCGAAAGGTTTGTCGGAGTAAAGAAATTGGGCGTGGCAATAATCAGCCCCACGAACAACGTGATGAGGGTAAGAAAGGGCAGCAGCCGCTGCCAAACCGAACTTCGCATTAGTGCACACTCTCTTTATAGGCTGCCAGGTGCATAATCGCTTCCTGACTGCAGCCACCGGGCAATTCACCGGTGAGTTGGCCTTGCCGCATCACGAGGATGCGGTCAGCCACGTAAATCAACTCGGGCAATTCGGAACTCACCATCAGAATCGCCGCGCCTTGCTTCGCCAGATCTTCCATCAGCGCAAAGACCTCAGCCTTCGCCCCGACATCGATTCCGCGGGTCGGCTCATCGAATAGGAAGATGCTGGCCTCGCGCGCCAGCCATTTGGCAATGGCGATCTTCTGCTGATTGCCCCCGGAAAGTCTGCCCACCAACTGCTGGGAGTTCGCCGCCTTCACCCGCAGGCGCGCCATGAAGTTGGCCTCCACCGCCTGCTCAGCCGACCGGCTCAGGATCCCATAGCGGCTCACCCGATCCAGGCTGGCCAGTGTAATGTTCTTGCCGATTGGCAGGCCCAGGGCCAAACCTGTCTTTTGCCGGTCTTCGGTGATGTAGGCAATTCCCGCCGCCACAGCCTCGCGCGGCGATTCGATCCTCCGCACCTTGCCATCCACCTCGATCGTACCCGCGTCGATCGAGTCGATGCCGAAGATCGCCCGGCAAAGCTCGGTCCTTCCGGCCCCGATCAGGCCGCCGATGCCAAGGATCTCGCCCGCATGGACTTCCAGGTTGATGTTCTTCAACAACGGCGCGCGCGATAGGTCCTGCACCTTCAAGCGAACCTTGCCTCGCTCAATCTTCTCCCGCTGGTACACCGCGCTCACCTCACGGCCCACCATGTGCTTGATCAACTGATCCATGGTGAGGTCCGCCAAGGCGCTAGTGTGGACCGTCTGCCCGTCACGCAGCACCGTCACGTGGTCGCCGATCGTCCGCAACTCTTCCAATCGATGGGTGATGTAGATCACGCCGACGCCTCGCGTCTTCAACTGGGCCACGATCCGGAAGACCTCGCGCGTCTCGCTCTCCGATAGCGACGAAGTCGGCTCATCGAAGATCAACAAACTTGAACCGTGCCGGATCGCCCGGCAGATCTCCACCATCTGCTTGCCCGCCGGGCTAAGTTCCGCCACCTTCATGTCGGCCCGCAGGGGGAATCCGTACTGCTCAATGAGATGGCGGGCTTCCTGCATCAAGCGCTTCCGCGGAACAAACCCATATTGCGCGTTTTCCCGGCCCAGGAAAATGTTTTCCGCGACGGTCAAATGCGGGGCCAGCAGACTCTCCTGGTGCACCATCGAGATCCCCGCCTCGGCAGCATCGCGCGGGCTGCGGAAGGTAGCCGGTTGCCCCCGCCACAGCATCTGCCCCTCGTCGGCGGTCTGCATCCCGGCGACAATCTTCATCATGGTGGACTTGCCGGCGCCATTCTCGCCCATCAGCAGATGAACCTCACCCGCCTGCACCTTCAGTGTGCCCTGACGCAGCGCCGTCACGCCCCCAAACCGCTTCTGGATTCCTTCAAGTTGCAACAGCATGCGAAGCCTCCGAGTGTATCAGCCGTCTATGCGGGCTCGCCACGAATCTCCAGATCATTAGGCTCTCCTGGCTCAATCGGAGGCTCGGGTAGCCGGCCACGCAGATCCGCCCACACCCAAGCCACCGCCGTCAGCAGGGCCATACCGCCCGCCCACAGCCCGATAGTCCGCGGGCTCATCTGGAGGGAAGCCACGCCGGCCACCATCATCGAGACCATCATCATTGACCAGATCACCGTCTCCATCGCCGAAAACACCCGGCCGCGAAACTCATCCTTCACGTGCCTTAGAACCTGTGCATTGTTCAGGATGCTCGCCACCGCCGAGCCGCTCCTGGACAAGCCTATAAACAGCAGCGCCGCCCAGAACGAAGCCATCTGGGAGAACGCCATGTAGAAAAGTCCATGCCCGACAAAGCAAAGCGCCACCACCTTCTTGTACTGGGCGAAGTCCAACCGGTTGCCCAGCCAGTGCGCAAAGATGCCGCCGCCCACCAGGCCCACCGCCGCCGATCCCCACAAAATCCCGATCCCCGTCGCCCCTCGATGAAAGACACGTTCGCCAAAGAGGCTGAACAGAATCTGGGCCGCCCCGCCGCCGATCGCCCAACCCATTCCCGTCAAGAGAATCGCCAGAATCAGGGGCTGGCTCCGAATGTACTTCAAGCCGTTCTTGTAGTCTTCCCACGGATGCGGCCGCGTCGTCTCATCCGCTGGTCTGAGTGCGCGGAAGTGCCCGAGCGGCGACCGCAAGTGGGAGATACACCAGGCCGAGAACAGGAATGACATGGCGTTCAAAAAGAACGCAATCGTATAGCCCAAGCCATCCACGCTCAGTCCCCCCAGGAATGCTCCCACCGCGGTGTTCAGCCACTGAGTGGTCAATGTCACCGAGTTCGCCATGTGCAGTTCTTCCTTGCTGGCAATCGTCGGGAGAATCGCCGCACGACCGCTCGTGAAAAACGGCGATGCGAACATCAGGCAGGCGCTGAGTAGGTACAACAGCAAGGGGCTGCTTTGGCCTTCGCAAAAAATGAACAGCATGCCGACAATGGCGCGGGCCAGATCACTGGCGATCATCACCCGTTTCCGATCCCAGCGGTCCAAAAGGACGCCGGAGAGCGGTCCCGCCACCAACATCGGCATGCCGCGGGCGATCAGGGCGGTCGCCAGCACCAAACCGGCATCGCGATAGTGCATCGCCAGGCTAAAGACGGCGAGATTGTTGAAATGGTCACCCACCTCGCTCACCACCTGTCCCAACCAGGTATAGCGGTAGTTGCGGTTGTTCTTTAGTAAACCTGCAAAGCCGGTCAACGCCCGCGCTCCACCAATACAACACCCGCCAACACCAATGCCGCCGAACCGATCACCACCACCGTCAGCGACTCGCCCAGCAACAGCCAGCCCAGAAGACTCGCCAAAATCGGCTGCGTATAGGAGAACGCCGCCACTCGCGAAGCCGGTACCCAAGCCAGCGCGTAGTAGAAGATCAGGTACGCCAGCACCGACGAGAAAGCGGCCATGTAAAAGATTCCCGCCCACACGGTCCACGGCAACTGTCCCCAAGCCAAATCACGGCCAGTAAACCAGACAACCGGAATCATAGCCACACCGCTCAGCATGTACGCGAAGCCCGTCATCGTGAACGTGCCCAGTCGCTGAGTGTAGTCCTTGCCGAACACGGAGAATCCGGCAAAAAGCACCGTACTCAGATAGATGAAAATGTCACCCCGTGTGGTGGCCCCAGCCTCGCCGCCCTTGGACAACTGCAACAGTCCGACGCCCGCAAACGCGACCGCGAGACCGGTCAGCTTCTTCGAGTTCAGGCCTTCCTGACCGCGCACCGCCGCCAGCAGCAACACCTGGACCGGTGCCAAAGCCGCGATAATTGCCGCATGCGCCACGCTGGTCTGCCCCATACCCATCACGAAGAAGATCTGGTTCAAGGCGACGCCGCACAGGCCCAGAATCAACATGGCCGGCAGGTCCGCCCGGCGCCAACGGCCCTCGCCTTTCAGGAGAAATACGGGTAGGACACACAGTCCCGCCACCACGGTCCTGACAGCCGCGAGGGTCAACAGTGGTAGATGGTGCGAAACGGACTTCGCCACAATGTAGTTCAACGCCCAGATGAAGGTCATCAGGCCGATCAGCAGGTACAGTTTGGTTCGGCTCGGGCGATGGACCGCCACATCGACGGCGGGCAAGGAAAGGACTGCACTCAACTGAGCACTTCCTCCTGCACCTGTACGCTCTTCAGGAAGTCATGGTCGATCTCGTACCCGAAGCCCGGGTTGTCGTTGATCGCGATCGTCCCTCGCGGCGAGACGGTTACCCAAGGGTCGATGATGTCGCGCTTCCAATACCTCTCGCTCGCCGAGACGTCGCCCGGCAAAACGAAATTGGGCAGCGTAGAAAGCGCGATGTTGTGCGCGCGGCCAATGCCGGACTCCAACATCCCACCGCACCACACTGGAACCTGATACTGCTGGCAAACGTCATGGACGCGCTTGGCTTCGCCAAAGCCACCGACGCGGCCCAACTTGATGTTGATGATGCCGCAGGCCCGCATCTCAATCGCCTGCTTGGCATGGTGCGCCGAGCGGATACACTCATCCAGGCAAATGGGGGTCTTCAACTTCGCCTGAAGCGGCACATGATCGATGATCTCGTCGTGCGCCAGCGGCTGCTCGATCATCATCAGGTAGAACTCATCCAGCGCCTGCAGACGGTCAATGTCGGCCAGGGTATACGCCGAATTCGCATCTGCCATCAGGGCAATCTGCGGGAACGCCTTGCGCACCTCACGGATCACGTCCACGTCCCAACCCGGCGCGATCTTCATCTTGATCCGCTGATAGCCGGCATTCACCTCGGTCTCAATCTTCTGGAGTAACTGGGGCACCGTATCTTGAATGCCGATCGAGACGCCACACGGAATCTCGCGTCGCGCTCCCCCGCCAATCGACTGATAGAGCGGCAATCCTTTCATCCGCGCCTCAAGATCCCAAACGGCCGCCTCCACGCCGCCGCGCGCCATATTGTGCCCGCGGATATGGGCTGTGCGCGCATTGACGTCGTCGGCAGATTCCAGCGTATGCCCGAGTAAGCGCGGTGCGACATAGTGTTTGCCAATCAGCCAGGCGGCATCCACCCACTCCTCGTTATAGAAAGGGTTCTCGCCGCACGTCATCTCGCCCCAGCCGGAGACGCCGTCGGCTTGCACCTCCACCAATACGATAGAGCGCGAGTAAGTGCGCCCGAAACTCGTCTGGAAAAAGTGCACCAGCGGCATTTCGATCCGCCGCAAAACAATCCGGTCTAGTTTGATTCCCATGGTCCTAGTAAGTAAGTTCCCTTTTCGGGGGTTGATTCGACACCGATGACCGCCAAGCCCTCGCGAAAGTAACGCGTAAAGGCTGCGCCGGCCTCGGCCTGAATAACGCGCGCCTTTTCCGGGTCGCGCACCTTAATCTCGGCGATATCGGTCGGAATTGTAATTCGCGCCTCAATCGGCCCGCGTGGATAAGTGCCGCCCGCACCGATAGCCCGTGCCCGCTCACCGGCGATATGCCATTCCGCGATGCACCGGTCCGTCGGCAAGCCGCCGTGTAACTGGCTCGAGGTGGTGCCGTATTGGTTATAGACAAAACGTCGCACCACCGCACCAAGCCGTTCCACATTGAAGAAGGCGTTCTTAAGCTCGAGAGGGTCGAACGTCCATTCAATGAGGTCGAACCCCTGCGCTAACGCATCCTCGCGTTGTGCTAACTTAAGGCGCCGTCCCAGCCCATGGTTACGGTAATCCTTCAGCACCCCGAGCATATGGCTGTGGATATAGGCCTTGCCTCCCGGCTTTACGCCAGGAATGGCGAGCAGAAACGCCACCATCTTTTGCCGGTCAAACGCGCCCAACACCTGGCCACCAATCTTCGTGGCGACCACAAACAGCCGCACCGGCAACAAGTCGATGTCCTCGAAGCCCCAGATGGTCTTCTGCAACTGCACCGCGTCGCGCAACTCACTCTGCTCCGTTAGCGTTCGGATTTCAAGGCGATCTTCGCTTCCTGCCACAGCATCTCCATCTCATCAAGATTCGAATCTTCAAACGGACGCCCCATTTCACCGAGCCGAGCCTCGATGTAGCCGAACCGCTGCCGGAACTTGGCGTTCGACTTACGTAAAGCTTGCTCAGGATCCACCCGCAAGAACCGCGCCAGGTTCACCATGACGAAGAGGATGTCCCCAAACTCGTCTTCAATCTCGGCGGGCTTCCCCCCGATGCGTGCCTCGTCCAGTTCGGCAAGTTCTTCCTGCAGCTTCTCGAACACCGGCTCGATTCCCGGCCAGTCAAAGCCTTTTCCGGCAGCCTTCGAAGCAATCTGAGCCGCCTCAGCAAGCGCCGGCTGGGCTCGCGAAATACCATCGAGCAATGCCCCTATGACTTTGCCCTTGCCTGCCTTCTCTTCAGCCTTGATCTGGTCCCAGTTGCGCTTGACGTCGTCGGCAGTCTCGGCCACCACTTCGCCGAAAATGTGCGGGTGCCGCCGGATCAGTTTCTGGTTGATCGCGGCCAGGCAATCTTCAATGCGAAAGTAGCCTGCTTCGCCAGCCATCTGGGCCAGAAAGACAGGCTGCAACAGCAGGTCCCCCAACTCCTCGGTCAGCTCAGGCCAGTCCTTTGCGTCCACCGCGTCGAGCACTTCGTAGGTCTCTTCGAGCAGATAGGGTTTGATCGTGTCGAACGTCTGTTTCTGATCCCAAGGGCATCCGCCAGGCGCACGCAACCGGGCCATTAACGCCACAAGCTCGTTAAACCGGTCGCCAGCACTCGAGGGGATATCGCTCATGGTATTCGGGAAAAGTCGTCGGAGAAACGGAACTCTTACTGTAACATCCGGGTTAAGCCCAATGAACGCGCCAATCGACTGGAATGGACGAAGATGTGGCGTTGTAAGGGGGGATTCATGTTTGGATCGTACGGGAAATCTGCGTTTGCGCTACTGCTCGCAGCGCAACTGATCACCTCGCAAGTACTCACGCCGGAACAGGTAGTGGAGCACTCGAACTGCGGCTACTACGGCCCGCAACATCACGCAATCGCCATGGCCGGCGTGGTTGCGCGCGGCGGAAGGATGCGGCGGTCGGCCATTGACGCACTGACGTCTCAGGTGACGGGTAAGCTCACTGCCAGCGCAACTAAAAACAGCCTGCAACTCGACCAACTGGGCCTGATTGACCGCCACACCTTCTCCGCCATGTCAGATGCCGGCGTCGCTCCGGCTGAACTGACCACCGACGCCGAATTCTGCCGGCGTGTCACACTAGACCTCACCGGCAGAATCCCGACGAGCGAGCGGCTGCTCCAATTCCTGGCCGACACCGCATCCGACAAGCGTGCAAAATATGTCGACGAGTTGCTCAACCGTCCGGAGTTTGTTGACAAGTGGACGCAGTACTTTGGCGACCACTTCAAGAACAATTCCGCCAACTCCCAGATCCGACGCTTCGCCGATGGCGTCACGGCCTTCAACAACTTCATCCGCGCCTCGCTCACCACCAATAAACCCTACGACCAATGGGTCCGGGAGATGCTTAGCGCCGCTGGCGAAACCAGCTACGAGAAGGGTGAGATCAACTTTCTGGTAGGCGGAGTGGTGGCCGCTGGTGCGCCCGCCCAGGACACCTATGACCAGCAAACCGCGAACATCTCGAAAACCTTCCTCGGCATTGCTCACCTGGACTGCATCCTTTGCCACAACGGCCGCGGCCACCTGGATGAACTGAGCCTCTGGGGCAGAAACACTCTACGGTGGCAGGCCTGGGAGCAGTCGTCCTACCTCTCGCGAACCACCCTCACTCGGCGCGCTGCCACCCCTGGCGAACCGAATCCCTACTATTGGTCGATCGCCGAGAACACCGGACGCTCCAGCCGCGACTATCAGCTCAATACGACCACCGGCAATCGACCGGCCCGCGCTCCCGGCCTGAACCAAGGCTCCGCCGTCACCCCGCGCTACCTCTTTACCGATACCGCACCTGAGCCCGGCGAAAATTACCGCGCCGCCCTTGGCCGCCAACTCACTGCCGATCCCCAGTTTTCTAGAGCCAGCGTCAATTACCTATGGGCTTACTTCTTCGGGCGCGGCATCGTCGATCCGCCTGACCAGTTCGATCCGGCGCGGCTCGATCCTGACCGTCCGCCGCCGTCCCCCTGGGTCCTGCAACCCAGCCATCCGCGACTCCTCAATGAACTCGCCGCCGAGTTCGTCAAGAACAAATACGACCTCAAATGGTTGATGCGGACCATCGTCAACTCCCAGACCTACCAGCTGAGTTCGCGCTACAACGGCGAGTGGAATCCGGACTGGGAGAAGCTCTTCGCCCGCCACAATGTCCGGCGCCTCTGGGGCGAAGAGGTCCACGATGCCTTGGCCCTGGCCACAAACATTGTGCCCAGCTACGAAACTCCCGGATATGGCGCGTTGAGCCTCGCGATGAAGTTCCCCGAGCCCCTCAACACGCCCGGACGCCGCTACCAGAACGTCGTCAACCTGCTGGACTCCTTCCTCCGTGGCGACCGCGATACCGACGACCGTCGCCCCGATGGCTCCATCGCTCAGGCGCTCGCCATGATGAATGACCCCTACGTGATGACCCGGATCCAGTCCAACGGCCCGTCCACCAGCCTGCTGGTCAAGAACCTGCCGTTGCCCAACGATCAGCTGGTCTCCAACCTCTTCCTGGCCGTACTCTCGCGCTACCCCTCCGATGCGGAGAAGGCCGCCGCTGTGTTAAACCTCTCCAACCCCGGCTCGCGCAATGCCGAGGCGGAGAATCTGCTCTGGTCGCTCTTCAACAAGGTCGACTTTCTCTTCAACTACTAGGGAGCCTTCATCATGACCAAGCAACAAGACCAGTTCGACCGGCGCCTCCGAAAGTATCCCCATCCGCACCAGTGGGGCTTCAATCGCCGCCATGTGAATCGCCGCCAATTCTTCTCTGCGGCCGGGGTCGCCGGCTCGTATCTGCTCCTCGATCCCGCCCGTGCCCGAGCCCAGGTACGCGTGACCTCCCAGGAAGTCACGATGCAGAACAAGGCCAAGAACGTCATCTTCATCCTGCTGACGGGCGCCCCGAGCCATGTCGATACTTTTGACCTCAAGGTAACGCCTGGCACCACGCCGGCCGGCTTCGGTCCCACCCTCATCAATGGCGTGAACTGGCCCACTGGCCTGCTGCCCAAGCTCGGTGAACGTCTGGGTGATATCGCGATTGTCCGCTCCATGCGCGCTTGGGCCCTCGTCCATCTCTTGGCCCAACAGTGGACCCAAGTGGGCCGGAATCCCGCCGCCGCCCTTGGTGACATTGCCCCGAACATCGGCAGCATCGTCGCCCTCGAATTGGAGAAGCAGCGGACACCGTCCCAGATCTTTCCTTCGTTCATCGCGCTGAACGCGCAGGGCGCGGCCGGACCTGGCTATCTCTCAGGAAACTACGCGCCGTTTAAGGTCACACCCAGCACCACTGGTTTGCCGAACACCACCAACAGCGAAGGGCAGACCCGCGCCACGAACATGTATGCTCGCTTGCGCGCGATTGATGAGCCGCTCCGGGTGAACTCACCCTTAGGCAAGAGCGTCAGCGACTACGATGCTTTCTACCAGTCCGCCCGCAACCTGATGTACAACCCGTCCGTGGATACGGCGTTCAAATTTACCGCGTCCGAAGCCTCCCGCTATGGCAGTTCCGGTTTCGGCAACGCCTGCCTGGTCGCCAAACAACTGCTCGCTGCCAATCAAGGCACGCGCTTCATTCAGATCAACTACGGCAACTGGGATATGCACAACGATATCTACGAGACCACGGCCGGCCAGAACCTTTACACTCTCGGGAGGCCACTCGACAATGGCCTCGCAGCCTTGCTGGACGACTTGAAGTCCACTGGACTGCTGAAGGATACGCTCGTCGTCATGGTGGGCGAATTCGGCCGAACGGTCGGAGCGCTCAACGGGGCGGGCGGCCGCGATCACTTCCTGCAGCAGTTCTGCGTCTTCGCCGGCGGGGGCGTCCAGGGCGGCAAAGTGATCGGCAAAACCAATGAAACCGGCTCGGACGTCACCGAATTCGGTTGGTCGCGCGACCGCTACATCAGGCCTGAGGATGTCGAAGCCACTATTTACTCCGCTCTCGGCATCAACTGGACCTCAATCCGCTACGACGACCCCTTTGGCCGCGGCTTCGAGTATGTCCCCTACGCTGAGAGCGATCTCTACGGCCCCATCAACGAGCTGTTTTCGTAGTCGCGCTAACGAAACAAAGCCATCAGCGCGTCCGCAAAAATGCGCATTCCCCTGACGTCCGGGTGATTGATCGCATTCACCATCAACGTGTTGTACGGCACGCCCTGACGCCAAAGACGGCCGTACCGCAGTGACGCATCGGCTAATGCCACATCATGTTTGGCCGCAAACTGCCTCAGTCCAGCGACGTAGGGGCGTGGATCCTCGTCGATGTCGCGCTCTCTGGTCAGTCCCATCCAGTCCGGCCGAACGTAGTGTGGCGTCAGAATAATCCATTCGGCGCCAATCGCCTTGAAATCGGCAAGCAGTCTTGAATAGCGCTCTGCGACTTCAGCCGGCTGCAGGCGAGCGTCGTTAACGAATTCGGAAATGATCACGTCCGGCTTCAACGCCAGCACGGTCTCCTGGTAATTGTGTGGGCTGCCCGGAGGCTCGGCGAGATAGCTGCCCGTGTTGCGACCGCCCCAGGCCTGCGTGAGGAGTTCGATCCGGGCTTTGGGGAATCGCTCTCTCAGTCTTGCGGCAAATTGTTCCTGCCAGCGCTGGGTCTTCTGATCCGGCAGGTACGCCCCGTCCGTCACGCTATCGCCCCAGGCTAAAATCCGCAACGACTGGCCCGCATTCAATCGACGGGCCAGTCGCGCTACCGTGGCATTCTCCGGCTGTGGCAGTTCTAGATACGCTTGCTCAAGAATCGGAAACAAGTGCTCGGGTTCCAGTTTCGTCACGAAGCCTGGCAAATAGATATGCCCGAGCAACTGTTCTCCGGCCTGTACCGGTGGAACCAGCGGTGCCGCCGCGCGTGGCTCACCTTGGCGCACCACGATCTCCCGGTCCGAAGTGAGCACCACCGCGTCCAGCCGCAACTGCGCGTGCCGGTAGCGGGCGAATACGGCTTGATCTGGCCTGATCCGGCCTCCCTCCAGGCGACCCACTGTTCCCCAATGCAGATCGATCTCATAGTCGACGCCCCTCTCCAGGAGCGGAGCATCCACCGCTGAACCGGCTCTCAGCGAGAAGCTCTCCGGGTCGAGCAACCCCGGGCTCGTCGTTTCCTGAGCTTTCACGCCCAGCAGTTGAGCCCCCTTTACCCAGCCACCAGCTTTGGGGTTAAAGATCGGTAGCGTGGCGTGCTTTTCGCCGGACACATCGAGCATCACCGGGGCCTTCACCCGTACCACTCGACTCGCGTCGCCTGGCAGGTGTACCCGGACTGCCCAATCGCCCGCAATGGTCAACGTGGCGGATTCAAATTTCTGAGCGGATCGGATTTCCTGCGCGACCAGGAAAACGGTCAGGCAGACGAGGACGCGATTCGGCATCTCCAAAGTGTAATCCCGTCTTCCGATTGCTAAGCCATCAACGGCTTGCCGCCCAGAGCCTGCAGCAGCAGTATCACGGTGATTGCAAAATAGGCGAGCGCAGCCACCAGCGCCAGAAGCCAAGCTCGAGGAGAATCGGACTGGTCAATCGCCCAGCCGATCAGAGGCAGCACCTGTATTCCATGGAGCCCAATGAAGTGGGCTGCTCGCAGGTCGCCCGCACGCGTACTCCAGTTGAGGAAGGGAAGTCCCGCCCCCCCATCCGGCAGGCCGATGGTGTGCCCCTGATTCGCGATCATCACGCCGCCCACCGCGCTGGCCAGCAGCGTCATCAGCAGGCCCCAGCGGATGCCCCAAAGGAGGCCGTCGCCCGCGGGAATCCGCTGCGAGAAATGCCAAGCCGCCAACCAAGCGAGCAAAATCGTATTGATGGCGATCAATACACCCATCACGCCGAAGAGAATTGCGTCTGACGCCGACTCGTCATTGAAGTGGGACCGTACTCCGCGCGCCGCCTGCAGCGTGATGATGACGCTTTCGCCAATCATCGTGATCGCCGTGCCGCCCCCCACCCAGTTCCGCACCCGGTTGGGTGACCATTGCAGCAAGTACCGAATCGTCGCCAGGTAGATCGTGATGCTCACAAAGAACTTCACCGGCTTCCACCAGAGGTTCGCGCCTTGCAACTCCCGGGGATCGAGCCACACCAGCAGCAACAGCACCGGCAACAGCGCGAGGTGCCCGCGTACGGTCCACTGGAGAAAGCGATCCGGCGTCACGCCACGAACACCTGTTCGCCGCCGAGCCAAACCCGACCAATCGACAATTGCCGGCTCTCCTCAGAGAAACTGAACTCCACCAGATCGGCCCGTTCGCCAGTCTGCAGGCCGCGCCAGCGCCCAGAAATCCGGCCAACCCGGGCGGGGTTGATCGTCGCCATGCTCACGGCATCGCGCAATGAGAGTCCGCCAAGTCCCATCGCATGTCCAATGCCGTCGTTCATTTTGAGGGCCGCCCCAGCCAGGCGGGTTCCCCCGCGCAAGGTCACGCGGTCCCCGGGATGCAAAGTGACCGCGATCTCGCCGAGCATGTAGTCGCCGGGTGGGCATCCCGCGGGCATCACGGCGTCAGTTACCAGGACGGCGCGCTCTAAACCCTTTGCGCGCAGTGCAACTTTGAAGAAGTTCTGCCCGATGTGGATGCCATCGGTGATGAAGCTGGCGGTCAACTTGTCATTGGCCATCTGATCCCACAGATAATTTGGATGCCGCTTCAGCTCTGAGTGGGCGCCATTGCCGAGGTGGGTCGACATCGTCGCTCCGGCACGTACGGCCTCATCGATCTGTTCGCTGGAGGCGCCGGTATGGCCAATGCTCACCACCACGCCCTCCTGCGCCATCGTTTCGATCAATACCGTGATGCCCGGCCACTCTGGTGCCACCGTCATCAGCCGAACGTGACCATCAGCCGCCTCTTGAAATCGCCAGTACTCGTCTACCGAAGGCGCTCGCACGCAGTGCCTCGGATGCGCGCCCCGCGGTCCGTCTTCGGCGGAGATAAACGGTCCTTCGACATGAAAACCTTCCATTGCCGCCCCGTGCTGCAAGTTTGCCCGAGCCCGCGCCAAATTCCTCAGCGCACCGGTCATATCCTCGGCCGACCCGGTAATCACCGTCGGGTAAAATCGCGTCACCCCGGTCGCGAAGATCGCCTGTAAGGACCGGGCGATCTCATCCTGAGGTGATGTCGGGGAGTTATAGTCCACCCCCGCAAAGCCATTCACCTGCAGGTCGATAAAGCCGGGCGCGAGATACTGCGTTGCCTCACCCGTTAGGTCGGGCTCAACCGACTGCAAAGTGTGGTCGAATTCGGCAATTACCGACTCGCCAGTAAAGATATGAATGCCGCGGGCTTGTTGACTGGTCAATTCTAAAACTCCTTTGGGACCATTTCTGGTGACCGATGGTTTTTCCACAGGTTTCACACACTGTGCCAGGTCGTAAACTACTGTGAAACAAAGGGAAAAAAGCTGTTAAAAACAACTCCACTATAGGGGGTTACCCCTTCCCACTGGGGTCACCGAACTGGTACAACACAATCTAGATCGCCTGCGGGCGTATGAAGAGGCGGATAATCTCGGGGGAGGTGGCCGTCGCGAATGCGCCCGCGGATCGATCGAAAGAATCAAGAAAAAGCGGCCCTGTCCACTGGATAGGGCCGCTTCTGTTTTGGCGTCTGCCACCGAATTCGGCCTTAGGCGGAAACTGCGGCCGGCACCGGCGTCAGCCAGCCGAAGCGGTCATCGAGATTTCCCTCGACAATGCCGAAGAACTCCTTCTGCAAGGCCGCCGTAATCGGACCCCGCTTGCCGGAACCCACCTGGATTCGGTCCACCGAACGGATCGGGCTGATCTCGGCCGCTGTGCCGGTAAAGAAGATTTCGTCGGCCAGGTAGAGGAACTCCCGTGGAATGGCGCCTTCCACGATTTCGTAGCCTTGCCCGCGTGCCAACTGGACTACGGTATCGCGCGTGATCCCCGGCAGAACCGAATTCGCCAATGGTGGCGTGTAGATTCGATTATTCCGGATGACGAAAATATTCTCGCCGGAACCTTCGCTGATCGTCCCCAAATGATCGAGCGCGATGCCTTCGGTGTAGCCGTTGGTGATCGCTTCCATTTTGATCAACTGCGAATTCAGGTAGTTGCCACCTGCCTTTGACAAGGCGGGCAGGGTATTGGGCGCAATCCGTTGCCAACTGGAAACGCAGACGTCCACGCCATTCTCCAGCGCCTCCGTGCCCAGGTATTTGCCCCATTCCCAGGCCGCCAGGTAGATGTCGATCGGGTTCTTGAGCGGATAAATCCCGATCTCGCCATAGCCGCGCAACGCGATCGGCCGGATATAGCAGGAAGGAAGCTTGTTCACCGATACCAGCTCCACCATGGCGCTGGCGAGCTCAGCCCGCGTAAACGGCAGGTCCATACGGTAAATCTTGGCGCTGTCTATCAGCCGCTGGGTATGTTCTTGCAACCGGAAGATCGCCGGACCCGTCTTGGTGGCATAACACCGAATGCCTTCAAATACCGAGCTGCCATAGCTTACGACGTGGGAAAGGACGTGGATCTTCGCGTCGTCCCAGCGAATCCATTGTCCGTTATGCCAGATTTTCTCGGTTGGCTTCATTCCGGTATTATACCTAGGAGAGGTTTTGTTTATGAAGGTTCGACGTTTTCTTGTATGCCTTATTTTGTCCTTGACGATATCCACGGCCGCTGGACAGAAGGCGCCCAAAGATCCAAAGCCTCCCAAGCAGCGCCAATTGAAGCCCGGCTTCACCATGTTTGGCGTAGCCCAGGACGTCGAGATGGGTAAAGCGGCTATCAAAGAAATTGAGCCCACAATCACGATCCTTGATGATCCGGCAATGACCGCCTACATCAAGCGGTTAGGCGACTCGTTGCTTAAGCATTACCCCGATCCTCCCTTTCCTTTCACCTATAAGATGGTGAATGATCCCCAGCTCAATGCCTTCTGCGTGCCGGGCGGCTTCGTTTACGTCAACACCGGCATCCTCATGCATGCCGAGAATGAGGCGCAGGTGGTGGGCGTAATGGGCCATGAGATCGGTCATGCCATCCTGCGTCATTCCGCTAATCAGATGTCAAAAGGCATGCTCCTCCAAGGCCTCGCCACCGCCGGCGCCATGTACGGCGAAATGAAGGGCGGCGTCGCGGGTATGGCCGCCCAACTCGGCGGTGGTCTTGGCGCCCAGATGATGATGATGAAGTTCTCCCGTAACCACGAGAAGGATTCCGACGCATTCGGTTCGCGCCTGATGTCCAAGGCGGGCTACAACCCGATCGAAATGGCTCGGTTCTTCGAAAAGTTGCAACAGATGGCAGGTGGTAAGCAGGCGGGCGGTGTGGCAGGCTGGATGGCGTCGCACCCCGATCCTGGCAGCCGCTCGCAATTGATTGAGCAGGAGATTCTCGCCATGCCAAAGGCCACCTACAATGGCAACACGGGTGAGTTCGCGCGGTTCAAAGCCGCCGCCGCGAAAGTCGTTCCCGCCAAGCCCAAGACGCCCGCCGTCCAGGGGCAGGGAGGTGCCC
>JALHNI010000073.1 GCA_022843605.1 Bryobacter sp.
CGGGGTCTTCCAGGGCTCTGAACTGGTTCATGAGGTCAACGGCTTCTTCTTCGTAAAGGTCGAGGAGTTTCCACAGCCGGTCGACGTTGGCCTTCTCAAAGTTATAGACCGAGCCTTGTTGTTCGTCACGGAAGCGGACATCGCGATAGGTGAAGCCGGGGGCCCACTCGATGTCATAGACGCTCTCTTTGTTCTGAAGGAACGCGGTGAGTCGTTCAAGGCCGTAGGTGATTTCGGCGGGAACGAGTTCAAGGTCGACGCCGCCGCATTGCTGGAAGTAGGTGAACTGGGTGATTTCGAGACCGTCGAGCATCACCTGCCAGCCGATACCCCAGGCGCCGAGGGTGGGCGATTCCCAGTTGTCCTCTTCGAACTTGATGTCGTGTTTGGTGAGGTCGATGCCGATGGCTTCAAGCGAGCCGAGGTACTGGTCGATGACGTCGGCGGGGGTGGGCTTCAGGATGACCTGGAGTTGCGAATGCTTGTAGAGGCGATTCGGGTTCTCGCCGTAGCGACCGTCGGCAGGGCGGCGGCTGGGTTGCACGTAGGCGACTTTGTAGGGCTCCGGACCTAGTACGCGTAGGAAGGTTTCGGGGCACATGGTGCCCGCGCCGACCTCCATGTCGTAAGGCTCCTGAATGATGGCGCCGCGATCTGCCCAGTATTGTTTGAGCTTGAAGAGAGTTTGCTGGTAGAAATCCATTGCTAGAGAGAACTTTATTCTTTCTAGTGTAGACCTTTAGGCCACTTCCGCGTTGATCCGCATGGATTTACAAGTTGGACCCTTGAATCGGCGCGGTGCTTCGGATAACCTCAATTTCACTCGATCTTCCTGGAGGAATTTCAATGGGAACACTGTTTAGCCGGTTGGGCGATTTCCTGCACGGACGGCGTCCGTGGTTCGACTTACCACGACTACTGGCCATGCCACGCCTGATTGAGATTCGCAACGATCTCCGGCAGAAGAATCTGTACGATACCGAGGAGCCTGCCCTCGCGAAGGCCGATCCCGTCGCGGTCGACCCGAAGTTGAAGACTGAGCGCACGATGAGCGGAACGCATAACGACCTCAAATATCCGCGGATGGGCTCGGCCGGGGCGCGTTTCGGACGCAATATGCCGCTCGACAAGGTGGTGCCGGATCCAGCAACATTTCTGGAGCCGAATCCGCGGCTAGTGAGCCGGCAGTTGATGACGCGCCATCAGTTCCAGCCAGCGAGCATCCTGAACCTGTCGGCGGCGGCCTGGCTGCAGTTCATGGTGCATGACTGGTTCGCCCACAAGAAGCATCACTTGAATGAGGACCCGGTGGAGATTCCTTTGGAGGATGACGATCCGTGGCCGCACCGCCCGATGCGGATTCGGCGGACGGTGCAGGATTCGGCACCGGCGGGTTCGACTCGTCCGCCGGCCTACAGCAACGAAGTGACACATTGGTGGGATGGCTCGCAGGTGTATGGCGTGGACGTGGAGACGCTGACGAAGCTGCGCAGTTTTACGCATGGCAAGCTCAAGATGGAAGCGGATGGCAAGCTGCCGATCGACCCCGGGAACGGGCTGGACTTGACCGGCATGGCGGACAACTGGTGGGTGGGCATCAGCCTGATGCACCATCTGTTCGCGGCCGAGCACAACGCCATCTGCGATATGTTCCGGGCCAAGTATCCGGCGTGGACGGATGAGCAATTGTTTCAGAAGGCGCGGCTGGTGAATGCGGCTTTGATGGCGAAGATCCATACCGTGGAGTGGACGCCGGCGATTGTGCCGCATCCAGTGATCAAGATTGCGATGAATACGAACTGGAACGGGCTGGCGGGCGAGAACCTGCAAGACGTGTTTGAGTTTCTGGACGACAAGGAAGTGCTGGGGGGCATTGTGGGGTCGAAGGCTGATCATCACGCGGCACCGTACAGCCTGACCGAGGAGTTTGTGGCGGTGTACCGGATGCATCCGTTGATGCCGGACGACCTGACTTTTCGCCGTTTGAGTGACGATTCGGTGAGCGAACAGCGCGAGTTGCCCGACGTGCATGCCGGGATGACGCGCTCCTTCATGAACCGGCATAGCTTTGCGGACCTGTGGTATTCGATGGGGCGCATGCACCCGGGGGCGATCCGGCTGCACAACTATCCGCGCTTCCTGCAGGACCATACGCGCGACTCGGGCGAGCACTTTGATCTGGCGATGATCGACATCTTCCGCGATCGCGAACGCGGCGTGCCGCGCTATAACGAGTTCCGCAGACTGTTGCGCAAGGATCCGGTGAAGAATTTCGAAGAACTCACGGACAACGCCGTCTGGCGCGAGGAGATTCGCGCGCTGTACAAGGGCGATATCGAGAAGGTGGACCTGATGGTGGGCCTTTTTGCGGAGCCGTTGCCGGAGGGATTCGGGTTTAGCGAGACGGCGTTCCGGATCTTCGTGCTGATGGCCTCGCGGCGTTTGAAGAGCGACCGTTTTTATACTGACGACTTCCGGCCGGAGATCTATACCCAGGAGGGGCTGGACTATATCCGGAACAACGGCATGAAGAACGTGCTGCTGCGGCACATGCCGGAGTTGAAGCCGGTGCTGGACAAAGTGGAGAATGCTTTCGCACCGTGGCCGACGGCAAGGGGAAACTGACGTGATTTTCAGTCCACTGGAGTTTCCGAATCTGACGGTGAAGAACCGGATTTTTCGTTCGTCGATTGCGGGCCGATTTGACCAATACGATGGCAGCGGCACGCAGGCGCGCATTAACTGGGAGACGAAGTTTGCGCGCGGAGGGGTGGGCGCGATCATTTCGTCGTTTGTGCCGGTAACGCCGCGGGGGCGGATTCTGCCGAACTTCGCGACGATTCATGACGACAACCGCATCCCGTTCTGGCGCGAGTTGGGGGAGCGAATCCATGAGCACGATTGCCGCTTCATCCTGCAGTTGAGCCATGGAGGCCGGCAGCGCGATGTTGGCGGGTTCGAGTGGGAGAAAGGGCTGTCGTGTACAGATCAGCCGGACCCACTGAATGGTTTCGAGTGCGAGCGGATGACGGTGGCTCAGATTCACGAGACCGTGGAGCAGTTTGCACAGGGGGCGCGGCGGGCGCGGGAGGCCGGGCTGGATGGGGTGGAACTGCATGGGTCGAACGGCTATCTGATCACGCAGTTTCTGTCGTCGGCGATCAATGACCGCCAGGACGAGTATGGGGGCAGCCTGGAGAATCGGGCGCGCTTCCTGCTGGAGATTGTGGCGGCGATCCGGCGGACGGTGGGCACGGACTTTCACTTGCAGGTGAAGATTTCGACGACGGAGAACAATCGGTCGCTGCAGCCGAACGAACCGCGCGGCAATACGATTGAGGACTCGGTGCAGGTGGCGCGTTGGCTGGAAGCGGCGGGCGTGAACGCGATTCACGTATCGGGTGGCAGCTACTTCCCGCATCCGCGCAATCCGGTGGGCGATTTGCCGGTGGACGTCTTTCTGAAAACGTTCGACACGATGATCTCTTCGGGGACGAGAACGCTGTACAACTACCTGCTGTTTCGCGGGAAGTTAACGGGAAAGGTGATTCGAGATCGCTGGCGAAAGGCGGCGGGGAAGGTATTCGAGGGGGTGAATCTGGACGATGCCCACGCGGTGAAGCGGGCGGTGGGCATTCCAGTGATCGTAACCGGCGGCTTCCAGACGGCATCGTTCATTCGGGCGGCGCTCGAAGAGGGGAAGTGCGATGGGGTGACGATCGCGCGGCCGTTGGTGGCGAACAACGATCTGGTGCAGCAGTTCGCCCAGGGGATTGACCGGCCGGCGCGACCTTGCACCTACTGCAATCGCTGCCTGGTGAATGCGGTGGAGAATCCGATGGGCTGCTATGACGAGAGCCGCTTTCCGTCGCGCGACGCGATGATTCAGGAGATTCTGACGGTGTTTGAGCCGGCGGAGTTTTCCTGAGCCCACCCGATCGGGCAGGGGGCGAATCAGGCCGATCTCCCAGTTCACTCATCTGGTATCTCCTGGCAGACTCGAGAGTGCAAGGAGATTCGAATGGCGAATGAATTGGCGGCCTGGTCAGAGCAACTAGCGGCGGCGGTGGAAACAGCGGGCCGGCACGTAGTTTCGCTGCAGAATGCGCAGAGCACGTTTGCGGCGGGCATTCTTTGGCCGATGGGTGACTCGGCGGTGGTGGTGACCGCTGACCATGCCCTAAATCAGCAGGAGTTGCATAGCATTGCTCTACCGGACGGACGGTTCGTGGGTGGAACGGTGGTGGGGCGGGATCCAGGCACGGATATCGCGGTGCTGCGGATTTCGGAGGCCGTAGTGACGCCGGATTTGGTGGCATCCGAGACGGTTTGGAAGCCGGGACATCTGGCGTTGGCGGTGGGGCGGTCCAGCGAGGCTGGGTTGACGGCGTCGATGGGCATCATCTCAGTGGCGGCCGGGGCGTGGCGGACGTGGAGAGGCGGCCAGGTGGAGCAGATGTTGAGGCTGGATTTGGGCTTGTACCCGGGGGCTTCGGGCGGACTGGTGGTGAGTGGCGGGCAGGCGGTGATCGGGATGGCGACGCGCGGGCTATCGCGGGTGGGGAGCATCGCATTGCCGTTGGTGACATTGACCCGCGTGGTGGAAGCGTTGCTGGCTGGTGGCCGGGTGGTGCGCGGGTACCTCGGGGTGGGTCTGCAACCGATCGCGCTCCCGGATCATCTATGCCAGCAGCAGGGCGTACCGTATTCAAGCGGGCACATTTTGGTATCGGTGGAGCCTGACGGTCCGGCGGAGCAGGCCGGTTTAATGATCGGGGACATACTGCTGGCGATGGAGGGCAGGGTGATTGAAGATACGAGCGCGCTGATGGCATTTCTCGACGCGGGGTCAGTGGGGCAGCAATTGACGCTCGAGATTCTGCGCGGGGGGCAGATGCGGACGGTTTCTGTCGTGGTGGGTGCGCGGCCGGGGAAGGAATAGCGACGTGCCAGCGAATCCCAGCTTTGGCGAAGTCGGGGAACGGTTGCGGCGTTCGACGGTTTCGATCAGTTCACAGCAGCGCGGACAGAGCGGTAACGGTTCGGGCGTGATTTGGAGCGAGGACGGATTGATTGTGACGAACGCGCATGTAGTGCGCGGAGAGAATCTGCGGGTTGAGTTGTGGGATGGCCAGCATCTACCGGCGCAATTGCTGAAGATCGATCCGCGTCGCGATGTGGCGACTCTGCGGGTGAAGGCGACGGGTTTGCCAGCCGTGGCGACGGCAAATTCAGCAAATTTGCGAGCCGGCGAACTGGTGATTGCGGTGGGCAATCCGTTGGGGTTTGCTGGAGCTTTGTCGACAGGTGTGGTGCACCGGGTGGCGCCGTTTCGGGGCATGGGTACGCAGACATGGGTACAAGCGGATGTCCGTTTGGCGCCGGGGAACTCAGGCGGGCCGCTGGCGGATGCTGAGGGACGCGTGGTGGGGATCAATACCGCGATCGCGTCAGGCCTGGGGCTGGCGGTCCCGACGGAAGCAGTGCGGCGATTTGTGAAACTGGGTCCGGAGTCCGTGTCGCTCGGAGTGACGATCCAGGCGACCCGCATGAAGATCGACGGGCGAGCGGCGGTGGGCTATGTGGTGCTGGAGGTGACGCCGGGGAGCGCGGCTGACCGGGCGTCGTTGATGCCGGGGGACGTGTTGATCGGCACCGCTGAGCGCTGGTTCTTTCAGCCGCAGGACCTCGGCATTTTGCTGGATTCGGGCGTGCCTTCGATCCGGCTTCGGTTCTTGCGGGGCGAGCGGAGCCGCTGGCGCGAGGTGATGGTGCAGTTGCGGACATCACGACAGGAGGCGGCTTGACGCGAGTATGGGTGGCGGCCAGTTCTCCGATTGTCCGCGCCGGTTTAACGGCGATTCTGCTCGCGCAGGGCGCGCTGGAGTGCGTCGAGCGTCCGGCCGAAGCCGATGTGCTGCTGATTGATCTGGCGGAAGGCGATACGCCCAAGGAAGTGGACTGGCGGGCGCATCCAACAGTGGTTCTGAGCGACGGAACCCCCGTGGAGATGTTGCGCATGGGTTATGCGGCGGTGCTGCCGCGCGACTCGGGACCGACGGAACTGACTGCGGCCGTCATCGCCGCCGCGGCCGGACTGATTGTGATTGATCGCGCGACGTTCAGCAGTCTGGGGGCGTTTGAACGGGGACCCTTGGTGGGTAAACCCGCCCAGCCGCTGACTCCACGCGAAATTGAGGTGCTGCGTTTGTTGGCGGATGGTTTGGCGAACAAGGAGATCGCGGGACGGTTGAACATTTCGGACCATACGGCGAAGTTTCATGTGGCGGCGATTCTGGAGAAACTGAATGCGGCGAGCCGCGCGGAGGCCGTGGCGATCGGAATGCGGACCGGGATGATTCTGCTTTAGACTCAGGGTATGGCATGGGCTCCGGCCGGTTACATTAATCAAGAAAAGCTGGCCGCTGATATTGAGAGGGTCCGGCGGCAACTTGGTCCTGATGTGGTACGCCTGCGGTACACCGTCGGTCCCGACTGGAGCGATGAGCCGTCCATTCGCTTTCGCGTCGTCCTTACCGACTCGGCGAGTCGCCCGGAAACACTTGGGGAGGTTGCGGGGCGGATTGACGACGTCCTATTTAGTGAACTTCGCCCCTACGAGTGGGGCCTGAGAATGTACACGAACTTCCGCAGCCAGTCTGAACAGGCGCAACGGGATGGAATCGACTTGGAGTGGACGTGATCGATGCCCTACCACGGGGAATTGCTACAGCAGGCATTCGATCTGGTCCAGAAACAGAATCCGACGCAGGCGGATCTTCGGCGAGGAATTTCCGCAGCATACTATGCGTTGTTTCACCTTCTGATTAGCGAGACCGTGATGAATTGGCGATTCGACGAGTCAAGAAACACGCTCGCCAGGATGTTTGATCACGGCGTGATGGCAAGGGTATCCAATCGTATCGTCGATCCACGAGTATTTCCGTATGACGGCGTCGACCCCCTGGTCGTCGGCAAGCTAAGGAAAATCGCTAAGGCTTTCACTCAACTCCAAGACAACCGGCACATCGCAGACTACGACAATGCGACCTACTGGACGTCGACGGATGCTGCCGAAGAAGTTAAGAAAGCTGCGATTGCATTCGTGACCTGGGGGGAGATTAGAAACGAGAAGATCGCTCAGGACTACCTCGTCTCACTCCTCATTAAGCCGCGTAATTGAGCCGCCAATACGAATGTCTCTGTATGCGCATCGACCGTTAGTTCGATCGGATTCGAATAGCCTCCTCCCAGTGTGATGACCAGTGGAAGATGGCGGGTGGACTCGAGAACTAACTGGTCGCGCGCGGCCATGCCGGTGGGAGTGATCGAGAGCCGGCCCAGAGCGTCGGTAGCGAGCGCATCGACACCGGATTGATAGAAGACGATGTCGGGCGCAAAGGCGAGCACCGTGGGTAGGGCTTCGGCGACGCGAGCTAGGTACTCCTCGTCAGCTGTTTCGTCTTCGAGTTCGACGTCGAGGCGGCTTTGCTGTTTGCGGAAAGGGAAGTTGTGGCGGCCGTGGACGGAGAGGGTGTAGCTGAGCGGATCGTTGGCGAGCATGGCGGCGGTGCCATCGCCCTGGTGAACGTCGAGGTCAATGACAGCGGCGCGGTGGATGAGGCCTTCGGCTCGGAGGGTCTTGATGGCGATCACAAGGTCGTTGAAGATGCAGTAGCCGGAGCCTTCGTCGTAGAAGGCGTGGTGGGTTCCGCCGGCGAGGGTTCCGCTCCAGCCGGATTGCACTGCCTGGTGGGCAGCGGCGAGAGTACCGCCGACGGAAGCGCAGGTCCGCTGGACGAGCGATTCGCTCCAGGGGAAGCCGATGCGCCGCATGGCAGCAGGGTCGAGTTGGCCGGTGAGGAAGTTGCGAACGTAGGCGGCATCGTGGGCGATCTGAATGGCGCTGGCATTGGCGAGGGGAGCGGGGTGCAAGTCAAAGAGCCCGGTGATGGCGAGGCGCTCGCGCAGGAGCCGGTATTTGGCCATGGGAAAACGATGACCGGGGGGAAGGTCCGGTTCGTAGTGATCGCAGTAGAAGAGGCGCGGCTGCAATCGACAGGATACACTGTTGGAATTGACATCAGCCTGGTTGATTGCGGGGAGCGCTCTGTTTGCGCTCGGTTTGCTTGGTGGCGTTGCCTACCTATTGCGAGTGGATAGGCTGCGCCGGCGCGCGGAATCGCACTATCGCGGGCTGTTCGAAAACTCGTTTGACGCGGTCTTTGTGCTCGACGCGCAGAATCGGATCGTCGATGCAAACCCTCGCGCCGTGGCGCTGGTGGGCGAAAGCAAGGCCACGATTCTCGGGTGGGACCTAGCGAAATTGCGGGGATTGATTGGCGAGTACGGCTCTCAGGTGGATCTCTCTGATCTGGGACGCGAAGGCGTTTTGCGCAATTCTGTGACGTTTCCGTCGCCCGGCGGGGCACCCCGGACACTAGAGATTTGCGCGACGCGAACGCCCGGCGGCGGCTGCCAGGTGGCATTGCGCGAGATCACGGAAGCGCGGCTTTACGAGCAGAGCCTGCGAAACAAGGCGGAGACGCTGCAGGCGATCATCGACGCGGTGCCGGCCGAGATCGCCGTCGTGGATCAGCAGGGAATGATTCTCCAGGTGAACCATGCGTGGCGGGGATCGATGCCGCCCGGTAAGGCGACGCCAAACGCGGGCGTGGGTCTGGCCTATGCCGAGGTTCGTGCGGCCGATGATCTGGAAGCGGTCGGCGAGGGTTTGGGAAGCGTGCTGGCGGGACGTGTTTCGCACTTCGACCGCGAGTATGCGGTGACGGGCCGCCAGGGCATTCGCTGGTATCGGCTGCTGGTGTCGCCGTTGCCGGATGGCGCGGTAGTGATGCATATCGAAACCACTGACCAGCACTTTACGGCAGCTTTGCTCGAGAAGGCAAACGAGACGCTGCAGGCGATTATCGAAGGTTCTCCGCTGCCGATTTTTGCGCTGACTCACGATGGCGTGGTGACCAGTTGGAATGCGTCAGCAGCGGCGTTGTTCGGTTGGACAGCGGAGGAGGTGCTGGGCGATCTGGTGCCGTGGGGTTGGCCGCTGCCGAAAGGCGAACGTAGCGAGGCGACGGTGAAGACGAAGTCCGGTGGGCAGGTGGAGATCCGTTGCTGGACGCGCGCGCTGCATGGTGGCTACGTGCGGATCTGTGAGGACCTGACGGAGACGAAACGGCTGGAGCGGCAGTTGCAGCAATCGCAAAAGATGGAGGCGGTGGGGCAGTTGGCCGGTGGTGTGGCGCATGAGTTCAGTAACCTGCTGACTGTGATTCTCGGGTTCGGGCACGTCTTGACCTCGGAGTTGGAAGAGGGCAGTGCGCATCAGGCGAACGCGTACGAGGTGGTTCGCGCTGCGGAGCGCGGTGCCGGTTTGACGCGGCAACTGTTGGCCCTGGGCCGTCGGCAGGTGGTGGAGCCGCGGGCAATTGACTTGAACGAAACCGTACTAAATGTCGGGCGCATGCTGGAGCACGTTCTCGGTGAGCAGATCCATTGGCAATCGGAACTCGACGCCACGGTTCCGCAGATTTTTGCCGATCCCGGGCAAGTGGAGCAGGTGATTCTGAACCTGGCATTGAACGCCAAAGACGCTATGCCCAGTGGCGGGACTTTGACTTTGCGTACATCGGGCCCGGAGGCGCTACCGAGTGGCCAAGCCGGTGGCGATTTTGTGCGGCTGACGGTGATCGATGAAGGCCACGGCATGAGCGACGAGGTGAAAACGCACATCTTTGAGCCATTCTTCACGACAAAGGCACCGGGGCAGGGCACGGGACTGGGTTTGGCCATGGTCTACGGGATTGTGCGGAAGAGCGGCGGCGAGATCAACGTTCAGAGCGTGACAGGCCAGGGGACGCGTTTCGATGTCTTCTTTCCCGCGCTTCGGCCGAGGATGGAGGAGCAACCTCGTGCGGCGGCGGGCGTGGGACGCCGAGGCTCCGAGATGATTCTGGTGCTGGAAGACGAGGCTGGCGTACGCGACTTGTTGCGAGATTCGCTGGAGCGACGTGGTTACCGGGTGCTGACGGCGGCAACCTTTGCCGAGGCCCGCACCCTGTTTGAGCGGCATCGGCGGGAGATTTCGCTGTTGCTGACGGACGTGATTGTCCCGCAGGGCAATGTCGGCGAGATGGCCCGAGAGTTTGAGGGGCGTCAACCGGGATTGCGTGTGATCTACATGTCGGGGTATCCGGAGAGCGTGTTGGAACAGCAGCGGATCAGCGGGGTATTCTTACCAAAGCCATTTACGCCGGGGGAGTTGGCGGATCGGTTGCGATCCGTACTGGATGGAGGGAAATAGAGCTTGGAGCCGGCGCTCGGGTTCGAACCGAGGACCTTCCGATTACAAATCGGGAGCTCTACCAACTGAGCTACGCCGGCGTCTGCTTCTAGTACAGCATCCGTTCCTTGGGAGTGTCAAACTGGGAGGGATGATGCATTGCGGGTTGCTGATCACGACGCTGATGCTGCTGGCGGCTTGCGGCGGTGGGCCGGCGAATCCGGTTTATCCGCGCGCGGTGAAGGGCTACGCTCTGAGCGGTGAGCAGGTGCTAACCGGTGAGCGCGTGCCGGACTACGTGAAACCGACTGGGGTCGTTCGCGCGGTGCAACTGGCGTATCAGGGCAGCAATCCGGTGCAGGTGACGGTGTTTGAGACGACGGGCTCTTCAGTGGCTTTCGAGGCCCTGCAGACCTGGCGGGCGCAGGACGGGAAGCGGGCGGTGCACGCGGGGCGGTACTTCCTGGTGGGTCAAGCGGAGAAGCCGGATCCAGCGGCGCTCGATGCATTTCTGACTGAGTTTGAGAAGCAACTGCAATGACGGCGACACCGGCACTCGAACGGGTACATGAGATCGGCCTGTTGGGCATGATCGCCAGCGGCTACTTCGCGGTGGCGGGATCGGGAACGCTGGATCCGCTGACGGCGGTGTTAACCGGGGCCGGGCTGCTGTGGCGATTGTTGCAGGTGTTGGGCTACCTGCGCTGGACGATACCCACGCGATGGATCAGTTGGGCGACGTTCGGCTACATCCTGTTGTATCCGATCGACTATCTTTATCTGTCGGACCAGGATTTCGTTCGGGCAACCGTTCACCTGGTGTTCTATCTGGCAGTCGTCAAAATACTGACGGTGAGTTCAGAGCGGGACTACTTGTATCTGAAGGTGCTGGCCTTTCTTGAATTGTTAGCGGCGGCAGTGGTGAGCGTCAGCCTGAATTTCTTTATCTGGCTGGCGGTGTTCCTGTTGTTCAGCATCGCTACGTTTGCGACTTCGGAGGTGCGGAAGTCGGCGGCGGGTGAGCGCCTGGTGGTACGGAGCGCGTTGCACGGCTTTGGTTGGCGACTTACAGGCGCTACTCTGTGCGTGGCCTTTGGGGTTCTGCTGTTGGCGGTGGCCCTGTTCTTCGTTCTGCCGCGCACGACGCGGGCGGCGCTCCAGGCCTGGGTAGATCCGCGCTATCACTTGAGCGGTTTCTCGAACCAAGTCGTGCTCGGGCAAATCGGCGAGATCCGGTTACGGCGGGAACCGGTGATGCACGTTCGGGTGGAAGGCAACGATTCGATTGAAGGGATTAAATGGCGGGGAGCGGCGTTGATCCAGTTCAATGGCCGCGCATGGCAAACGAGGGTGACCGACCGGAGCCGGATTCCCAGGGCGAATGGCGTGGCGCAACTTGCTGACTCCAGTCAGTTGCGCAGAAAGGGACGGCGGATCGCGTACGAGGTCCAGTTGCGTCCGACAGGTACGGATACGGTCTTCGTGGCGGGCGTGCCGGAGTTCCTGGAGTTTGGCGCGAGGGTGTTTCGGACCGGAACGGCGAGTCTGTTTAGCGCTGACATACCATCGCGAGTGATCCGTTATAGTGCTCGCAGTTTCGTGAAGGATGATGAGGCGCCGGGCGATGCGCCGGGACCGGATGACAAGCTGTACCTGCAGTTGCCATCGCTGGATCCGCGAATCCGGGCGTTGGCACATGAGTGGGCTGCCGCCGTCGGGTCAGCCGATGAAGGTGCGACCGATGAGGTCCGCGCCAGGGAACTCGACCGGCGGTTGCGTACTTCTTATAAGTATTCGGTGGACTTACTCGAACGCGAAGTAAGCGATCCGCTGGCCTATTTCCTGTTCGATCGCGGGAAAGGGCACTGTGAGTATTTTGCTTCGGCGTTGGCGGTGATGCTGCGCGTTGAGGGAATCCCATCACGGGTGATTACCGGCTTCCAGACGGGCGAGATGAATCCCGTTAGCGGATTGTATGTGGTTCGGGCGTCCGATGCGCATAGTTGGGTGGAGGCGTTTATTGAGGGGAAGGGCTGGGTGACGCTGGATCCGACGCCGGCTGCGAATCAGACTGACGAGATCGCAACGCTGATGAATAAGGCCAGTCAATATTTCGACGCGCTTGAGACGTTCTGGCAGGACTGGGTGCTGGCCTACGACATTGACCAGCAAGTGGGCCTGGCCGTAAAAGTGGATCAAGCCCGCAGGGGCCTACATCTGGATTGGCTGCGTGACTGGGGCGACAAGCTGAAAGCCTGGGCGCGCTGGGTGTCGAACGCCGATGGCCGTTTCTACGCGGTGATCGGGTTTCTGTCGTTGATCGCATTGACGGGGCGTTACTGGGTGCCACGTTTGGCCTGGTGGTGGCATGCACGGCTACAACAGCGCCGGTTTGGCGCGGGGAAGGCGAAGGGTCGCGATGCGACGGTGGTTTATGTACGGATGCTGGAGTATCTGCGGCGTAAGGGTTACGAGAAACCTGCTTGGGTGACTCCGAATGAGTTTGCGGCGATGCTGCGCGATACGCCTTATGCCAAGCCGGTGTCGGAGTTAACCGCGCTGTACTATCAGGTTCGCTATGGAACTGATCCGGCGTTGGGCTCGCGCTTGTTTGCGCTGCTGGAGACGATTGAGTCGTCGCGCTAAGTCGATTCCGAGCGCGGGGCGATGAGTGCGCTCACCGCCCCGATGTTTGGCTTACAGTAAACCAGAACGGCGCAGACCATCGTAGACAAAGACGGTACCCAGGCAGAGCCCAAGCGCGACGTCCACGAAAGTAAGTCGACGTCGCCAATGGTCAATCCGGCTGAGGCGGCGCTCCATGGCATTTTGCTCCGCAATGAGCGGAGCCTCCGCGTCGGCCAGGTGGAGGAGGTCGTCCTCCTTCAGCGAGACAAAGTATCGATAAGCAACGAGGCCCAGCACCGCGAGAGTGAGGGCAATCCAGAGCAAGAAACCGTAAAGCATAGGCTCGAGCCTCCTGGCAATGTATCTACTCCTAATTTTCGCCGGATGCAAGGGGTAAGTTACGAGGAAGTCGCGCGATGAGAGACCGGAGAAACTGCTTGAGCGCGCGAAAGGGATTCGCGTGCAATTCGGCTGAGTGGAGGCGTTCCGCCACGAGTTCTGATTCAATGCGGAGGGCCCAAGCGGTGCGTTCGGCGAGTTCGCGATCCAGGTTCTGAGCCCACTCCGTGCGCGTCTCGAGTTCGGCGGTGAGTTGGCTGACCGCGGTGACCTGCTCCGCGAGATCGGTGGCGAGATGCTGGGCCCAAGCAGTGCGTTCATTGAGCTGTGACTCGAGATTCTGAGCCCAAAGCGTGCGGTCGATGACGTCCTGCTCGAGTCCGAGGGCCCAAGTCGTGTGACGAGCGGATTCGTCGCGCCAATGCAATGCCTGGGCGGTACGCTGCTCTACCTCCGTTTGAAGTCCACGCACCCATGCCGTTCGTGAGGCTACAAGTTGGGCGGATTCGGCCAGATGGTGACAGACGAGTTCTAATTGCGGCTGCGCGGGATGCGGCCACGCCGACCATTCATAGGGAGCCGGTATTGGTTCGCCCGTCGGCCTTGGCGTATGTTCTGGACTCCGTACGAAGCGGCGCAGATCCGTGCCGCGCAGCGTAGTCGGATGCGGTGTGGTGCGGCAGATGGCGAGAAGATGGGTGGGCGTGAGATTGCCGGAGGCGATCTCGAAGTCATCACGGGCGTGAACCCGATCGAGGAACGCGCGGTCATAGGGCTGGTCTAGGTCAAAGTGGGCGCCAAAGGAGCGGTCGATGAACGGGTCGATGAGATTGCCGAAGGGAATGAAGGTGTGAAAGTGGAAACGGTCGAGGAGGAGCGGCAGAATATCTTGGGCGCGAACGCCCTCGAAGCCTTCGCCCGAGCAGTCCCAATCCGCAAAGGTCTCTTCGTAGCGATGGAGCTTCTGGTTGAAACGGTAGGAAGGAGGGAGTTCCCGCCAAAAATCGCGAACCTGTCGAAGTGCCTCGGGCCAGCGCAGGTGACCGTTACGGCCGATCATGTCCGAGATGGCGAATACCCCTTGGGGGTGCAGGCTACGTTTTATCTCTTCGAAGAGGCCCTCAAGCTGAATAACATGATGAAGGCTTTGGTTGGCGATGATGGCGTGATAGGTCCGCTGGGCTCTCCAGTGGTTGAAATCGGCGAGGACGAATTGGAGATGATCGGCGAGATGGGCCTGATGAGCCGCGGCTTGGCCGCGGGCGAGCATTTCGGGGTTAAGGTCAAGACATTCAATGCGGAAGTTGTCGTGGCCGAGGTTGCGCAGTTGGGCGGCAAGCTTGAGTTCCAGATCGGCATTTCCGGCACCGATGCTCAGGATCTGAGTGCGAGGGTGGAGGGTGCATTGGACGGCAAGACTTTGCAGGAACATTTCATCGGGCGAGCGAAAACCGTGGGCGAGTAACTTGGGAAGTAAGTAGCGGTTCGACCAATAATGGAAAGCGTCCGGCAATCGATGGACATCCAAGTTGCCGGAAAATATAGCACGTTCTTTTTCCAGCGCAGCCTGATAACTGATCATCCTCACCTCCCGCAAAAATAGGGCAAACTCCCCGGAGGGAGTTTGCCCGTTAGTTTACTCCCTATCGGAGCGAGTCAGCTAAGTGCTGCGCTGGAGGCGCAGCACTACCGTGGCCAGAACGTTAGCCGCGCTAGCGGTTTTTCCGCCGGACACGTCCACCAGGTAAACGGTGGTGCCTTCCTGTACCCAGGTGCCAGTCATCATGGATCCCGTCTTGCCTTGCATCGCAAAAAGCTGGCCGGTGGGGCTGCCGATGCGAATTTCGACGATGGAGGCGTTTGGCGCATTCCATGAAATAGTGGTTTGGCCCAAACTGTTGCCCTGAACCGGAATCGGATTCGGACTGGCCGTGATGGAGTTGCCGGAAGGCGTCGGCGCGGCACCGGAGGCGGTATTGATGTTTCCGTTGACGCCGGTGGGGAAGAAGCCGCCGGAAGTGGCGTTGGCCGCGCCGCCGTAGGCAAGTTTGAGCACCTCGCCGGGGCTGCGCACTTCCGAGAGCGCCAGCGCGTCAGTATTGAAGTACAGAGTGCCAGAGGGCGGGGGAATGTGGTCGACGGCATCGAGCGCGGCCGTGGGAATGCTCAGGCGGGCAATCTGGGCCCGAATGGCGCCCGAGTGGAACGCTTCGACGGCGAGAATACGGGCGGCTGCCCCGAGGATCGCTTTGTCCTGGATCAAAGGAGCAGCGCCGCCATAGGCCGTAACGCCGATATCTTCGAGGGCACGCGCGACGACCAGAAAATCATTCTGGCTAGCGAAGCCGATCCCAAGGGCGGCCAAATTAATGGGGGGTTTCGCGACTGGCGTTGCACCAAGGCTGGTGATGGTATCGCGGAGCAACTTGACGTGAACCTGTTCATTAGAAGCGAGTTCGAGTGCAATGTTGCGGATGGCGGCGTCCGAAAAGACAACCTGCGAGCCGCCGGTGGTGGCTCCGGAACTGCCGAGGCCGGTAATCCCGATACCGACCTGGCTGATCGTTTGGCCGGTGGTGGCGGCCGTATAAAATTCGGCCTCCAGGTACTCAAGGTTGAGCGCGAACTGGACAATGTCCAAGTCGGTGATGGCGGCCTGGGCATTGGCTCGTTTGCTGGTGGCGGTGAGGGCAGCGGTGGCCATTGCCCCAGCCAAGCCGAGCTTCCGGACAAAATTGCGACGATCAGGGGACGCAGCAATCATGTCCCGGATCAGTTTGTTCTCAGTCATTTCGTATCCTTCTTGCCCCTTTTTCTTGACGGCGAGGGATGGGGCAATAACCACGTCGTTCTCATTGGGAGCTACGTAGTGACGAAGGATAACGGATTGAGTTTCTCAGGATTACCGGTAGAAAGGTTGCCAGGTAAGCCAGCGAGGGCCGTACTTCGTCTCTGGGCGGCCCGTTTCGAGGGCCCCGAGGTCCGGGGCACGGCCGGCGAAGCCTTCGTTGACGGTGGGAATGACAACGCCTGAGTCCACGGCCTTGCTATTGGGCTTGAGCTTGAAGTTGAGGTCCATGGCGTGATAGACGGCGTGGCGCTTGGCGGGGTCCGGCGGGGTCATCTTTTCGAAGATGTCGAAGTCCACTTCGATGCCATGTGCTTCCTGGCCCGTGGCAGCCTTCATTTCGGCCAGCGTTGAGAAGGTCTTCCAGTCGGTCGCTTTGGGTTCGTAGAGGCGTTGGCCCTTCTGTGGCCCGAGCCATTGATATTGAGCGGGAGCGCCTTTGTTGGGCCGGAAGCCATTGTAATCGGAGCTATAGGCATCGGTGGCGTTGGGCCAGGCCATGATGCCGCGACCCGGCGTATCTCGGCCAAGGAACAGGTTGTTGCGATAGTGCATGTTGGAGGAGGGATCCTTCACAACGTGTTCGCCGATGATGGTGTTGTGATAAACGATCAGTCCGGCGGGCTTGGCGGAGAACTTGAAGGCAACACCGCTGGGCACGTGATAGAGAATATTGCGAATGAAATAGACAGGACCGCCAAAGACTGGCTGCGAACTATAGCCACCGTGGGCGGCGTTGACGCCGCGATTGTTGAAGACGCGAACGTTATGGACGCCGCCGTCGGTCTCGACGAAGTCATCGCCGAGCATGTGGAAGTCGTTGTTGTAAATGTCGATGGAAGAAGCGCGGCGTTCGGGATCCTTTTCGGGTGTGCCGTAGGTGGAGATGCCGACAGCGTCATGGAAATAGGCGATGGAGTTATGGGCAATCACATGGCCGGGTCCGTAGACTTTGACGGCGTAGTAGCTAGTGAGGAGATGGGAACCGAACGGGCCGGCGCTCGCCCAGAGGGGGCCCGTCCAGCCGACGAGGCGGAAACGGTCGTCGCGGCCGAGAAATAGGTTATCGGCGATGTAGAAGTCGCTGGATCCAGCGTATTCGGTCCACACACCGAAGCCGACGTTCTCGAAGCGGCAGTTTTTGACGGTAAGCCCGACTGCGCCGATGACTTCTTTCTGTCCGGCCATAATGCCAATGTCGGTGTTGCGGAAGACGAGACCATCGAAGATGTGATGTGCGGAGCCCATCACGTCAAATAGGGCGTGGTTGCCGCCGCCGTCGAAGATGGCTTCGCCATCGCCGGCGGCCTTAATAGTGATGGGCTTGTCAGCGGTGGCTTTGATGGCGAGCGAGGCGGTGCCATCGAAGGGCGTCATCATGGGGTCGACGTAGTTGAAACGTTCGGGGCGATAGAGCCCGGTATGAACGAGAATTGTGTCTCCGGGACGGACGCGGCGTTCCCAAACGACGCTCCAGTCACCGAGTCCAGAGCCATAGTAGGCCTGCAGGACACTGGTGAAGTTGGGCTCAAGCTTGGGGCCTTGATAGTCGGGGGCGTAGACATGCAGGGTGCGGCCATCCTTTGATGGCTGCGGCTCCGTGCGCGTTTTGACTTTGACGGTGTGTTGCGTTTCTCCGGTAGCGCCGTCGGGATCGGTCATCTTGAACTGGCACTCGTATTCGGTGCCCGGTTGGAGGTTGAGGATGCTGCCGGCAAAGCCCTCGGGTACGGTGTAATCGAGGTTCTCGCGTCGGCGGTAAATATTCTCGCCGCCGATGCGCAATAGCGGCATCGCGTTCTTCCAGGAAGACTCGCCAACGGCTCGGTATTGCACACTGACGCCGGCATTGCGGTTCGCGTCACCGCTGATGGCCCACTCGAAGCCGAGATTGAGCAGCGTGGGGTGTTCGACAGTGAATTTTCCCGCCTGGATGGCGTTTTGTGCGCTCGCGCTGAATGTGGCGAGGCAAAGAAGGGTGAAGATCTTGGGGCCCATAGATGCGGCCCATTATATTCGATAGACTATCGAACGCTTATGCGGTTCTTACAGCTTTTGGCTCTTTCCAGTCTGGTTTACGCCCAGGCTCCTGCGCCGGTACGCTCGCCCGAGGTGAATGCGGATCGGCGGGTGACCTTCCGCTTGCGCGCGCCGCAAGCCAGGGAGGTGCTGGTGGATCGGGAGACGGCGGGGCGTGCCCCGATGACGAAGGGCGAGGATGGCGTATGGACGTTGACGACGGATCCACTGAATCCGGATATCTACGGTTATCGGTTTGTGGTGGATGGCGCGGCGTTTATGGACCCGGTGAACGCGATGATGAAGACGAATCTGCTGGGGCCGACAAGCGCGGTGCATGTGACGGGCCAGGAGAGCTGGGATCCGCGCGAGGTGCCGCATGGCAGCTTGACGGAGCACTTCTACGAGTCGAAGATTGCCGGCGACCGGCGGAGTGTTTTTGTCTACACGCCCCCGGGCTACGATGCGCGAGAGGGACGCAGGTATCCGGTGCTGTACTTACTGCATGGGTTCAGCGATGGGTCAGATGGGTGGAGCACAGTAGGACGGGCTCACGTGATTCTGGATAACCTGATTGCGGACAAAAAGGCGCTGCCGATGTTGGTGGTGATGCCGTTGGGTTATGGTGAACCGGCCGTATTGAAGGGGCCGCGGGATCCTGACATGAACCGGCGCAATGTAACCAAGCAGAAGGACACTCTGCTGCAGGAAGTGATGCCGCAGGTGGAGCGGGCCTATCGAGTAAAGGCTTCAGCGGCTGATCGGGCAATAGCGGGTCTTTCGATGGGTGGAGGGCAGAGCCTTTACGGAGGCTTGACGGCCCCGTATTCGTTCGCCTATGTGGCGAGTTTTTCCGGGGCGGCGCCGGAGGCGGCGATGCTGGATGGTCTAGATGAGTCGATCAACAAGAAGCTGAAGTTACTCTGGATCGCTTGCGGCAAGGATGACTTTCTGCTGAAGCGCAATCTAGCGATGATTGACATGCTGAAAAAGAAGAAAGTGAAGCATGTTTGGAACGAGACGGCCGGCGCGCACACCTGGCCGGTGTGGCGCCGGAACTTGACGGAGTTGGCTCCGCAGTTGTTTCGCTAAGGCAGGGCAAAGACAAAGATCGCAGATTGTGACGCAATGGCGACGTATTGTTTGCCGGCGACCGCGTAGGACATGGGTGAGGCGACAATGTTGGCGCCGGTGTAGTAGTGCCAAAGATACTTGCCCGTCTTCGAGTCGAGGGCGATGAGGTTGCCGTCGTTGCTGGAGGCAAAGGCGACGCCGCCCGCGGTGGCAACGACGCCAGTGGTCGATGAGCCAATCTGCATGGGGAAGTTCCACTTGACGATGCCGGTGGTGGCTTCGAGCGCGCGTACGAAGCCCGGCGCGCCGATCTTGGGATCGACTTCCACGCCCCCGCCGGTGAAGCCCTCGCCAGGCACGGGTTCCTTGGTGACGCTGGTGTAAGTAGCGCAGGTTTCCCGGACTGAGACGAGTAAGTAGTTTGTGACTGGGTCATAGGACGGCGAACCCCAGTTCGCGGTGCCTGCAGCGTCCGGGCAAACGTAATTGCCTTCGGGGGTGGGGGTGGTGTTCGGGAGGACAATCGGGCGGCCTTTGGCGTCGAGCCCAGAAGCCCAGGTCTGTTTGGCATAGGCCCGGCCGGTGAGAAACTCGCCGGTCGTGCGATCAAGGACGTAGTGGAAGGCGTTGCGCTGCGCCGTGACGAGTAACTTTCGTTTCTGTCCGTTGACGACGCCATCGATCAGCACCGGCGTTTCCGTGGCATCCCAGTCATGAACGTCGTGCGGAGTGAATTGGAACCACCATTTGAGGCGGCCCGTTTTCGGATCGATAGCGAGGACGCAATTGGAATAGAGATTGTCGCCCAGGCGGACCTTTCCGTCATAGTCGGGGCCGGGATTACCGGTCATCCAGAAAACGGTATCGGTATCGGCGTCGTAAGTGCCGGTCATCCACGTGGGTGCGCCACCGTAATCGGCGGACTTCTCCGGATTCCAGGTCTTGCGCAGCGGGTCACCAGGACGGGGTGTGGAATGGAAGCGCCAGAGTCGTTTGCCGGTAGCAGCGTCATAAGCATCCACCGATCCGGTCAAGGCGCAATAGGCGGCGGTAACGCCGACAATGATCTTGTCACCCACGACCAACGGGGCATGGGTAATGGAGAAGCCTTTCTTGTAGTCGTCGACTTCGATATCCCAGATGACGTTGCCGGATTTGGCATCGAGGGCGACCAGGCGGGTGTCGAGAGTCGCCATATAGAGTCGGTCGCCGAGTACAGCCATGCCGCGATTGGTCATGACGGTGCAGTGGCTGGCGATCTGCGGCAGGCGGCGGGTGTATTTCCAGATGGGACGGCCGGTGCGGGCGTCGAGGGCCGCGGCGTTGTTGAGCGGGCCGGTGACAAACATGAGTCCGTCGACTACGAGGGGAGTGGTTTCGACAGTGTTGCCGCCAAGTTGGTGGGTCCAGGTGCTTTTGAGCGTCGGTGCGTTGGCGGGAGTGATCTGTTTGAGGCCGGAGTAGTGGGTGCCGCGCAGGTCGCCCCAGTAGGTGAGCCAATTCTGGGGCTCGGCGGCGGTATTGCGGAGGCGCTGAGCGGTGACGTTGAAATCGGCTGCGGGCTTCCAGGGCAGGGAAGCGTCGTAGGCTGGCTTGGTCTTGAAGAGGAAGGCGACCACGTCGAGCCGGTCGGTGGTGGAGAGTTTTGAGTGGGGGGCCGTCGACTTGCGGAGTGGTGTGGGTAGGTCGCGCTTATTGAGCAGGTGCCAGTGGCTTTGCTCGTCGAGCAGTTGGAGCGTGAAGGTGTCTTCGCCTTTGAGGATGCCTTTGGTTCTGCCGGCGGTGGTGAACTCGATCTCTTCGGCGATGCGTTTGCTCAGCGCGGTGGGCTTGAGCTTGGCGCGGATGTCCGACAGATCGGGGCCCAGGATGCCGCCTTGGCCGCCGAACATATGGCAGGAGCGGCAGTTGGCCTCAAAGAGTGTGCGGCCGCGGGAATCGTTGCCGTCAACACGTTCGTCGGCGGCCGAGAGAGAGAGCAGAAATGCCGCAATGGATTTGGCGTCCTGTTCCGGCATGGGAATCGCGGGCATTTGGGTGCCGGGAATGCCCTTGACAATGTTGCGGACCAAGTCAGCCTCCGCACCGCCGTGTTTCCAGTCGCCGGTGGTGAGGTCCGGCCCGCGGCCGCCCTTGGCCGTATCGCCGTGGCAGGCCGAGCAATTGCGGACGAAGAGTTTTTGGCCTTGGGCGACGGCTTCCGGGTGTTGGGCCAGGGCGGCAAAGGCGACGAGCGCGAGGAGGGCGAGTTTCATTCGCCCCCCATCATATCGAGACTAGGAGTTGACGCCGGAGCAGAGGAAGCCGCCGTCGACGGCGATGGCTTGGCCGGTGATGAAACTGGCCGCATCGGAGGCCAGGAGGACGGCGGCTCCGACGAGTTCTTCGGCTTTGCCGAAGCGCTTCATGGGCGTGCGGAGCAGGAACTCACGGCCACGGTCAGTCCCGTTGAGCAGGGCCGAGTTGAGATCGGTGAGGAAGACGCCCGGGGCGATGGCATTGACGTTGATGCCTTGGCGGGCCCATTCAATGGCGAGGCTCTTGGTGAGCGAGAGCACTCCGGCCTTTGACGCGGCGTAGGCGGCCACTTCGTTCAGGCTGACGAAGGAACTCAGGGAGGCGATGTTGATGACGCGGCCCTTGCCACTCTTCACCAGGGGCTCATGGAAGACCTGGCAGGCGACCACCATGCTGGTGAGGTTCGTGTCCATGACGCTGTGCCACTCATCGACGGTCATGTTGATCGTGGGCTTGCGGATGGTCTTTCCGGCCGCGTTCAAAAGAATATCGACGCTGCCTAGGGTGGCCACGACCTGATCGCGGAAGGCGATGATCTGGTCGCGGTCCATGACGTCGCAGGTCTGGCGGAGGGTACGGCGGCCCAGCGCCTCGATTTCGGTGGCGACTTCGTCGATCAGGTTTTCGCGGCGACCCGTCACGACGACGTCTGCGCCGGCCTTCGCCAAACCGAGGGCGAGTGTCCGGCCCAGGCCCGACGTGCCGCCCAATACGACCGCCACGCGGCCGCTTAAGTCCATATAGTTGTGTACTGACATATGCGTCTCTCAGTCTACCGCTATGCCCAATCGACGACGGCTTTAACGACGCCAGCTTCCGGATCGAGCCAATGGGGGAAGCGGGCGATCATTTCGTCGGCCGGGACGCGATCAGAAACCCAGGGTGCGGTGTCGATCTGCCCGGCCTCCATGAGTTCGATGATGCGGCGATGCTCGGCGGGGGTGCTGTTGCGCGTGGCGAGCAGGGTGATTTCCTTGCGGTGAAAATCGGGATCGTGGAAGGTAACGTCACCCACGAACAAGCCCACGAAAACCAGCTTGCCGCCGTTGGCGACGAGTTTGAAGGCGCCTTGCATGGATTGCGGATTACCGGTGCAATCGAAGACCAGCGTGGCCGGCGGGATCTCTTCGGCTCTTTCGTAGCAAGCCTTCAGGGGATAGTGCTGCTGGGCGAAGGCGCGCCGTTTTGCGCTGAGGTCGACGAGTTCGATCTCGGCGCCGGCGACCTTAAGAAACTCGATTACCGAGAGGCCGATGGGACCAGCGCCGATCACCAGAACACGCTCGCCGGCCGCCGGCTGGCCGCGCAGGACGGCGTGAGAACCGATTCCGAGCGTTTCCACGAGGGCGAGTTGCGCGTTCGAGAGCTTGGCGTTCGGGTAGAGATGCGTGGCTGGAACCAGGAAGCGTTCGCGCATGCCGCCATCGACGTGGACGCCGAGGACCTTGAGGCTTTCGCAGCAGTTGGTTTTGCCGCGGAGACAGGCCTGGCAGTGTCCACAGTTGAGGTAGGGATTAACGGCGCACCGGTCGCCCACTTGAACGCCGCTGGTGCCATCGCCCAGGGCGAGCACTTCGACAGCCAACTCATGGCCAAGGATGCGAGGGTAGCTAAAGAAAGGTTGGCGCCCGCGGTAGGCGTGGAGATCGGTGCCACAGATACCAATGCTCAACACACGGACGAGAGCCTCTCCGGAGGAAGGCGCTTGCGGTTCCGGCGTGTCGTGCCAGGCGAACTGGCTAGGTTGTTCAAGAATCAGATTACGCACATCAGCAGTTTATCCGAACGAGCGTACACTCAAAAGAAGTGAGACACCACGAGACAGTTTCCTATCTTGAGCGGCGGGTGGTGCATCGGCCCGCGGTTGGAGTGATTTTGGGTAGCGGACTGGGCGCGTTTGCCGATGCGCTCGAGAGCCGGCTGGAGATACCCTATTGCGATATCCCGCATTGGCCGAAATCGACGGCAGTCGGCCATGCCGGCAAGCTCGTTTTTGGTGAACTATCCGGGGTGCCGACGGTGGTGATGTCGGGCCGGAGCCATCTGTATGAAGGTTATACGCCGCAGCAGATCGTGATCGGCGTGCGGGCGATGGCGAGCCTCGGCATTCAGGCGCTGGTGGTGACGAATGCCGCGGGCGGTATCAATTTGGAGTATGCGCGGGGCGCGCTGGTGCTGATTTCCGACCATATCAATTTGCAAGGGACGAATCCGCTGATCGGACCGAATGACGATTCGCTGGGTCCACGTTTTCCGGATATGACGGAGGCTTATAGTGCTCGCTTCCGGGGAATAGCGCAGCAGGTGGCGGCAGGTTTGGGCTTTTCTTTGCCTGCGGGCGTGTACGCGGCTCTGAGCGGGCCGAACTATGAGACTCCTGCCGAAATTCGCTATTTGCGCGCGATCGGCGCGGATCTGGTGGGCATGTCGACCGTGGCGGAAGTGATTGCGGCGAATCACATGAGCGTGCCGGTGTTGGCGATATCCTGCGTGACAAATATGGCGGCTGGTGTCACGTCCGAGAAGATCAATCACGAAGAGGTGCTGGAGACCGGGCGGCAGGTGCATGGGCGTTTTGTTGAGTTACTGAAGGGCGTGGTTCCGAAACTGGTGGGGGCGTGAAGGACGCCGTATACGCGGCTCGACTGAACGCGTACGCGCCACACTCAAACTTCCTGGTGGGGGCGGCGATCGAGTGCCTGGACGGGCGGGTGTTTACGGGCTGCAATGTCGAGAACTCGAGCTATGGCTTGACGGTGTGTGCGGAGCGGGTAGCGGTGTTTGCGGCGATCGCAGCCGGGGTAATGCCGCGCACGTTTTCGCGATTGATGGTGTGCGGTGCACCGAGGTCCGCGACGGCCGCGGCGCTGACGCCTCCTTGCGGCGCTTGCCGGCAGGTGCTGTGGGATTTGTGCGGCGACATTCCCGTGACGCTGCTGGGACTCGATGGCGCGAGCGAGACGCTGCAGTTAGCTGACTTACTTCCGAGGGCATTCGATGCGACTTTGCTTCCTTCTGCTGACCGTTAACGCCTGGGCGGCCAACGTTGATCTGATCGTTACGGGGCGGTATGTCGTGACGATGGATGGTGCGCGGCGGGTGATTGAAAATGGTGCGCTCGCGATACAAGGCGCGCAATTGCTTGATGTGGGGCCCGCGGCGGAGATCACGAGAAAGCATGTGGCGCGGCAACGCATCGACCGGCCGCGATCGATCCTGACGCCGGGGCTGGTGAATACGCATGGACACGCGCCGATGGTCTTGTTTCGCGGCATTGCCGACGACCTCAATTTACAGGATTGGCTCGAGAAATTTATCTTTCCGGCAGAGGCGCGCAACGTAAACGCGGAGTTCGTTCGCTGGGGCACGCGGCTCGCCTTGTGGGAGATGATTCGTTCCGGCACGACGGCTTACGCGGATATGTATTACTTCGAGGAAGTAATTGCCGAAGAGACACGGCGGGCTGGAATGCGGGGCGTCCTGGGGCAATCGGTGATTCGCTTTCCCGTGCCGGACGCGAAGACGCCAACTGAGGGACTGGCCCGGACGGAGCGTTTCCTGCAGCAGTTCCGCAACGATCCGCTGATTGTCGCCGCGGTGGCGCCACATGCGCCTTATACGAATGACGATGCGACCCTACGGGCTTGCCGCGCCTTGGCGAACAAGTATCAGGCCCCGCTGCTGATTCATCTGTCAGAGACCAAACGCGAGAATGACGACAGCCTGAAGGAATTCAAGATGACTCCGGCCGCGCGGTTGGCCAAGTTAGGAATGTTCGATGGCCGCACTCTGGCGGCGCACGGGGTGTGGCTGACGGATGAGGATTTGCGGATTCTGGCGGCCAAGGGCGTCGGTGTGGCGCACAATCCGTCAAGCAATATGAAGCTTTCGTCGGGAATCGCGCCGGTGCTGAAGATGCTGCCGCTGAAGATTGCGGTGGGATTGGGCACGGACGGTCCGGCGGGTTCGAACAATGACTTGAATCTCTTCGAGGAGATGGATCTGGCGGCCAAACTGCAGAAGGTGACCAGCCGCGATCCGCGTTCGTTGAGTGCGGAGCAGACGCTGGCCATGGCGACGATCGAAGGCGCCCGGGCGTTGGGCTTGTCGGGCAAAACCGGGTCGTTGGAGGCGGGCAAAGAAGCCGATTGGATCGCGATTGACATTGACGGTCCGCATGCGCAGCCGATGTTTAACGTCTATTCGCAGATCGTCTATGCGTTGAAGGCATCGGACGTGCGGGACGTGATGGTTCGGGGCAAGTTGCTGATGAATGACCGCCGGATGCTGACGTTGGATACGGCCGCGATTGCCACCAAAGTGGCGGAGTATCAGGCATCGATTCTGGCCTCGTTGAAAAAAGATCGAAAATAGTTGAGAATTTTCCCGCGCTAAATCCACTTATTAGTGAACGCTGAAGTTGTAACGACAGCGCGGGAGAAGAATGAGAAGCTTACTTGTTTCGCTGAAGGTTGCCGTGCTCGCGGTCACGATGGGTTCCGCCAATGCCGCATTTATGACCTATACCGGCAACGCCTACGGAGGGTCTGGAGTTCGCGCGAGTTTCGAAGCATTGATGCCGGAACTCCAGTACGACACCGTTAACCTGACGACAGAGTGCGTCAGTCCCTGCGTATACTCCTACAGTTCCGGTCCACTGAGTCTCACGAACATCTCGGGAACGAGTATCAGCGGTGTGACGTTCGTTGGAAGCAATTCCAGTGCCGGTGCGGGCCTCTATGCTCGTCCGCTTGGCACTCGCAATTCCAGTACTGGTGGGTATTTTAACTACAACCAGCTCAACGGAAACAATCTGGTGACTCCACCGTGGCCACAGTGGACAGTCGGCCTAGCTTCGGCCGGAAATGTCAGCGGCACGCCGACTGGATCTACCAGCATATCGGCGAGTGTTTTGCCGGCAGGAACAAGAAGCGTGGCTTTCGATTACGGAAGTGCCAACGGCACGACCTACACTATTCGTGCAACCACTGCATCGGGAGCCTTGGAACTACCGAGTGTAAGCCCTTACAACGTAGGAGGGGGTTACACCTCAAGTGGTCCAGGTTTCTACGGCGTTACCTCGACCGAGGATATCCTCACGGTAACGATTATTGCCAACGCGACCGCATCGAACTGGATTATCAATCTCGCCAACTTCCGGTACGGAATCCAGCTTCCAACAGCGACGCCCGAGCCGTCGACGCAACTTGCGCTTGGTGCGGCACTCATCACGATTTCCTTGCTGCTTCGCACGCGAAGCAAATCTGCGCGGGGAGGTAACGCCTAGCGAGAGAAGAGCCCGATAGTTTCATCCGACATACGACAGAGCAAAAAGGCCAGCAGGGCAACCTGCTGGCCTTTTTGTTGTTATTGAACGACCACGACGGTGACCTGGCCTGTGGCTCGGGCCCGGAGGCGAAGGGATTCTGTGGTGAGTTCTAGTTCAGCCGCTTCCAGACGGTCAATCTGACCGTCGAGCCTCAACTCGCCCGTCCAGCCGATACGCATAGATTCTTCGATCCGCTGACGTTGGGCGGTCAACAGGTCAACCAGGTTCACCTGCGCCATCGTCGTGAATTGCCGGCGGTATAGATCCTGACGCAGCCAGTTGGCGAAACGGACGAGCATGCTGTCGGTGGCGAGGGTGTAGCGCAGGTCTTCAAGAGAGAGGATGCCGTCGTGGATGATCGGCCGCCCGCTCAGCGCGATGTGGCCCTTGAACGAGCCCTCCACATTGGCTTCGAGCACGAGGCGGTCACCGTTGGGTGCGACGGAGACTTGCGTCAGGCGCAGCTTTCGTTGGCCGGCAGTTTTGAAGACCTTGCCGGCCATGGCTTCCTGGAGGCGGGCATTGAGGTCAGGCCAGGGTACGTCGAGGTCAAGGTCCAGATGGAAGAGCGGTACTGAACTGGGGTCGGTCGTGATGAGGGGGGGCAGGGAAGAGACGACGGTGAGGGCGTCCTTCGCCCCGCTGAGGCGCGGCTGGCCGAGGAGCCGGAGTCCGGTGCGGACTTCTCCGTTCACGAGCCGCGGCCGTTCAATGCTGACGGACTTGGGGTTGAGCGCGAGCCAGACGTTCTCGCCGACGGAGATCGGTTCGTGAAGTCGGGTCCAGAGGGTCTTGGCGAGACGCCGGAGGTCGGCGCGAGTGGCGATCTGCCGGTCAAGTTCGACGGCGGCTTTGTCGAGGCTCGCGATGAAGACTTGCCGTACCTGTGGCGTGATGTCGAGGCTGAGGCTCTCTTTGAGGGCGCGCAGGCGGCAAGGCGTGGGCATCTCAAGCGAAGGCTGACTCCGGGAATCGATGGCCCAGGTTGGCAGGAGTTGCAGGCGTGTGGTGACTTTCAGGACCACGCCACCGGCGGGTTCGCAAAAGCTGATCTCTCTCCAGCCCATGCCGACGCTTGCGGCGGATCGTCTTTCCAGGCGCGGAAGGCCGAGTTCAACCCGGTAAACCACCGGCATGCGCATTTCGAGGTGGTCCTCCAACGTGTGCCACTCGATGGGCAGGCGGCGTACGGAGAATCGAGTGGCGAGCGGGGCCTTCAGACTCTGGCCGAAGGCGGACTTCTCGAGCGCCTGCCACTCCGATTGGAACTGCAAAGGGATCCAGCGTTCGGCTTCCCGAACGAAGCCATCAAGGGGTATCCGGACAGGAAGAAGCACCATCGAATTTTCAGCCGCCAGCAGCGCTGGCGCACCGATGAGAAGTGCGAGGAGACAGAGCTTCACCAACCGGATGATCGCACAATTCAGCCTGCTCCCGGAAAGTGGCGGCGAATCATTGAACGGCGCAAGAAATACTTGATTCTAAACATTTTACGGCCAATACTAGTACCGGGTTTGAACGGTGCGGCGGTGAAGTGTTGCGATTGGATCCAGGTGGGTGTTCCGCATACCCGTAGGCAGTCCTTCCAAAAACGGGAATCGGCAGAAATTTGGAAACGGAAACCGTTGATATTAAAGGATAAGTAACGGGTCATGAAAGCTGTAGACGATGGCCCCAAACGTGCTCTGCGAAAGCGAACGGGAGACGTGTATGCTCCCAGGCTGTTGTACCGATGAAAGAGCTGAAGACCCAGATCGTTAGCGCACTCCTCGTCATCCTGACGTTGGCTGCGGTCGTTGCTGCTGGGATCAATTTCCGTCAACAGCAGCTGTACCCGACTCCGGAGGATGGCGTGGAATGGGTGGACCGGCTGGATCGGCATCCGAAAGCCCAGGCGGGTCCGGGGTTGGTTGAAGCGCGTTTTGTGATTCCAAACAGTCCGGCGGACAAGGCGGGGATTCACGTTGGCGACGTGTTGGAGCGGATTCAGACGGTGCCTGTGGAGCGGGCCCAGGATGTCCCTCAGGTGCTCTACCGGATTGGTCCCTGGCAGAAGGTGGATTATTTCATCCTGCGGCGGGGTGTCGAAACCAAGGCCAAGCTAGTGGTGGGCGAGCGGGTGGTTTCCACCGGGATTTACTACCAGTATCTGGTCGGGGTGGCTTATTTAGCGATTGGCCTCTTCGTGTTCTTCCGGCGCGGAGGCGCGCCACGTGGCCAACTGTTCTACGTTCTCTGTCTGGCCAGCTTTGTGCTCTGCTCCTTCCACTACACGGGAAAATTCAATCTTTTCGACCGCGTGATCTACTGGGGTAACGTTCTGGCCGGCTATCTTGCGCCGACCCTGTTTCTGCACTTCTGCCTGACTTTTCCGGAGCCGGCTCGCCGCTGGCGCGGCTTTTGGCGATCGGGAGTGCTTTACCTGCCGGCGGTGGCGCTGATCAGTGTCACTTTTGCGCTTGGGACGGGAATGATCCAGGTGGCGACGCCCCTGGCGGAGCTTCGCTGGGCGCTGGATCGTTTCTGGATGTCTTTCCTGGTTGCGGTCTACCTGCTGGGTGCGGCGGTTGTGGCCTGGCGGCAACGCGGTGTTGACGACTCGATCCTGCGCCAACAGATGAAGTGGGTGCGCAACGGTGCCGTACTGGGGATCCTGCCGTTCGCGATTTTCTACGCGCTGCCCTATAGCTGGGGAGTGGTGCCCTCTCCGGCGATGGAGCTCAGCATCTTCTCGCTGGCTTTGATTCCGCTGACCTGGGCGTATGCCATTGCCCGCTACCGCCTGATGGATGTGGATGTCATCTTCCAGCAGGGCTATGTCTACACACTCGCGACGCTTTCGGTGCTCGCGATTTTCTATGGTCTGGTTTACTCAGTGACGCGCCTGGGTAACCTTGAAGAGTTAAGCCCTTCCGGTCTGGGCATCCTGATCGTGATCGCGACGTTCGTCTTTCAGCCGATTCGCCAGTGGATTCAGGAGAACCTGGATCGCTACTTCTTCTACAAGGAGAGCTACAACTACCGGCGGACGCTGATCGAGTTTGCACGAGAACTCAGTTCCGAGACGGATCTGAACCAGATGCTTTCGTCAACGGCGGAACGGCTGCTGCGGACCCTTTCGATTCAGCACCTGGCGTTTTTTCTGGCAGATGATGACGGCCGATTCGAACTGGCGCTGGCCGCGGGAAACCGTTCCCAGCCTGTCCCCGCGTATCAGGATTTGGCGTTTCTTGATTCGGCGACGGGGAAGCCGTACCTCTTTTTCGAGCGCACCCGCACGAATCTCGACATTCTCTTTCAACATCTCGACCCAGGAGTGCGGCAGACGATTGGTGACTTGGACCTGACCTACTACATGCCGTGCGCGGTTCGAGGACGGACGATCGCCTACCTGGGCGTTTCGCGAACGATCGAAGGCGACTTCCTGACCAGCGACGATGTCGAACTGCTGGTAACGCTTTCGGGCTACGTCGGGATCGCCATTGAAAACGCTCGTTTGTACAACTCGCTGCAGCGCAAAGTGGATGAGTACGAGCGCCTGAAGGACTTCAGCGAGAACATTGTCGAATCGATCAACGTGGGCATTATGGCGGCCGACTTGGACGATCGGGTGGAGAGTTGGAACAACCAGATCGAACGATTGACCGGTATCCGCCGGGAGCGCGCGCTGAGCCGGCGGCTCTCGGAGTTGTTGCCGGTGGAACTGGCTGATCGTTTGGCGGCGCTGCGAGGCGAAATGGGCATTCACCACATCGAACGCTTCCGGTTGCGGTTGCCGAAGCCGGCGGCCGCCAGTTCGAATGGCGTCAATGGCCGCCACAGTCATACTCACAATCAGACAGCCAACGGGCTTTCCGGCGGGGTGGCGGTGGTTCCGGCGCCTGTGCAGCGCGAGGCGATCCTCAATATTGCCATTGCGCCGCTAGTTTCGAAGGACGGCCAGCAGATCGGCCGTATTATTCTGTTCGATGACATTACCGACCGGTCCGAGTTGGAGCGCCAACTGGTGCAGGCCGACAAGCTCAGTTCGATCGGATTGCTGGCCGCCGGAGTCGCCCACGAGGTGAATACGCCGTTGGCGGTGATCTCCACCTACGCGCAGATGTTGGCGAAGCAGGTGGGCGGCGACGTGCAGAAGTCGGTGCTGCTCGAGAAGATTGCCAAGCAGACCTTTCGGGCCAGTGAGATCGTGAACTCGCTCTTGAACTTCTCGCGCACTTCCACCACCGAAGTCTCGGACGTGGACCTGAATCGTCTGGTGCGCGATACCGTTTCGTTGATCGATCATCAACTGCGCGAGGCCCACGTTACCGTGAATCTGAATTTGGCGAAGGGTGTTGCTCCCGTGCGCGGTAACTCCGGCAAGCTGCAGCAGGTTCTGCTGAATCTCTTTATCAACGCCCGCGACGCCATGGAGTCGTCGGAACGCGGAGAAGGGAAGCAGCTGACGATTGCCACCATCGCTATCAGTGATCAGCTAGCCGGCATCGAAGTCTGTGACAACGGCAGCGGCATACCTGAAGAGATTCTGCCCCGCATCTTTGATCCTTTCTTTACAACTAAAGGGGCGAAGAAGGGAACTGGCTTGGGGCTGTCGGTCTCGTATGGTATCGTGCAAGAGCACGGCGGGTCCATCGTGGTTGACAGCCGCGCTGGGTCAGGAACTCGCTTCCGGCTCGAGTTCCCGTCCGCGCATCACTTGCAGAATGTCTGAAACTCGCATCCCTCGCGTCCCGTTGCCCGCCCACCTGGCGAACTTCCCGCCTGATGACGTCATCCTGGACGCCGTCCATGGCCGCATCCTCGTCATCGACGATGAGGCCGACATTCGCGAGTCGCTCGAAGCTTTGCTGACCCTCGAGGGTTATCAGGTGGAATTAGCGTCGACGGCAACCGAGGGGATTCAGCGCGTCGAGGCGGTCCAGTATGATCTGGTTTTGCTCGACCTGATGCTGCCGGACAAAAGCGGCATTGATGTCATAACCGAACTCCGCGAGCGTGATAACGAAACCCCGATCTTTCTGATTACTGCGTACGGGTCAATCGAAGTGGCGGTGCAGGCCGTGAAGGCCGGGGCCAATGACTACTTCTCGAAGCCTTGGAACAACGACAAGCTGGTCATCGAGATCGGTCGGATGATCCAGGCCCGGCGCTTGGCCAACGAGAATCTGCAACTCAAGCGGGCGCTGAAGCAACGTTACGAGTTTCCGAATATTGTCGGCAAGAGCGACCGCATGATCCGCGTGCTGGATATGGTGGCGCAAGTGGCGCCCACGCGATCCACAGTGCTCATCACGGGTGAAACGGGTACGGGTAAAGAGGTTATTGCCAAGGCCATTCATGCCAATTCGGCACGGGCATCGCAGATGTTCGTGGCAGTCAACTCGGGATCATTGCCTCCGGACCTGCTGGAGTCAACGCTGTTTGGACACCTGAAGGGCGCCTTCACGGGGGCCGTTAGTTCGCGCAAAGGCTACTTTGAGATGGCCGACCGGGGGACGATCTTTTTCGACGAGATCGGCACGATCGGGGCTGAAACTCAGGCCAAGCTATTGCGCGTCATCCAAGAGAAAGAGTTCATGCCGCTTGGATCGAACGAGACGATCAAGGTGGACGTGCGGATCGTGGCGGCGACCAACGCCGATTTGCGCCGGCTGGTGGAGGACGGAAGGTTCCGCGAGGACCTATATTACCGCCTCAATGTGATCCCGATCCACCTGCCGCCGCTGCGAGATCGGAAAGAAGATATTCCGCCCCTGGTGGAGCATTTCTTCAACGTCTATTGCCGGGAAAACGAGAAGATGATGGGCGCGAACGGCAAGAGCCAACTGCACTTTGACCCGGAAGCCATGCAGGTGCTGATCGACCATAACTGGCCCGGCAACGTTCGCGAGTTGGAAAATGTGGTGGAGCGTGCGGTGGTGCTGGCCTCGGCGCCGGTGGTGGGCGCGGATGTGCTGCCAGATCATCTTCTGCAAGCGGGCGGGCTGCGCATCCGTCGCGATTCCGCCGGCAATCTGGCTCCCGACGCCTCGCTCTATGAGGAGGTGGCGGACTTCGAGCGTAATCGGATCATTGCGGCGCTGGATGCGGCAAACTGGTCGCAGACGGAGGCGGCCGAGGTGTTGCGGATTCCGTTGTCGACCTTGAACCAGAAGATCAAGCGGCTGAACATCGACGTCAAGCGCCGGGGAGCATAAGTCGGATGCACTTCGTTTTCGCTCTAAACGGGCAGATCTTTCACTTCTGATAACATGTATTATGTCAACTCGCGAACCGGGAGCCCAAGTTTCTGCCTAAGCT
>JALHNI010000074.1 GCA_022843605.1 Bryobacter sp.
TGCGGTCAATCGTCGTTTCTAGAGACTCCCCGGCCAACGCCGGCTCCGCCACTTCCATCCTGTAACCGCGCTGCCTTGAATCTACAGCCAGGAGCTTAAGCCCGGTATGGCTCCGGAGTTCTTCATCCAGCGCCTTCTCCAGCCCTGCGTAACCTTTGCCGTCTTCATACATGCCGCCCAGAATCTGCGCGGCCAGGCGGCCATTTGGATAGAGACGCTTGTATTCCGTACGAAACTCGATCCAGTCCAAATTCAGACTGCGTAACTTCTCTGATTGCTCCGGCGTAATCTTGCGGGCGATCCACAGGAAGCCTCGCGGCCGGGCCGTCGGCGCATCGGGTCCGGCTAGGCATGAAAAGTTCGGGGACTTTTTCAGGGAGATTGCGGCGGGCTTCCGGCCCTTCGCCTTAAGGATGTCGGCACAAACATTGACGGGATCCAGATCCAGGATCCGGGAAAGAATCGTCACGGCCGAATCCAAGTCCGGCAAGCGCATCGGGTTAATGGTAACTGAGTCCACCGGCAGGCTCATGGCCAGCGGCACGCCATGGGCGTCAAGGATCATTCCGCGCGGAAGCTCAACTTCCACCTCGCGCGTTTGTTGATTGGCCGCCTCGGCGGACAACTTATCGTGACTTACAATCTGAAGCTGCACCAAGCGCGCCGCAATCAGCGCGGCCCAGACAAAGCCCAGGCGCGCGAGAAAGCGAACGCGGTTCCGCGACCGCTGATCCGTCTCACTCATCTTATTTTTCCCTCGCGCCAGGTATAGGTGGGGGAGGTGGCCTGGCGCTCGGCCGTCTTCTACTGGACGGCTTTCGTTTGCTTCGAAGCGTTGAGCGCCATGGCAGGTTTGTTACCGCCAGGCGCCAGATACTGCACAGTCTGCGGCGCGGGATCCACCATCTCTTGGTACCGCGCAATCTCTTCCAGCCGTTGGGGGGTTAGCAGGGAGGTTCGTTCAAGGATCAAAGCGGATTTCTGCTTGTGCAGGTCATCTCGCTCCGCTTCCAATTGTTGCAATTTGTAGCCCGCCAGTAAACTAAAAACGCTGGGAAGCAACAATACAATTAACATTGTAGCGCTGGCGACGGTTGCGCCAATCGCTTTCCAGCAAGTATCGCGCGCCGCCGGATCTTCCAGGCGCACCACTTGGCTATTGTCAAAATTCTTTATGTGTAAGTAGACGTCCTCAGCCGGCAGGGGACGCAGCCGGTAACGCTCCAGATCCCGGCGCGGAGCCGCTTCCGCGGTGCGCTCCGTGGTAATCTCGCCAAACATATCGAAAAGTACGGTCCAGGCTGCCATGTCTATCTCCCCGAGTATCTTTCTTGTTTTTGTTTTTACTCTTCGCTTACGGCCATCTCCACACAACGCAATTTAGCGCTGCGCGAAGCTGGATTTCTTCTAACTTCGTCGTCGGAAGGCGCCACAACATGCTTTGTGAGCACCCGCACCTGCCCTGAACGGCCTAGTGCCTGAAAATGCTGTTTCAAGATTCGGTCCTCCAGCGAGTGAAAGCTGATCGTCACCACTCGCCCGCCTGGGCCGACTAATTCCGGCAAGGCTACCAACAAAGCCTTGATCTCGTCTAACTCGTGATTTACCGCGATCCGAAGGGCCTGAAACGTTTTCGTCTCGGGAGCGATCGTACGCGATGTGCGAGGGGTTACCTGTGTGATCAGCCGGCAAAGCTGACCAGTTGTCGTCACCGGCCTCCCCTTCGCGATTGCCCGGGCGATCTGCCGGCTCCTCCTCTCCTCGCCATACTCGTAAATCAAGTTGGCGAGCTCTAGTTCGCTCGAGTAATTGCAAATGTCCGCGGCCGTCTCGCCCTGGCTCCGATCCATCCTCATGTCGAGGGGACCATCGGCCATAAACGTCATGCCGCGCTCGGGCGTTGTCAACTGATAGCGACTCACTCCGAGATCCGCCACCAAACCCTGGGCGAGGCCGAGTTGCATGGCTTGCCACCGCGCCACCAGCGTCGAGAAAGGGCCCTGCGTAAAGCGGATCCTTTCCGGCGTGTCCACGATGCTCCTCCGAGCCATCTCCAAACTCTCCGCGTCCCGATCGTTCGAGATCACCAAACCCGTCCCGACGCGCGCCGCAATCGCCCGCGTATGCGAACCCAAACCGCAAGTTGCGTCCAAATAGACGCCACCGTCGCGCGGCGCGAGCCACTCCAGCACTTCCTCGGTCATGACAGGCACATGCTGCATACATCGCGCCTACCTCATCCCCAGACGATCCAGGGCCCGGGCATTGCCTTCCCGATTGGCCCGCGCTGCCGCCAATTTCACTGCCATCGCCTCATCCGACAGCACTTCGATATGGCCGCGCACCCATCTCACTTGAACCGTCGTTCCTTCCATCTTCAAACCGCGCCGTAAGTTGGTGGGCATCAGGACCCGGTCCTGGTTGTCGATCCCACTCGTATCGCCATAGTACTGAGCCAGGGTATTCACACCCTCAAAGGCGTCGTACTCTTCTCCCTGCGCGTTCTCAAACTTGGCAACCTCTGCCATCCAGACGGGCATGGCATAGATCCGAGCCGAAGCCTCATCAAAAGTAGTGATGAACGCCGTCGATCCCTCTCTCTGCAAATACTCTGAAAACTTCACCGGCAGCTTCAACCGACCCTTTTCATCCACCTTGGCCGGATGATAGCCCTGCGGCGGACCGTCGTAGGCTCCAACTTTGGGATCCGTTTCCGCCACTTTCTCTCGATTCACTCCGCCGGACGCTTCAACTTTGGGCCGATCTCAGAACTTTCGTCCACTTTCGACCACCCAATCATCATACATAGCTCCAGCCTCGCCGTAAATCCTTTTTTCTTCGTTATTTAGCACCTGCGAGGGAGAAGACCCGGCGAAGATCGCAGCCACATACCATCTGTTGTGGCCGTTCCGAGCAATGCCCTACCTATTGAGTAGCTCGCGATTTCAGCACCACTAAACGGCCGACATTTGCGAAATTTATGGCAAAAGAAAACCCCGCGGCGAACGCCAGCGGGGCAGTTTTCTTATTGATAAATCGTGGTTACCGGACGGAGACTAGGCCCTTAACTTTTTCATAATAATGGGCTTGGATGATTTTCTTGCTCGAGAGCTCTTCCACGCTCCCGATCGGCCGCGCCTTGATGATCCGGTCAGCATTGGCCTCGCCGATTCCTGGCAAGGCAATCAGTTCGCCCCGCGTCGCCGTATTCAGATTCACCTTGCCGCCCGACGGCGCCGCTGGCTTTTTCTTGAAATCGACCGCGTCACCGACCTTCTTGACGCCGGCCTTGGTCACGTCCACCGTACCCGATGCGACGTTCTTGGTAACAGTTGCCGTCTTCTTCCCCACCACTTTTCCGGCGTCCATCGTCTTGTCCGCCGCCGTTTCGGTCACCTGGCCGGTCTTCTTAGCGACCTTCTTAGTGCCGTCCACCGTATCCTTGGCGACCTCCTTGGTCACTTTGGCCGTCTTCTTGGCGGATTTTTCCAGCGCTTCCTCAGTTTTCTTTACGGCCTGGGGCGCCGCCACCAAAGCGGCTGCAAGCACGAAAAACAGAGTGTATCTCACCATAAGCGATGTCCTTTGAATTGGTTACCGAGACCAGCGCGGCGCGGTCCGTGTCCCCGTGTCCGGTGACGGAAACGTCTTTGACAGCAAATCGTGCCAAGTAAGCTGCTCCTGGTCCACCAGTGCCCAGAAAAGGCCCAGCGCAAGCGGTAGCACGCTAAAGGTTCCCCACAAAACCCGCATAAACCGCTCCTGCGTGGTCGGCGCGTCGCCATCGAAGGTGACCAACCGCAAACCGGCCCACTGCATTCCCGGCGAGTCCCCGCCGGCCAGGATAAACAGAGTGCGGTAGAACACGACAACCGCCAACAGCAGTACGCCGTAGATTGCCCAGCCGGCCAAAGTTTCCGGAATCGGATCCGCACCAAGATTGCGCGTCATCACGGCGTAAGCCACCGCCATGACACCGGCCGCCCCTAGCATCACCATCCCATCGTAGACTCCCGCCATCACGCGGGCCGCAATTGGGGCAACTCGATCATCGGTGTAAATATCGGATTCCGGCGCCCGTTCGCGTTCCTTCGCCTGTTGAAAACTCATCGATCCCCACTCGCCTTCGCCAGGCAAGCCGCCCATCCGGAACTCCTGCAGGCTGGGAGGCGGTGGTGGGGGCGAGACGGGACGCGCGGGCTCAGGAGAAGTGGTCAAAGGTGGCACTGCCGGTTGAGCTTCCGGCAAGTTGATCGATGGCGCCATTTTCGTGGCCGTTCCCCGCCCGCCGCCATCGGATCCTGAAGGCCGAATCGTCGGGCTCTCCACCGCGTCGGCCAGCGCCTGAATCGGAGGGCGCGAGTCAGGAGTTCCTGCGTCGTAAACCGCCGATGTTGGCGGACGGTAGGTGTCGGGGGCGGGTCTGGCGTTGGCCAAGTGCAACCGCCGGCCGCAACGAAAGCAACGATTTTCCTCGCGTGCATTCGAGGTTCCGCAGAATCGGCAACTAATCATGATCGATTTTCCAGCGCACTCCCCGGCGCTCCGCCCGCTCTGTTTGCTTGCGGGCGCTTCCCGGTCCATGCAAGAGTACAGAAGAGACCTTCCGCAGCTTGTATTGTCGTAACACATTTCATCCCAGTTGTCATCCCAAGTTCTTTTCAGTGAAGGGGCTGGCGCAAATTGTCTTACTCACGGCCGTGGCGGGCGCACAGCTTTCCGCGCAATTCAATCCGCGCAGTTACCCACTGCCCGCCGCCCCCCCCGTACCACTGGAACCCAACCAGAAGATCGTGCGTCTGCGCACCGACGCTCCCGGCCCGAACGATATCGTCGTTCGCGGTGTCACCCAGGAAGTACAGGGGAACAAGCGCTTCCTGCGCGGCAACGTCGAACTCGAAACGACTGATCTCCTGCTGAAGGCCGACGAAATCGATTACGACACCGAAACCGGTGCCGCTGAAGCCCGCGGGCATGTTCACTATGAAAACTTCACCAGCGGCGAAATTCTTTACTGTGATCGTGCCGAGTACAACCTGGAGAGCCAGGAAGGCCGTTTTTACAATGTCCGTGGGTCATCACCGGCCAAGATCGACGCTCGCCCTGGCATCCTCACCACATCCAATCCCTTTATCTTCCAGGGCAAGTGGGCCGAACGCCTGAAGCAGCGTTACAGCCTTTACGACGGCTTCATCACCTCCTGCAAGCTTCCGCGCCCCTGGTGGCGCCTCACGGGCCCGAAGTTCGACATCATTCCCGGCGATCGCGCCATCGCCCAGCGCTCCCGGTTCAAGGTCGGCAACGTTCCGATCTTTTACTTCCCGTACTTCTACAAATCGCTCGCCAAGCAACCGCGCCATAGCGGATTCCTTACGCCGAAGTTCGGCACATCTTCCCGCCTGGGTTTCGTTTATGGCCTCGGCTACTTCTGGGCCATCAACCGCAGCTACGACGTTCTCTACAACGCGACTTACTTCACGCAGCGCGGACTCGCCCACACCATTGACTTCCGGGGCAAACCTACCGCCAAGTCCGACTTCAATCTCAACGTCTGGGGCATTAACGACCGCGGCCGGCTCCTCGATGACGGCATCACTCGAATCAAAGAGGGCGGCTACAACCTCACCTTCACCGGACGCGCCGAACTCGGCCGCGGCTGGAGCGCCCGCGGCCAAGTGAACTACCTGTCGAGCCTCACCTTCCGCCGCGCTTTCACCCAGACGTTTACCGAGGCCATTGCCTCAGAAATCAACTCCATCGGTATCCTCGCGAAGCACTGGTCCAGCTACAGCATCCACGGGCTACTCGCCAGGCAGGAAAATTTCCAAAGCGACCTTCCGGGAGATAAAGTCTCCATCCGTCGCTTGCCCCAGATGGAGTTCGTTGTCCGCGAGCGTCCGGTCTTCAAGCGTGAACTGCCCGTGTGGGTCTCACTCGAAAGTGCGGGCGGTTTCGTTCGACGCAACCAGCCACTCTTCCAAACCCGCGCTTTCGTCGAGCGGCTCGACGCCAACCCGCGCATTTCCACCCGGCTGCGGTGGAAGGAGATCGCACTAGTCCCGAGTTTCACGGCACGCGGCTCTTACTGGGGCTCCAGCCAGCCCGAGCGGCCCACCCAGGTAACCGGGCAGAATCTCACGCGCCTGGCCTCCGATTTCGCGGTGGACCTGGTGCTGCCTTCCTTTTCCAAAGTCTTCAACGCCCCCAAATGGGCGGGCGTCAAGATGAAGCATGTCATCGAACCCCGGGCCAGTTTCCGCGCGGTCTCCGGCGTCGCCGACTTCAACCAGATCATCCGCTTCGACGAGATCGAGTTGCTCAACAACACCCGGGAGGCAGAGGTTTCGCTCGCCAACCGCTTCTTTGTGAAGAACGCCAACGGGGCCGTCAGTGAGTTTCTCTCGTGGACCGTCTGGCAGCGCCGCTACTTCGACCCCACCTTCGGCGGCGCCATCGTCGATGGCCGCCGCAACGTCATCGAAAGCCAGACCGGCCTCACCTCGTTTTCGTTTCTTGATGGCGCCCGCAATTACTCGCCCATCGTCTCCTCCATGCGCATGAATCCCATTCCCAGCCTCGGCATTGAGTGGCGCACGGACTACGATCCGCGACGCGGCGGCATCACCAACTCCAGTTTCTCCGCCAACGGCCGCATCAATGAAATCTTTCTTTCCGCCGGACACAATCAGGTTAGAAACGGCGCTCTCTCACCACCCGCCAATCAGTTCACCGGCCTCATCGGCCTCGGCCGCGAGAACCGGCGCGGTTGGAACGCGGGCTTCAACGCCATTTACGACTACCGGCTGCGCCAGCTACAATTTAGTAACTCGCAGCTTACTTACAATTCCGATTGCTGCGGACTCTCGTTCCAGTTCCGCCGGCTGGATTACGGCCCCATTCAGTACAACCAGTACCGGTTCGCATTTGTCATCGCCAACATTGGCTCAATCGGGAATCTGCGTCGTCAAGAACGCTTCTTCTAGCGCGGTCCGAAGATCCAATGCAGCGCGAGCAATAAGCCACCGCTCGCCAGAGTTGTGCCAACGTCCCACCAATCGAACACGCCTGGAGCCGTCAGCGGTTGGACAGCCTCCCACAGCAAAAGTCCCACCACTGTGGCGGCGAACGCCGGCACGGCGGCAAGATTTGGCGCTGTCCCGATCAGCAAGGGGCATGCATGTCGCAGACTCGCATCGGCGCGAGCATAACCCAGCAGTTCCAGAAGCAGATTGGCGCCCAAGCATGCGCCTATCCACCAGTGGGCGGCGGCGGAATGAGTCGGCGAAGTGGGCATCGGCGGGCGCTGCCGTCAGCATAACTTGAATCCGACGCCCAAAAAAATCGAAAGGGCCGCGGCGAACCGCGACCCTTTCATTCGGAATGGCGATCGGTCTAGAAGCGATACCGCAAGCTAAACTGAATCTGCCGGGACGGAACACGCTGGCCGCTGATTTGTCCGAAGGCTCCATTATTGATGTTGCCTTGCGGGTCAGAGAAGCTCACCGCGTTCGGGAAATTGAAGAACTCAGCCCGAAACTCAAGGCGCTGTCTCTCCGTAATCGTAAACGATTTCTGCAACGCGGCGTCCAACCCCACGATGCCATCGGCATTCGTAATGTAAGGAGAAGCGTTGCCGAATTGATACAAAGGCGGACGGACGAAGGCTCCGGTATTGAACCATTGCTCTGGCGTCTTGGGCCCGTTGTTGGGGTCACCCACCAGATTCACCCGCTGCGTCTTGCGTCCCGTGTTTGCGATGTCTTCGCTGGTGAAGACCATGAATGGCGGGCCGCTTTCCAAGCGCGCGATACCTTCGAGTGACCATCCACCGACGAAGGCGTCCGCAAGACGGCTCATGTTGCCGCCGAGCGCGCGCCCGCGGCCCCAGGGAAGCTCATACACATATGAGAAAACGAATACGTGATTGATGTCCCAGCTGGAACGGCTCCAGTCACGGCGCCGATTGAAAGGATCTTCCGTCTTCTGGTTTTCCGCCAATGACGACTGATTATCCAGCGACTTTTGCCAAGAGTAGTTCATGTTGAACTGCATGCCGCGCGAGAAACGCTTCTTCAGCGTCGCCTGCATGGCGTTGTAACTACCGTTAAACTGATTTGATCCGCCGTCGAGGTCACCGAAGTTGGGGAGCAAGCGGCGCGGCTGAATCGGACCCGGACCGGGAGTCAGGGCGTTATTGAATGGGGCATAGCCGATCTGCTTCCGGCTCGCTGATCCCACGTAACCCACGTCGAGTGTCAGGTCATCCTGCAGTTGGCGCTGGATGAAAAAGTTCCACTGGCTTGAGTACGGAGAACGATTGCCCGGATTCTGCGGCCAACCACCGATGGCGGAAGTGTTCGAGAATGCGGGTCCCGGCGCCGTGATCGATTGATCAAGGACGCCGCCGCGGTTCGGGCTGAACACCTGCTGCACCGTGAAGGGCCAGAACTTGCGAAGATCCTGGAGTTCCTGCACGAAGGTGGAGTTATAGAACATGCCCACTCCGGCGCGAATGACGGTCTTGTCATTCAGCTTGTAGGCCATACCCAAACGTGGAGCCCAGTCGTTCTTGTCGCTGCGCACCAGTGCGCGGCCAAAACCATCGGTGCGGGCCGGTGAGTTGATCTCGCCCGTGTCCGGATTCGGCTGCGGATTCGTGGTCGCCCAGAGCAGACGGCCCGCGAAGGCGCCCGTGGTTGGATCGCGCGAAACCACCAGGTTCCCCAACCGATCCGAAGTATCGTAAGGTCGGCTTCCAAACTGATACATCAAGCCCATGTTGATCGTCAGCCGGCTGGAAACCCGCCAATCGTCCTGGATATGACCGATGATGAAGTGCCCAATTCCGTCTGTCAGCGTATTGCCTTCGCCGCGGCGGATTTCGCCCGGGAAACCCAGCAAGGCATCGCCCATCGGAAAGCCGGTTACGCCGCCCTGGAAGATCGCATCGCCATTCATCGGGTTCGAAGTGTTGGTGTAGAACTGCCGGTGATGATACTGGCCGCCAATCTTCACGGAATGCTTCCCCAGAATCTTGGTGAAGTTGCCCCGCGTCTGCCAAACGTTGTCTCCGGTAACGCCGCCGCCCGCGCCGGGCGTGCCATATGATCCGAAGCTGATGTTCACCAGCGGATCGCCGAACACCTCCGTCTGGTACATCTGCATCCCGGTCCTCGAGAGGAAGTCGGCACGGGTGAGAGAGCCCTTACTTGTGATGCCAGGCTGGTTCGGCTGGTTCGTGCCGAAGCCAAGCTCAAGCGTTGTCGTCGGGTTAAAAATGTGCGTCCACGATCCGCCATAGTTCGTAACATCGAACTCACTATTGCTAATGAAGTTCGGCTGCAACGCCGGGCTGAGTAAGTCGGCATTCTGATAGCTGAACCGGAAGTAAAATAGATTTTTCTCGCTCTTGTTATAGTCGTAGCGCCAATGCAAGCCATCGCGATTGTTGGCCTGGGAACCGCTCGAAATGTAGTTTTGCACCAGCCCGGGGCGGTTCGGCAGCGGCGTCGTCAGTTCCAATGCCATCGGGATGGCCGGATTGATGCGCGCCCGCGGAATCGTGTTGTTGGTAAATGGGGCATTGTTGTTGAGCGGATCACGCACGATCGTCGGGCTTGCACCGGCCAACAATGTCGAGAAGTCACCGTTGCGGAACTCGGCCGTCGGCACGTTGCCAATCTGGGTTGAAGCACGGCGGCTGCGGAAGCCTTCCCAACTCGCGAACCAGAACATTTTGTTACTGATCTTCGGAACGGGTCCGCCGATCGACACTCCGTATTGGTTCTGCCTGAACGCCACCTTCGGCAAACCATTTCGGTTCGCGAAGAACTCGTTGGCGTCGAAAGCATTGTTGCGGAGATACTCGTAAGCCGTACCGTGGAGTTGGTTCGTACCGGACTTGATCACCATCGAAACGTTCGCGCCCATGGAACGGCCAAACTCCGATCCCGTGTTAGTGGCGATCTTGAACTCCTGCAATGCGTCCATCGGCGGCGAAATACCCGGCGAATTCATCATCTGCATGTTGGAGTCGAATCCATCTAACGTGTAGTTGTTGTCCTGGGGACGTCCGCCGTTCACCGAGAATAGCGCCGTGCCGGACTGGGCGGTGCCGAGCGACTGGCTGCGCGTCACCGAACTCGTGCCCGGCATCAGCAGGATCAGCCTCGTGAAGTTGCGTCCATTCACCGGCAGCCGTTCCAGTTCCTTGGCCGCCACCACGTTGCCGACCGAAGCCTCTTCCGTCTGCAGGATCGCAGCCGCTCCGGTCACCTCTACCGTATCCGCTACCGATCCCAACGCAAGGTTAAAGTCCACTTGCAGAACTGCGCTCACCGGCAGTTCAATGTTGTTTCGAACCTGAGTCTTAAAGCCATCCGATTTCACCTGCAGCGAGTAGGTACCCGGATTCAGCGGTGCGATACGGAACTGTCCCGCCGCATTGGTTTGGACTGTTCGAGCCGCGCCTGTCCCCGCACTGGTAACCGTTACGGAAGCATTCGGAATGATGTTTCCGGACGGATCAAAGACGTCGCCGACCAAGGTTGCCGCGGTCTGCGCCGCTACTGTATTGGCCAAAAGCGTTAGCGCTAACGTAATCAGCGCTGAGCGAGCCTGATGTTTCATATTCTCTCCCCTTCTGAAGATGCCCGACGGCTCACTACACCGCAGAGCGGCAGCCATCATATCGCATCCGCACGAACAATGCGCGATGATGGCAAGCATGACCGCCGCTTCGCGTCTGGCGATTGTTCTTCTGCTCTTGACCCCGCCTCTCCGAACACAAGGTGTCGCGACGCGTAACGCCCCGGCCGCCCCGAGGCAGAGGGCCTCCGGTCGCCCATTTCTGGCCTCTTTTGAAGATGTTGCCTCCAAAACCGGCCTCACGGCACCGGTCACCGTCGGCAATCCCGCCGCGAAAAAATATATCGTTGAAGCCAATGGAACGGGACTCGCCGCCATCGATTTCGACCGCGACGGCTGGCTCGATCTCTTCGTCGTCAACAGCTCGCGCCTCGAAGGCTTCGGCGCCACCAAACCGCCCACCAACAAGCTCTACCGCAACAACGGCAAGGGCGCCTTCACCGATGTCACTGCCAGCGCCGGCGTCGGTCACTCCGGCTGGGGCAACGGCGTCTGCTCCGGCGACGTCGACAACGACGGCGACGACGACCTGTTCGTCACCTACTGGGGACCCAATCTCCTCCTGATTAACGACGGCAAAGGCACCTTCAAGGATGAAGCCTCCCGTTTGGGCGTCGCCGGTCCCGAGAAGGAATGGAGTTCCGGTTGCACCTTTCTCGACTATGATCGCGACGGGAGGCTCGACCTCTTCGTCACCAGCTATCAGCAATTCGACCTCGCCAAGACCCCGCCCCCCGGCAAAGCCTCCAACTGCGAGTGGAAGGGCATGCCGGTCTTCTGCGGGCCCCGCGGTCTCCCCTTCGGCTCAGCCGCCCTCTTCCATCAGAAGGCCGACGGAACCTTCGAGAATGTCACCGACGCGGCCGGCATCTCCGCCGCCCGCGACTTCTATGCCTTCACGCCGATCGCCGCCGACCTCAACGGCGATGGATTCACGGACATCTACTTTGCCAGCGACTCCACCCCCAGCATTCTTTTTCGCAACGAGAAGAACGGCAAGTTCCGCGAAATCGGCACCGAGACCGGCGTCGCCTTCAACGAACACGGCTTCGAGCAGGGCGGCATGGGCATTGGCGTCGGCGACTACAACCGGGACGGTCTGCTCGATCTCGTCAAAACCAACTTCGCCGGCGACCATCCCAACCTCTACCGCAACACCGGTGGCGGCATCTTCGAGGACGCCGTCCTCGGAGCCGGCCTCGCCATCAATCCACAATTCGTCGGCTGGGGTGTCGCCTTCGTCGATCTCGACAACGACGGTTGGCAGGACATCTTTCAGGTGAACGGGCACGTCTATCCGGAACTCGACCGTGGCGCTAAAGAGCAGTACCGGCAGCCGCGTGTCGTCTACCGGAACCTCGGCAATGGCCGCTTTGAAGACGTCAGTTCGCTAGCCGGTCCCGCCATCGCTGCACGGCACTCCAGCCGCGGCGCCGCCTTCGGCGACTTCGACAACGACGGTGATATCGATGTGGTGGTCATGAATATGGGGGAGCCCCCCTCCTTCTTGCGGAACTCGCTCACCGGGTCCGCCCGCTCTATCCGGATCGTCCTCGAAGGCGTGCGCTCCAACCGTTCGGCCATCGGCGCCGTCGTGACCATCGAGGCGGCCGGCAGCAAGCAGACGTTACCCGTCCTCAGCCAGTCCAGCTTTCTCTCGCAAAGTGACCGCCGCCTGCACTTTGGCCTCGGGACTGCCACTAAGGTGGATCGCGTCGTCGTCCGCTGGCCCTCCGGCCAGCAGGAAACCTTTGATGGTGGTGACGCTGGCGCGACGCTGAAGTTGGAAGAGGGATCCGGCCGGCCATGATCGCCTGGATCTTGCTCTCCATTCTGGTGCAGTCCCCGGCCGAACCGTTTTCGGAACAGGCCTTGGCCGCGGCGCAAAGTGGCCGACCGGACGAGGCCGCTCAGCTTTGGAGTCAAGCGCTGCAGAAGGACCCCAAGCACTTCCCTTCGCTGTTCAACCTCGGCGTTCTGCTGCACCGGCAGAAGCGTCAAGCCGATGCCGCCGGCCTGCTTGATCGCGCCGCGCTGCTCCAACCCGGCTATCAGGTCCATCTCATCCGCGGTTCTAACTTCCAACAGCTCAACCGCCGTGAAGACGCCATTCGCGCCTGGAAGGCCGCTCTCACTTATCAGCCGAAAAACGTCAAATTGATGCAGGTATTGAGCGTTGAATTCACTGCCGGCCGCTACTTTCACGAAGCTGCCGCCATCGCCCGCCAGGCCCTGCGCCTGTCGCCCGATGAGCCGAATCTTTACTTCCTCGCCATCAAGGCCTACCAGGATGCCGGGGATGATGCCGCCGCTTCAGCCCTCGCCGCGGAGTCCGCCACCCGCTTCCCCCAGTCCGCCCGCGCACAGTTTGAACACGGCTACTATCTACAGAAAAGTGGCCAGGCTGAAGCTGGCATGAAGTATCTGCAGCGCGCCATGGAACTGGATAGTCACTACGAAGAGCCGTTCTTCTTCTATGGCGACTTGCTCGTTAAACAAGCGCAATGGGAAGCCGCTCTCACGCCTCTCCGGAAGGCGATCGCCATCCGCCCCGAGTATTCTCCGGCCCGAGTCGCCCTCGCTCGCGCCCTCTCGAACCTTAATCAACTGCCCGCCGCCGTTCAGGAACTGGAACAGGCCGCCGCCCTTGACCCAAAGAATGCCCAGCCCTGGGTGATGCTCTCCCAGCTTTATTTCCGCATGGGCAAAGAGGACCAGGCTCGCGAGGCCAAGGAAACCTCACAGCGCCTCCGACGCGAAAATCCGGGCGTCCTCGAAGCCGCTCAAGCCCGACCCTTCCCCAGCCAACCCTAACGCCGCCGGCGGATCGCAGCCCAGCGCCGAGTCATCCAGGACCGTCCCCTCGCCCGCCAGTCCCGCCACCGCTGCACCACCCACCGTCCCAACGGCAGACTACGCCACCAGCCATGGACGGCCGCCCGCCACGCCAGGACCGTCATTTCGCACCACGCAAACCAGCGCAGGCTCACCAGGGAAACCCGTGTGAGCTGATAAATGCGCGCCACGAGCGCCGTCCCCAGCACCTTCGCCGCCACGATCGTACCCACGCCCAGTGTCGGATGCCCGCCCGCCAACCAGTACAGCGCCAACAGCTTCACCGGCGCCAGCGCAATCGCCGGCAGGGCGAACACGGCCAGAGCCGCATAGGGCGGTAGCCCCGCGATGAGCTGTTCAAGCTGGTGCAGCAGCGGCAGCCGGCCCAGCAGCGCGAACACCGCCGCCAACCGCCACAGGAGCTCTTCGATCGCGAAGAATACCGTGGCCGCCAACAACAACACCGGCGTCAACAGACGCTTCAGCACGCGGCGCATGGCGTCTTACTTCACAGCGAGGATGGCATCCACCGGCGAGCCCGTTCGCCGGCCTTCGACGCTCGAGAAGCCAACGCCCATCAGCAGTTCCCGATATTCCGGCAAAGACCGTTCCCGGCCTTCAGTGCAAATCAGCATGTTCAGCGATTGCAGTGTCGCCGGCAACGGACCCTGTTTATCGTCGTGCAGCAACTTCTCCGCAATCAGCAAGGCCCCGCCATCCGGCAGCGCGGCGTAGATCTTGCGCAGCAGCAACTGGATCTTCTCTTCATCCCAGTCATGCAGAATGCGCCCCAACGAGTAGAGGTCAGCCACCGGCAGCACATCACTAAAAAAGTCACCGGCATGCAGCTTCACCCGCGCATGCGGATACTCCATCGCAAACGAAATCACGCGCGGCAACTCAAACAGAATGCCTTGCAGTTGCGGGTACCGGTCACAAGCCGCAGCCACCAAGTGCCCGGTCGCGCCACCCAGGTCGCAGAGCGTCGTGTGGTGCGAAAGGTCAAAAGCCTCTACCACGCGCGGCGAACTCATCATCCCGAACCCATGCATGCCGCTCAGAAAGGTCCGCATCGCTTCGTCCGTCTTGAAGAAGCTACTGAAGATCGGCCCTTCCAAGTCGAACGTCTGTGGCCAGCGATGGGTCCCCTCGCGCACCGCGTCTTCCAGATTCGCCCACAGGCGAAACAGGATATCGTTCGAGTAACGCACGTACCCGTTCATCGAACGCGGGCTCGAGCGCACCAGGTACTCATTGGCGACCGGCGCGTTCACATATTGCCCATCTTCAGCATTCAGGAGATTCATGGCCACCAACGCATCCAACAGCCGCTCCAGCGCGCCGCTATCCAGCTTCATCGCCGCGGCAAGCTCACCGGCTGTTGCTGGTTGGCCAGCCAGCCGTTCAAAGATGCCCAGGGCCTCGGCCGCAAAAAGCGATTTTGAACGCCGAAAGGCGTCCAACAGTTCAAGGATGGGGTTCGGACCGGAAGTGATCATGGCCTTTTGGAATTACCAGTTCCCCATTGTAGGTGACTCGCCCAACGCGCCCGCGCACAATCGTTCCGATTCGCCGGGCGCTCCGCGGAGCCTTCACCGCCGGCGGCAGCGTAAACAGCAATTCGTAGTCCTCGCCACGATCGAACGCCTCGGCCAGCGTCGCCCCGCGCGCCACCGGAATCGTCTCCAGCGCGGCCGCGACCCGCGACGCCGTCGTCAGGCGATGAAGGTCCAACGACAGGCCATCGCTCAGGTCCATGCAGGAAGTCGCCCCCAAGCCGCGCAACTGGCGTCCCAATGTCAGCCTCGGCACGAAACGCCAGCGGCCACGGCCTAACGCACCGGAAACGTAGATCGCGTCGCCGGGGCAAGCGCCGTTGCGCCGCAAAGCCTCGCCCGGTGCCACCGTCCCGCAGATCATCACATCCGCCGTCAGCACGGGCGCCCGAGAAAAGTCGCCGCCCACAATCTCCGTTTTGTGCCGGGCCGCCAATCCCAACATGCCCCGATAGAAGCCCGCCACCCATCGCTCCGTTGCCCAAGGCGGCAACGCCAACGCCACCGTAGCCCACCGAGGATCGCCCCCCATAGACGCAATGTCGGACAATGACCGCGCCAATGCTCGATAGCCAATGTCCGCCGCCGGATGCTCGGTGCGACGGAAATGTACGTCCTCCACCAGAAGGTCCGTCGTAAACAAGAGGTCCTCGGCTCCATGCCGGACAATCGCGCAATCGTCACCGATGCGTGGCAGGCGCTTCGCCAGCGCCGCCACCAGCGACAGTTCAGTCATGGAAGACCAGGCCCGAAGGCAGATCCTCGCCGTACACGCGGCCCATCGCCGCCAAGTCGCGCCCGGTGCCGCCCTCCAGCAACGCCCGCAGACCGTCGGCATCCTTATGTTTCGCAACGGCCTGCCGTGCCAACTCGAGCGACGACGCCGACACATCGCGCGCCGAATCTCCCGTCGATTGCGCGATCTGCGCCACGGCTTCCGCCGCGCCCTCGGCGCCGGCCAGGATCGAGAGCCAGCGCTCCGCCGCCGCCGGAGGCAGCACCAAATTGTTCGGCCCATGGAAGAGTTGTCGCGCGCCCAACCGCGCCAGGCACCAGAAATCAGAAGGCGTATGCTGCTTGGCCTTCACCTGCTTCAGCAACGCTTCGCCCAACTCGGTCTTCGTCCCCACCGGCAGCAGTTCCAGCGAACTCGCCGTCCGCCACATCTCCCGCCGCAGAGACGTATTCACCCGCGGCGGTCGCGCGCTCCCGCGCGGCAACAGGAAGGACGAGATCCGTTGATAGACATCGGTTTGCTGATTCCGGTTCAGCCCGCCAGCCACCCGCCCCCAGAAGATCCACCATTCAATCTCATTCTGGACGGCGCTCGGAAACGCCAAACCCGCCGCATAGACGCGTCGCGCCTGTTCGATTCGCAGGTCGTCACCCGGCGCGCCAAAGCCGGGTCGCAGGCAGAAGCCCGCCAAACTCAACCACCGGAACTCATGCGCCGCCGACAGATTCCGCTGCTCGCTTACCGTTAGGAACTTGTCGGCCAGACGCCGCAAAGTGCCCAGCGGCCACGATCCCCGCCCCAGCCCGATCGCCTGTTCGAGCTTGCCTGGCAACTCTTCCGGCGGAAACACTCGCGCAAAACAATCGCCAATCAGTTTCTCGGCCGCGCCTACGGCTTCGTCGCTAATCACCGTCGCCGCGCGCGGTTGGGTCACCGATTGCACACCCGCACGCCGCAGTTGGAACTCCAGCTTCCAGCGGTGCTCGCTGATCTTCGAATCCGCAAATAGCTCCAGTGTCCCGATCGCCGTGAGATTCGCCGTCAGTTGAATCGGCACCAGCCGTTCTTCGGTCGGCTTCCCAAAGCGAATCACCGCATCGAGCGGCGCATGCTGATTGAACTCCGGCTCAATCCCCACCACTTGCCCTGGCGCGTCGTCCACGCGGGTCAGCGAGCTATACAGGCGAAAACTCACCGGCCGGTTCGCGATCAGCCGCAAGCCGTCTCCCGCCGGATCGATCGTCACCGTACTGCCCTCTTCCGCCCCGCGCGGCACCAGCGTTACCGCCCGCGCCGCATCCAAGCCGATATAGTAGCTACGCGGCAGACCACCGCGGACCAGCACGCCCTGGCCCGTCGCGCGGACATTCGCATAGTATGCGGCGCCGATCGCCACCGCCAAATCGAGATCGTGGTTCTCGAGCAACAACGGCTTCGCGCCGTACCATTTCTCCAGCACCTCGGCCACCCGTTCGCGCAGGATCGCGGGAATGAAGAAGCCGCCGTTGAAGAGAATCGCGTCGGGCCGGACGTCACCCGCCTGGGCCAGAAACGCCGCCAAATGCTTGGTGATCGCCGGATCACTTTCATAGGGCAACCCGGCTTCGCGGAAGAGACTGCGTTTATCGTCCGACGGCCGGTCCGCAAGTTCGCAAAACGGCAGAAACCCGTCCAGCGCCAACTCCAGCGCTTCTTCGCGCGTAATCTCCGCCTTCAACGTGCCACCGATCAGCGACGAACCGCCGCCCAACACGGTGACGTCCACCTTCTCCAAGCCCGTCTCGCTCAGCAGTCGCTCCTTGGCCGCGCCGCACGCCCGCCTCAATCCGCTGCGCTGCCGTAGCGACAGTTGCGTATTCAGCTTGCTCTCCACTAGCCAGGCCAGTGTCAGATCCAGGTTGTCACCGCCCAGCAGAAGGTGCTTGCCGACGGCCGTTCGGGTAAAGTCGACCCGATCGCCCTCACGGTTCACGCGGATCAGGGTGAAGTCCGAGGTGCCGCCGCCCACATCGCAAACCAGCACATGCATGCCATCGCGTAGCTGTTTTTGACTCTGCGAAAGATGATTGGCGATCCAGGCGTAGAAGGCCGCCGCCGGCTCTTCAATCAGGGTCAGGTTCTCCAGGCCGGCTTCCTTGGCCGCCATCACCGTCAGCGCCCGCGCCTCTTCGTCGAAGCTCGCCGGCACCGTCAGCACAATCGACTGCTCCGCCAGGGGCTTCTTGGGATGCTTCGCGTCCCAGGTCTCACGCAGGTGCGACAGATACCGTGACGACGCCTCCACTGGCGACATCAGCCGTCCGGCTTCCTGCGCGTCCCAGGGCAGAATCTTCGCCGTCCGGTCGACCTGTGAATTCGAGAGCCAACTCTTCGCCGCGTAAATCGATTTGGTCGGCACCAGGGCGCCTTGCTCCCGCGCATAGGCGCCGATCGCCACCTCGCCGTCGGCAAACAGAAACGAGGGCAAGGTCCGCCGGGACTCGGTTCTTCCCGGCGCCACCGGCTGCGGGATGTCCAGGGTATGAATTACCGGGTAGTCGTCCGACTCAAGAGGATCTGTAAATGCCAGGGCCGAATTGGTTGTACCGAGATCGATCCCAATGTTGATGGTTGAGGACATGCTCTAACGCTTATTCTCCCAGACTGCCGCCCACGCGCCAGCCGCGCCCGAATTTCTGTATGTATAATAACGGTTGGAGGTGGACTTTCCATTTAGGATTCGTCCAATACCGGTTGCCATCCGCGGTGTCCGGTCCCTTGCGGTCTTTTTTCGGCTGGGCTGGCAATCTCCTTTACCCTGCTGACTGCCGAGTTTGCTCTACTCCCCTTGTCACCTTCTCTCGGGTTCCCGTCTGTCATCTCTGCCTGGCCGAAAGCCATCCCTTTGAGGCGGAGATCTTTTGTAAGCAATGCCGGACGCCCTTTATCAGCCGCGCTCCGCTCGATGAAGAGGGATGCTGTTCGCTCTGCCGGCTGGGCCTGCGAGGCTTCGATGCCGCCTACAGCAGCGGTGAGTACGCCGGTGCGCTGCGCAAGCTGATTCATCTCTTCAAATACCAGGCGATTTATTCTCTCGAAAAGACGCTGGTCGATCGGCTCTCCGATTCGTTACCCCGCGACCAGCACTATGACTTGCTCACCCCGGTCCCCATGCACTGGTGGCGCCGCCTCAGCCGTGGCCGCAACCACGCAGAGATTCTCGCCCGGGGACTCGGCCGCCGCACCGGCATCCGCTTTGCCGAGCCGCTTTTCCGCAAAAAGTTGACGCCTTCACAGGCCAAAGTCAGCCGCGCTGAACGCCGCCGCAATGTTCAAGGCGTCTTCGCCGTCCGGCGGCCCGTCTCCGTGCGCGGCAAACGAATTCTGCTGGTGGATGACGTACTCACCACCGGCTCAACCGCGGGGGCTTGTGCCGCCGCGCTGAAGAAAGCGGGCGCCGCGCATGTCGCGGTCATCACCATCGCCCGTGTGGATAGGCGGGATTGGGTAGAACCCTTCGTAACCGATCGAGGAAGTAAAGCAGCAACGGCATCCTGATCGCGAGTCCGGTTGGAAAGGTGAAAAAGGAATATGAAGTCGATCGCGCAAACCATGAAACACGACCGATTCAAGGACCCTGATCGCTTGCATCGCCCCGTGCTCGTCTTGAACGCCAGCTACGAACCCATCAATATCTGTGCCGCGCGCCGCGCCCTCGTCCTCCTCATCAAAGGCGTCGCCGCCGCCGAAGAGCACGCCCACCACCAAGTCAGCTCCAACCGCGCCTCCCTAAACTTGCCCACCGTGATTCGCTTGCTCGAGTACCGGCGCATTCCCCACCAGTCCCGGGCACTCTCCCGTAAGAACATCCTCATGCGGGATCGTTATACCTGCCAATACTGCCAGCGCGTCACGCCCTCCGGCGAACTGACTCTTGACCATGTGATTCCCCGCTCCCGCGCCGGCGAAACCACCTGGGAAAACCTCGTCGCCTGCTGCCACCCCTGCAACAATCGCAAGGGCAACCGCACCCCGGATGAGGCCGGCTTCAAGCTCCAGCGCGCCCCCCGCCCCTTCTCGCTCCATACCAGCCGTCACCTGATGCGTCTGCTCGGCAAGAGCGACGATCAGTGGCGCAAGTACCTCTTCTACTAAGCATGTTGCGACTCGGGCCACGCCGCTCGCTAAACTGGTCGGATGCCTCGTTTCCCCGGCGTCGACTACCTGCAGATTGACTCGCTCTTCAACGAACAGGAACTGCTGGTTCGCCAAACCACGCGGCAATTTATCGAAGACCGCGGCATTCCTCTGATTCGCGATTGCTTCCGCGATGGACGCTTCCCCAAGGAATTGATCCCTGAAATGGGCGAACTCGGCTTCTTCGGCGCCAATCTCGAGGGTTACGGCTGCGCCGGCATGAGCAACGTCGAGTACGGTCTCATCATGCAGGAAATCGAACGCTGCGACTCGGGATTACGAAGCTTCGTCTCCGTGCAAGGAGCGCTGGTCATGTACCCGATTCTCACTTACGGCAGCGAAGAGCAGAAGCAGCATTGGTTGCCGCGTTTACAGTCCGGCAAGGCGATCGGTTGCTTCGGCCTCACGGAACCCGGCTATGGCTCTAACCCCGCCGGGATGACCACCAAGGCGGTCAAGGATGGTAGCCACTGGGTGTTAAACGGTGAAAAGACCTGGATCACGAACGGCGGAGTCGCCGATGTCGCCGTCGTTTGGGCTCGCGCCGAGGACGGCATCCGCGGTTTTCTGGTGGAAGCCGGAACACCCGGCTACAGCACCTCCGACATCCATGGCAAGCTCTCCATGCGAGCCTCGGTCACGTCAAGCCTCGCCTTCGCCGATTGCCGCATTCCTGCGGAAAACATGCTGCCTAACGTCAGAGGACTCAAGGGGCCGCTCGGCTGCCTTTCCCAAGCCCGCCACGGCATCGGATGGGGCGTCCTCGGCGCGGCCATGGACTGTTACGAAACAGCGCGCCAGTATACGATCCTGCGCAAGCAGTTCGACGACAAACCCATCGCCGGGCACCAACTGGTGCAGGAAAAATTGGCCTGGATGATCACTGAGATCACCAAGGGTCAGTTACTGGCCCTCCACTGCGGACGCCTGAAGGACCAGGGCAAGCTGGAGCCTGCGCATATCTCCATGTTGAAGCAGAACAACGTAGCGATCGCACTCGAATGCGCGCGCCTTTCGCGCGACTTACTCGGCGGCAACGGCATCATGGACGAATACCCCATCATGCGCCATCTTTGTAACCTCGAAACGGTGAAGACCTACGAGGGCACGGACCATATCCACACGCTGGTGATCGGCGAACGGGTAACCGGTATCGCCGCTTACAAGTAACCCCGCAAGTCAATCAGATACATTTGTCGGCCGCCGGCATGGGGCGAATCAATGCAGACTTTCGTACCGTCGGGCGAAGATCGTGGATGGGTGTCGCAGCGCCATTCACCCGTGTATTCCCGGGGCGAATGGAAGTCGCCCAAAGGACGGCGTTCTCCGGTCGTGACGTTGTAGACATAGACGTGCTGCAGGCGTTGGGCGTCCGGGTAAGTATCGTTCAGAATCCACCGGTTGCCTTTGAGATACGTGTTGTGGCCATTGACGGTCATTACGTCCGGGCCGATCGGCGAGACCCGGTCGGTTTGATCTTCGTAGAGATAGAACTTCTGCTTTCCGAGTGAAGGATGCCAAGCCCACGCGGCGACGTGCTTCGGATCACGCCAGATGAAGTGCGAAGTCTGCCCGTAGGGGTCCAGCACGTAAGGATTCCGCCCGTCGGCGTCCATGGTGAAGAGGCGGGTGGCGAAGCTCTGTTTCTCTTTGGGTCCGCGCCAGCGATGCAGAAAGATAAAGCGCTTGCTGTCCGGCGAAATGAGTAAGTGGTTAAACCAGTGCTTACTTTCGTTCCAGGGCGAGTAAGTCCAGTCGCCCTTCGGCTGCGGGACATCGAGCGCGTCGGCCACGGAAAAGAGTAACTTCGACTCGCCGGAACGAAGGTCCACCTTCCAGATGCCCACATCCTTCGGCGCCGCCTGCGCGGCGTTCGGATCCGGAATCCCGGCATAGCCGTAGCCGGGCCGCGTGTGGTTCAGACGACGGAAGTCGGTGGAAAGCCCCCATTTTCCGTCGCTCGAGAGCGTGTAAATCGGGGACGGCAGCACGCGCTCACGCCCGGACTTCAGGTGGTGAATCACGCTGACGAAGCGGCCATCGCGCCGGTCATTCCAGATCACCTCGTCTCGCGAACCGGGAATCCATTGCAGCATACAGCCCTGCTGCCAGTTCCAGGCCCGAGTCTGGCCGATCTCACGCCATACGTCGCCGCGTTCCGTGTCGATGACGCCCAAGCGGATCACGTCGTCGGCCGCCGGCGACCGGTGCTCAAAATCCACCTCCATCCCGAGGCAATAGCGCGATGACGGATCGAATTGGCGCTTGTCATAGTAGCCGAACCAATGAAACTTCGGCCCACTGGTGATCGCCCTCACCGGCGGCAATCCCTTGCCCGCCAAGCTCGAGACCCCAGCCAACACCATTGCAAACTCTCTTCGCCGCATCCCAACGATTCTATACAGCCCGCTATGATGAGGGCATGCGCCGCCTCCTCACCATCCTCGGAATCGGACTTGTCCTGCTGGTTGCGGCGATCTTCGCTCTGCCCTGGCTGATCAACGCCGACCGCTTCCGCCCGCTGCTGAAGAGCGAACTCGAAAAGTCGCTGAAGCGTCCTGTGGAACTCGGCAAGCTCTCGCTCACCGTTTTTCCGCTGGCGCTGTCCGCGAGCGACGTCTCGATCGGCGAGGATCCGGCATTCGGGAAGGAGCGGCCCTTTGCGAGGGCGGAGGCGCTGGCGGTGCGTATTGACCTGCTTAGCCTTCTGAAGCAGGAGGTGCATGTGGACTCGCTGCGCGTCACGAACCCGCTGGTGGAATTGATTCGGGACGGCAAGGGGCGGTGGAACACGGACTCGCTCAGTTCGGATGACGGCTCGTCATCGACGCTCAAGCTTGCCGAGGTGCGCATCGACAATGGCCGGGTGGCGCTCACCACGCCCACGCATCCACGCGCGGAGTACCAGAACATCGATGTCCTGCTGAAAGACTACGGCACTGGCGGCCCGTCGCCGCTGAATGTGACCGCGAGGATGCCCGGCGCCAATGCCGGCGCGCTCAGCTTCGACGGCACCCTGAAAGGCGCGGATCTCATGGGCGATGTGAACATCAAGGACTGCGCGCTGCCGGCCCTGGAAGCCGCCATTGGCCGGCCGCTGTTCGGCAAGACGAAGGTCGATGGCCAGTTGAGCGGGCAGGCCAAAGTCGTCAGCGCAGCGAAGTCGTGGTCGGCAGCCGGGAGCCTTGATTTGCGTTCGAAAGCCTTGGGAAACGTGGCTGCGGTGTTCAAAGCGGACGCGAAGGATGGGCTGGTGCGGGTAGAACAGTTCAACGCCAAGGTCGGTCAGTTGGATCTGCGTCTCACCGGTACGATCGATGGCGAGCGTCTGGCGCTGCAATTGAAAGCCGCCGATGCGCCGATTACGGAACTGGCCAAGCTGGCGGCCGGCTTCGGCGTCGCATTTTCCCCGGGAATGATTGTGAAGGGCAACCTTGGCATGGAGATCGCCATCGGCGGCACCTTGGCCGCGCCTACCTTTAATGGTCAGCTTCGAGCGGTGCAACTGGACGTCAGCGGCGGCGATTTGAGGCATCCCGTGCGCACGCCGGCCCTGGTGCTGGACCTGACGCCGGAGCGCCTCCAGGCTCGGCCTTTCGAAGTTCAAACCGACGGCACCAAGCTGAGCGGCAGTTTCTCCCTGTCCCAGTATGCGAGCGCGAAGCCGCAACTGGACGCCTCGGTGAGTGTGCCGCCTTCAAAACTCGGCGACCTGATCGACATAGCACAGGCCTACGGCGTCGAGGCGGCGCGGGGCGTGACGGCGACCGGCACGGCGGCAGTGGAGGCCAAAGTCTTCGGTTCTCTGGCCAAAGGCAGCACCCTGCAATATCGCGGGACGGGCTCCTTGAGCGGAGCCACCGTCAACTCGCCATCGATCACCAAGCCAATTACGATCCGGCAGGCCACGCTGCGTTTTGAGGGCGACTCGGCGGGTGTCGAAGGACTCGACGCGACGGTGGGGAGCACGACGCTAACCGGTCGTCTGTCGGCACGCGGCGACCAGTTGGACTTTGCGCTCGCCGCCGACAAACTCGACGTCCAGGAGTTGCGGACGCTGACGCCGCCTTCGAAGGACTCGAAGCCGTCCACGCTTGCCGGGCGGGGGTCGCTCTCCGTGGGAACGCTGAAAATGGACGGCCTGCTGCTCACCAACGTCCGCACGAACGTGACGCTCAGCGGCGGGCAGATGCGTTTCGATCCGTTGACGGCCAACCTGTACGGCGGCACGCACACCGGAACCATCCTCGTCGACCAGAGCCAGGCCCAACCCGTCTACACCCTGGACTCGAAGCTCGACCGCATCGACTCTGGCCAATTGCTCGAAGCCATCAGTTCGCTGAAGCAACTGATCGGCGGGCCACTCTCGGCCACAGCCAAGCTAACGGTATCGCCAAAGCCGAACGAAGACATCATCAAGTCGCTGAACGGCACGTTGGGGCTGCGCTTTACCGAAGGCAAGCTCTATTCGATGAACCTGATGGGCGAAATCGGCAATCTCGCCAAGTTCCTCAAAAAGGTGTCGCCCGAAAAGTACACCAGCTTTCTGTCGCTCACCGGCGAGATGAACCTGGCAAACGGTGTCGCGAACACCGAGAACCTGAAGCTGGACCTGGACAACGCCACGGTCACGATGGCCGGGCTGATGAATCTGGTGGACCAGTCGATCAACCTGAAGCTTCGAACGCTGCTGAACAGGAAGTTCGCCGAGGAGGTGGGGGGCAGCCGGATTGGCGGCTACCTGACGGCCGCCGTATCGGGGCCGAACGGCGATATGACGATTCCGTCGCTGGTGACGGGGACCTTTGGCAAGCCGCGCTTTGCGCCGGACACGGCGGCCATGGCCAAGCTGAAGATGCAAAGCGTGGTGCCGGCCATGACCAGGGATCCAGGCACGGTGGTGGACGCGATCAAGGGCAACAAAGAAGGGGTACAGGGCCTGATCAACATCTTCAAGGGCAAGAAGAAGGAGGATCCGCCCAAGCCTTAGGGCTCCTTGGTGTAGTCGCGGACGTAGCCGGAACTGGCGTAACGGCGGGCTTCCTTGGCGGCGTCGCTTTGCGGCGCGGTGCGGACGGCCGCTTCGTAGGCGGGCTTGGCCAGGGCGTGTTGCTTCTTCATGTCGTAGGACTGGCCGAGGCGCAGCCAAGCCATCACGCTGGTGTTCAGGTCGAGGTCGTTGGCTTTCGCCGTGGCGACCTTCAACTGCTCGATGGCGATATCGAAGTCGTCGTACCAGAAACGCAGATTGCCCTTAATGTAAGCGAGCTTCTCCCAGGAGATGCGCTCGTAACCAGGGGCACCGGCGCGCTTCAAGCGCTCCACTTCGTCCAGCACGGCGACGGCTTTGTCCTTGTCGCCGAGGTCGGCGTACATCTGCGACTGTTCGAGCCGGAAGAGGTAATTGCGGGGATAGCGGGCGGTCATCTGGGCGAGCAGGGGCAAGGCATCCTGCGGCCGCTTCTCCCGGCGGTAGGCGACACCCAGCAGAACCTGCGCGTCCATCTTGTTGTTCTCGCCCTTCTGAGCCACGAGTTGCAGGGTACGGATGCCGCCCTCCTTGTCGCCTTTTATCCCGCTGAGAAAGCCCACGAACCGCATGTAGAACGGCAGCCCGCTGACGATGTAATCGTGCGCGCCTTGCATCATGCGGGCGTCGATGAACTGGGGGGCGAGTTCCACCACCCGATTGCACAGTTTCCGAGCGCTGGTAGCATCGCGTAAGGCATCAAGGTAGGTTTTCCGCACCAGAAAGCCGCAAGTACCCCGCAAACCATAGGCCGCGCCGAGAGCGTACAGCGCGCGCGTATCGTTCGGGTTGCGGTCGATGCGGGATTGCGCCCGCTGCATGGCGCTGGCGATGGCATCGTCAAAGCGCTTCATGTTCTCGGCTTTGGGCTCGACCTTGGCGCGCCGGAGAAACGGGTTCGCGCCGGTCACCAATTCGCTTTCGAGGGCGCCCAGGTGGTAGAGCTCACGGTAAAGCAGGGCCTGGGCGAGGTGATTGTAGGGCTCGGGATCGGCCGGTTTGGCGGCGATCTCTTTCTCGAACTCGGCGATGGCCGCGTCGTAGTCCAGATTGTAGAAGTTTTCGAAGCCCTTGGCCGGGAGGCCCTCCTGAGCGGCGAGCAGGCCCGGGAGCAAGAGGAGGGGAAGATGCCGCCAAAGGGCCATGATTCAATTGTAGAAGGAGCGGAAGCCGTACGAAGGGGTCAGCAAAGGGCGTCCCTGGCGGTATACAATGGTCCTCCAGAACCACGATGTTCCTGCTTCCAGCCGTTTCACACCCACCTGAAAGGATGTCCCGGTGACTCCCACCGACATTCAACACCCTGATTATTTCCACAAAGTCGTCGACTGCCAGTGGGGATGCCCCGCTCACACCAATGTTCCTGAGTACATCCGGCTCATTGCGCAAGGCCGTTACACCGACTCTTACCTGTTGAATCGCAAGTCGAATGTGTTTCCCGGCGTCCTGGGCCGCACTTGCGACCGGCCCTGCGAGCCCGCCTGCCGGCGAAGCCGCCTGCCTGAGCCGGGCGAGACCGTGGAAGAGGCCAAACCCGTGGCCATTTGCCGGTTGAAGCGCGTTGCCGCCGACCTGCGGGACGAAGTGAAGGACCTGCTGCCGAAGGCGCCCGCCGAGAAAAACGGCAAGCGCGTCGCCTGCATTGGCGCCGGACCCTCCGCGCTCACCGTCGCTAACGACCTGATGCCATTGGGCTATTCGGTGACGATGTTCGAGAAGCAGAGCAAGCCGGGTGGCTTGATGCGAACCAACATCCCGTCGTTCCGGCTCCCGGAAAAGGTGCTGGACGACGAAGTCGGCTACATCCTCGACATGGGTGTCGATATTCGCTACAACTCGAACATCACCAGCCTGAAGAGCGTGCTGGACGAAGGCTTCGATGCCGTTTATGTCGGCACCGGCGCGCCGCGGGGCAAGAATCTGGAACTGCCGGGCCGCGACCAGTCCGACCGCATCCACATTGGCATCGACTGGCTCGAGAGCGTGGCGTTCGGCCATACCACCACGATCGGCAAGCGTGTCCTGATCATCGGCGTAGGCAACACCGCAATGGACTGCTGCCGTTCCTCGCGCCGCATGGGCGGCGAAGAGATCAAGGTGATGGCGCGCCGTCCCCGCGCGTTCTTCAAGGCCTCGCCCTGGGAACTGGAAGACGCCGAGGAAGAGGGCGTCGAGATTGTGATCAACCACGCTCCGAAGCGGTTCGTGATTGAGAACGGCCAGCTGACGGGCATGGAGTTCGAGCGGCTGGAATGGGATGCCGAGGCCAAGAAGTCGAAGACGATCGACACGGTGATCATCCCCTGCGACGACGTGATCCTGGCGATCGGCCAGGACAATGCCTTCCCGTGGATTGAACGCGATCTGGGGATCGACTTCGACAAGTGGGGCATGCCCGTGGTGGACCAGACGACCTTCTGTTCGACGCGCCCGGGCATATTCTTTGGCGGCGATTCGGCCTGGGGCCCGAAAAACATCATTTGGGCGGTCGAGCACGGCCATCAAGCCGCCATCTCGATTCACCAGCATTGCCATGAGTTGCCGCTCACCGAGCGCCCGGCACCCCACACGAACCTGATCTCGCAGAAAATGGGCTTGTCCGAGTGGAGCTATGCCAACGACTATAATCCCGCCCATCGTCAGAAAATGGAGCATGTCGACCTCGAACGGCGGTTCCGTGAGCTGAATATCGAAGTCGAACTGGGATTCTCCCCTGAGCAGACCGCGCGCGAAGTGCAGCGCTGTTTGAACTGCGATATCCAGACGGTGTTTACGGCCAAGCGCTGCATCGAGTGCGACGCCTGCATCGATATCTGTCCGGTCCAATGCCTCACCATCACCCGCAACGGCGATGAAGAAGACTTACGCGGACGCCTGTCGGCGCCCGCCACCAACATCACCCAGGCCCTCTACGTCAGCGCCGACCTGCCGCAAACCAAGCGGATTATGGCCAAAGACGAAGACGTCTGCGTGCATTGCGGCCTTTGCGCCGAACGCTGTCCCACCGCTGCCTGGGACATGCAAAAATTCGAAATTATGATCGCCCAAGCAGGAGACCTGTGCCTCATTCCGCAACCCGCCTGAACGACTTTGCCGTAAAGCTGGCCAACCCGAACGGATCGGGTTCCGCCAGCGCCAACGGCCTTTTAATGCAAGCCATGTTCCGCATGGGTGTTCCCGTTTCGGGCAAAAACCTGTTTCCTTCCAACATTCAGGGACTGCCGACGTGGTACGAGATCCGCGTGAGCGGCGACGGCTATACGGCCCGCTCGCTCGACTACGACCTCATGGTGGCAATGAACGCCCAAACCTACGAAAAGGACGTCAAGGAAGTGCGCGCGGGCGGCTACGTCCTCTATGACTCATCCTGGCCGCTCGATCCGCGCCTGATGCGCAACGACGTCGGGTTCCTCGGCGTGCCGTTGGCCAAGATGTGCAACGAGGCCTTCGACGAGCCGCGTTCGCGCGTACTGATGAAAAACATTGCCTACGCCGGATCGATGGCGGCGCTGCTGAACCTCGACATGAAGGTCGTCGAGCAGTTGTTGACCGAAAAATACGGCGGCAAGAAGGGGCTCAAGGAAAGCAACCAGAAGGCCCTGGCCCTCGGCTACGACTACGCGGCGAAGCACTTCAACTGTCCGCTGCCCTTCCATCTGGGGCCGATGAACGAGAACGGCGAGAAGATCCTGATCGACGGCAACACCGCGGCGGCTCTGGGCTGTCTGTACGCCGGGGCCACCGTCGCCGCCTGGTATCCGATCACGCCGGCCACCTCGGTGATGGATGCCTTCACCAAGCTTTGCGCGAAGTACCGCAAGGATCCGGACACCGGCAAGAACAACTATCTGATCGTCCAGGCGGAAGACGAACTGGCCGCGATCGGCATGGTGATCGGCGCGTCCTGGAATGGCGCCCGGTCGTTCACCTCGACCGCCGGCCCCGGGATCTCGCTGATGAACGAATTGCTGGGCCTGGCTTACTACGCCGAGATTCCGGCCGTGGTGATCGACGTGCAGCGCGTGGGTCCGTCGACCGGCATGCCGACCCGGACCCAACAGGGCGACATTCTTTCCTGCGCCTATGCGTCGCACGGCGACACGAAGCACATCCTGTTGTTCCCCTCGAATCCGGCGGAGTGTTTCGAGTTCGCCGTGGAAAGCTTCGACTTAGCCGAGCAGTTCCAGACGCCGGTCATCATGCTGTCGGACCTGGATATCGGCATGAACGACTGGGTAGTGCCAAAGCTGAAGTGGAATGATAGCTGGCGGCCGAATCGCGGCAAGGTGCTCACCGCCGAAGAGTTGCAGGCGATGAGCAAGTATTTCCGTTATTCGCCGCGGGATGAAGATGGCGTGGCCGCACGGTCCCTGCCCGGCGTGGACGCCAAGGGATCGTTCTTCACGCGCGGTTCGGGCCATAACCGGTTCGGTGTCTATACCGAGATGCCGGACGAGTATCAGGACGTGATTGACCGGTTGCTCGAAAAGCATCAGGCTTCGGCGAAGTACGTGCCGGCGCCGGTGGTGATGACGCGGCCGGGAGCCAAAATCGGCGTGATTTCGCTGGGCGGCTGCGACCCGGCGGTCCGCGAGGGTCTTGACCAGTTGGCGGCCGCCGGAATTGCCGCCGACTACATGCGCATTCGGGGTTTCCCCTTCGATCAGCCGGTAACCGACTTCCTGCTGAACCACGATTACACCGTCATCATCGAGCAGAACCGCGATGCGCAGTTGCGCGCCTTGTTGACGCTGGAAACGAAGGTTCCCAAGGAGAAGATGCGCTCGGCGCTCTTCTACGGCGGCTTCCCGCTTTCCGCCCGCCAGGTTGTCGAATCCATCAAGAAATTCGAGGAACAGTAAGTGCCATCGATTACCAAACCGATCGCGACGCATCCGAGCTTGGCCCGTAACGAAATCGGGCTGACGATTCGCGACTACGAAGGCAGCATGTCGACGCTGTGCGCGGGCTGTGGGCATGACTCGATTACCGCCGCGATTATCCGCGCGGTGTGGGAACTCTCCCTGCAGCCCCACATGATTGCCAAGATGAGCGGCATCGGCTGCTCGTCGAAGACGCCGACTTACTTTGTCAGCGGCGCGCATGGCTTCAACTCAGCGCACGGGCGCATGCCGGCGATCGCCACCGGCGCGAACGCGGCGAACCGGGCGCTGACCTACATCGGCGTGTCCGGCGACGGCGATTCCCTCTCGATCGGCCTGGGCCAGCTTTCGCACGCGATCCGGCGGAACCTGAAGATGGCTTACATCCTGGAGAATAACGGCGTCTACGGCCTCACAAAGGGGCAGTTCTCGGCGAGTTCGGATTTGGGCTCCAAGAGCAAACGCGGCGAGCCAAACCGGGTGTCGCCGATCGATCCGGCGCTGCTGGGTCTGAGCATCGGGGCCACCTTCGTGGCGCGCAGTTTCTCCGGCGATAAAGAGCAGTTGGTGCCGATCATCAAGGCGGCCATTGCGCATCGCGGCTTTGCGCTGGTGGATGTGATTTCGCCTTGCGTGACCTTCAACGACCACGCAGGCTCGACCAAGAGCTATAGCCATGTACGCGAGCATCAGTTGCGCGCGGTGGAAACCGACTTCGTACCGCCGCAGAACGAAATTCTGGCCGAGATCAGCCCGAAGGGCGTGACCAGCGTGAGCATGCATGACGGCAGCGTCCTGCGCTTCACGACCTTGCCCCCGGACTACGATCCGACGGACCGGCAAAAGGTCTACAACTACCTGATGGATCAGCAGGGACAAGGGAATGTCGTGACGGGTCTGCTCTATGTGGACGAATCCGTACCCGACGTTCACGAACTGGCGAACACGTCGGAATTACCCCTGAGCCAGATTCCGTTTGAGGCTCTGTGTCCTGGGTCGGCCACGCTCGAGCGCCTGCAGGAAGAGTTCCGGTAGCAGCAGCCGTCGAAAACTGTTCACCCCGGCCGAAGGGCGCGCCTCCCGCTAGATCCCCCGCCACCAGAACTCCTCGCAGGTGGCGCGGGCCCCCCGGCCCGCGTAAGCCAGATGATAACACTGGGCGCGCATCGGGAACGGCACCTGAAACAAATTGATAGACGCGGGCGGAGCCGAGCATCAGGCCGTCCGGAAACCTGAGTTAGAGGGAGCGGATGACGGACGGCGAAAAGCCGCCTGATGGAGTGCTGGGCACCAGGCGGGTGCCAGCGCCTGCGAAGGTGACGGTTCCCCGCCCCGGCCGGGGTCCGGCAAGGCCGTGGACGGCGATGTGGGCAAGGAGCAGACCGCTGTCTTCGGTGGACTCGATGCTGGCGACGGGGCAATCCCTCCCGTCTCGTTGCAGCGTTCAATAGTCGAGCACGCTGAACGCTGGAGACGCTCGCAACTCATCTGGAAGCCATCTACCGCCGCAAGCGCGCCGCGCTCGAGGAACTGAAACAATCTCTCCTCCACCAAGCCTTCAACGGGGACCTCTAAGCAACCATGCCCACCGCCCCCCAAGCTGAACGGGGTCTCATCCTCTACCAAACGGAGGACGGCCGCACCCGCCTCCAGCGCCGCCTTGAGGCCGAGACCCTGCGGCTCAGCCAAGTCCCACTCGCCGAACTCTTCGAGACTACGGTCGCCAAGATCAATCTGCATCTGAAGGCCCTCTATGCGGAGGGACTCTCCGAGGACGCATCCATTAAGTCCTACTGAACAGTTCGATCGAAGGAGCCCGCCAGGTGCCCCACTATCGTCTCGAAGCCATCCTGGCCGTGGGCTTTCGGGTCCGCAGCGACCGGGCTCCGCCTGAACGCGCCATCGTCCATAATAGAAATAGAGCGGAGGACCGCAAGCCATGACGATTACCCTCGACCTGCAACCCGAAATCGAAACTACCCTGCTGGCCCAAGCGCATGCTCGCGGTGTGACGCTCCACGACTACGTGGAGCAAATCGTCGTCAAGGAAGCCCAGCATTCCGTCGCGCCCGCCCCTGGTGAGAAGAGCCTACTGCAGTTCTTTCGGGACTCCCCCTTGGTGGGCCTGGATCTCGAGTTTGAACGGGACAAGGATTTCGGCCGGGACGTCCTGCTGTGAAGGGCTTCCTCCTCGACACAAACTACATCTCAGAACTTGTTCGCATTAGCCCCGAGCCCTTGGCCATGGCCTGGATGGACCAAGCCGATGAGGCGCACCTTTTCCTCAGCACGCTCACCCTCGGAGAGATTCGCAAAGGGATTACCGGCATGTCCGAAGGCAATCGGCGCGACAACCTTGAGCGCTGGTTGACCGAAGAGCTTCCCCGCCGCTTCGCCGGGAGGATCCTGCCGGTGGATGCCGCCGTGTCTGATCGCTGGGGGCGGCTCATGGCGGACGCCAAGCGCCAAGGAACGCCACTGCCGACAGTCGATGCTCTGCTCGCCGCTACTGCCCTTCATCACGATTTGGCGGTAGTGACTCGAAACGTTTCGGACTTTGCCGCTGCTCGCGTTCCCGTCGTCAACCCTTGGCTTCCCGCCTGATT
>JALHNI010000075.1 GCA_022843605.1 Bryobacter sp.
GTGGCGTTTATCTGACTTGGCGTTCCTATCGTCGGTTTACCTGCTTTGTTTAACTCGAACGTTACTTTCTTTGGCTCCCTGCCATAACATCGAATCGCGTCTACCAATCCTACGGGCTGGTCTTCCGTTAGATCCAACTGACCATTCATTAGGGAGATCGCAACTCCCGGTCGCGCGTCCCCTATCAACCGCAACTCTTCCGTCATCACCGGAACAAATGTGAGCAAAGCAGAGCAATCGGAGTTGATTGTCAATCGAGCGTCTTTCGCGCCAAGAATGCTGTCGGGTCCCCAGTACACATCCTTGCTCCTTGGCTTTACGTTTTCCTTCGCGATACAGGCATCCGGCGGCCTAACTCCCGCCATCCTCAACAATAATGGAGCGCCGACCCACGCGCAAGCCATCAATAACACAAGGACAATCAAGCGAGTGGCCACGTAGCGCCAATTGGGCATAATCGATCCAACACTCTTCTCCGGTCTGATTGGCGATCCTTCCAGAAACGGAATCCAGGTTTCGCGATAGTTGAGCGCGTAGAAATAGTCGGAATGGCCGAATCTAGGCCGGTATTGCTGAATGAGACAGGGATCTAAACTATCGAATCCGTGAAGACCCGATTGGCCCGCGTCTGGTACAACCCATTCAACCACTCTCGCCCAAAAGTCGTTGCCACCGTACTGGTTCAAAATCGCGCGCACGTTCCCGGACTGCAAATATGATTGCCAAGGATACGACCGGGCTACAATCGACCCGCACAAGATGACACGATCAAATTTGACCTCGGGATACTTAGCGATGGCTCCGGCCACTATGTAGGAGCCGAGACTATGAGCGATGATGGACGGGCGCGCGCAGTGACCGGAATCGCACTGACGGGTGTATTCGTCGCGGAACCATTCGATTTTCTTGTTCCGAGAAGGACTGAAGAGGAGTTGAAGTGCCAAAAAATATCCGTAGTCTAGCGGTACTGGCACAAAACCAGCTTCAGCGAGGAGCGGTACGGCATCCTTCTGCCACTTCCCAGAAGTCCGAATACCATGTATCGACATAACGTATCGAGAGCTCTTCAGGGCAAGTTTGTGCAGGGCATCAAGTAATCGAAGGTAACCTCCAGGGCTGAAGTAGTCGATGGGCTCACACATTCCGAAGACATCCGGAATTGACGAAGTATCAAGCCGCAGCGGAACCATCGCCGGAGCTCCATTCTCATCGGTCCTGTGATGCTCAATAGCTCGCACAACTTCGCCAACCAGTTGTCCACAGCTAGATATCGAGTCTTCGGAAACACAAAACACAACAACGTCCGCGCGACTAAGCGTGCGATCAATCTCCTCGAGCAGTCGTGCTGCGCGATCCAGGGTAATTTCTGTAAGCCACACTTGGAAACCATCGTCACTCAGGCGTTGGCGTAAGGCGTCGGCTACCGTCTGGTCCTCAGAAACGTGGCTAATGTAGATATCGAGCTGCCTTTTCATGATGGTTTGCTCAGTATATATCCTTGTCAGGACGAGAGTTCAGAATAGAGCTGAGCATCCAGCCGAATCGCAAAGCAAAGCCGGAGCATCAAGCTGAAGGAGTCGCCGCGACACTGATATGAGCCGAGGGTACCCGTCACGCCGGGGGCAGTCCGACCCGCAAAACTCGAGGCCAAGATGGGGCGCTACTCCTTTCCTGTAGGACGCTTTCATTCCCTACTACCTGCCGGTTTATCCCGGCGCACTGTCAGGCACCCTGGCATCGGCACCCTGGCATCTCAGGCACCCTGGCATCGTCTTCCCGCGTCGAACCTAAGATCCTCAATTCTACCTGGTCGCGTTTTTCGAGGGCAGGTCAGAAGCATCCATCCGCGAGGGGCCCTCGAAGCTCGGCATCAGCCACAAGCTGCTCGCACGGGCTCAATCGACGGATGAACGTCTGTAGTAGTCGCCGAGCCCCGCCCGCAAACGCGTTCTGTATGCATCACCGTCGCGTGAAGTCCAGAAGGATTCTTGTTCGAGATACCGATTTATGTCGTGATTCAGGGCGGCAACAGTAGCGTGAACTAACAATACAAATTGTGCATGTGGGATGCATGCCTCAAGGCCAGGACGGACTTGCGCGCACCAGCTCACCACCGCATCCATGATACGGCCTATTCTCATAGCGGGATGAGGGTGAGTTGCTTCGATCAAGGCTGATAGGGTCAGGCGGCTCGGCCGAAATCTCAGGAGGAAGAAGCTGGTGACGGCCACCACGAAAAGCCAAATAAGGAGCATCGGACCATCATTCGCAAAACCTGACTTATATGCCAGGTGAGGCAGCCATCTTGCGCCGTCGTCTTCGAACAGATTCTTAAGAACCATTAAGGTGGCCGTCTGATCCGCAACACACTCCTCTATTTGCGATTTCAGATTCCCGCCACCAACGATTTGAATCTCTTGAGGCACTGCGGATCGATTGATCGTTAGCGCGCCATCGTGATCCTCGATGAGGTGTGCGTATTCATGACACACGATGAAATTGAAGAGAATATAGAAGAAGAGTGCCTGCAGATTATTTCGTTTGTCTTTCACAACCTCTAACTCCAGCACGTCCAATAGTCGTGGATGCTGGCTTAACATTGTGGCGTTATCCGCGATCTTGAACACCAACCCACTGGTGATGCCGATAAAGCTGCCGCATCCATCCGGCATGGCAATGGCATTCTCAAGCTCGGAATCGATGTAGTCAAAGTGGTAGGGAGAGTGACTAAGGTGAGCGGGCGACTGGTTGTCGGCTTTCGCCAAGGCAGAGTTCAGAGATCGCTGAAACTCTCTTAGTTGGCCAGCGACTTCGACGGGATAGGCTGAAAGATCATCCCTTCCTCTATATCGCGTCTTCGCCCTGATGAGGGTGTCAAACTGGTCTGCGAGAGCGGCTCGAGTGTCCAAGGTGTCAGCTTTAGTCTAGCTGATAGAGGAGCGCGTTCGGCTTCAGATGCGCTGGTATGCAGTTAGCGTGCGTATTCCGGCGAAGGTGAACGCGATTCCGGGATGAAGGTGAACGGGATTCCGGGCTATCCGAACACAGATCACGGAGCGGAGCGACGCTGACCTTGTGATTGTCGATGAAGTGTTGGGCTTCGTCAAGGTCGTCGTCAAGGTCGTCGTCGGGACACGCAGACGTGTACGACACCGATCCCCCGACTAAGGGTAGCAAGCGGCCCCGCGGCTTGAGGCATTGCGTGGTCCGCCGCAGATACTCGCCTTGAGAATTCAATGGGACTTCCCCAGGAGCTTGAGCAGTCCCTTGTCGACACCGGGATAGTAGGCCCAGTCACCGTTCTTGAAGCTCATCAGGAGCGTATCTTCAGCCAGCGGATAGTCGGTAACGGTCGTACTGAACTGCTTCCTTCCTTTTGCGTTCAAGCCCGTGATGGTGAAGTCGTAGGTTCCCGGTGCCAAACTTGTGGTTGAGAGCGTGACGCCGAGCGCTTCGCGTTGGGGCACGAAGTGCAGGCTGAGCTTTGCACTCGCATTCGGTGCGATCACGAGGCCTGAAAAGAATCCGGCGATGCGGTCCGTGTCCTTGCCGGTTGGATCGATATGCACCAGTTTGGACTCATCGAACTCTGTGTAGGCTGCATAAGCCCATCGTCGGTTCCGGTCTGACGTCAACTCTGCGGTCATCAGGATGCACGCCACCGCTGCGTGACGGGCTCCGGAATTGTGGAGCGAGTGAGGTATGATGAACGCGGGCGTTGTCCGAGGATCTCCCAGGAAGGGGCGAATCACGTCATCGGGCGGGCGAGTATACAGTCCGAGCCGGGCAGGATGTTCGAGAAACCAGGCGCGAACTCCCACGGGGTCTTTGGCGTTCACCGCGGGTGCGAGGGCCGCATGGACTATGTTTCGCGCGGATGTGGAGGGTTGGTCCGCAAGAAGGTCCTTGATCGCCATATCTAGGAGTACGGATTGCTGATTGCCGGCGACGATGCCCAATATCGTCACCTGATTGACCGTACACGTAAGCCGCGGACCCTGCACGAAACGGGGATAGAAATTGAGCCACACAGCGGCAATAGCAAAGCACAACGAGAGGCGCGACTCAAAGAGCTGCGGCCAAGTAAGCGACAACCAGACCGTGCCGACGATGGCCCAGGCGATCCAGAAGCTGATATTAATCCACGTCCGACTACCCATAAGCTGTATCCTAAGCGAAAAGCAGGGGCAAAGCCCCCGTTCTCCCGATCCCATCATTTACGCCGTTTGACAAACGGTAGGGAATCCCCCCCAAGGAGAGAGCGCCGGCATCACCGGGTTTTTCGCCGCCCAAAAGGCATCACCCGAGTGAACCCCGCGGGCCGCCCGGTCGTCGCTACTTGACGCGCGCCGGAAGATTCTCTTCGAAGTAGCGGGCGATGCGCGAGTAGAGGTGGAGCGACGTCCCCTCGCCCTCGGCGATCGCGTGGGACCGGTTGGGATACACCATCACATCGAACGTCTTGCGGAGCGCGATCAGCCGGTTGATCAGCTTCTCCGTTCCCTGGTAGTGCACATTGTCATCGCCGGTGCCGTGGACGATCAGCAGCTTGCCGCTTAATCCCTCGGCAAAGTTGATCGGCGAACCGATCCGGTATCCCTCGGCATTCTCGCCGGGCAGGCCCATGTAGCGCTCCTGGTAGATGGTGTCGTAGAGCTTCTGGTCCGGCACCGGCGCCACCGACACTCCGGCTTTGAACAACTCGGGAGAACGGAACATCAGGTTCAACGTATTCGAGCCGCCCCCGCTCCAGCCCCAGACACCGACTCTGGCCAGGTCGATGTCGCTGCGCAGCCGTCCCAGCGCCAAGACGGCTTCGGTCTGGTCCTGCGCCGACAGCACGCCCACTTCGCCATAGATCGACTTGCGCCAGGCGCGGCCCTTCGGCGCGGGCGTCCCCCGGTTGTCGAAGCTCGCCACCAAGTAACCTTCATTCGCCAGCGCCCGGTGAAACAGCCCGCGCTTGCCCGGCCAAGCGTCCGTCACCGTCACTCCAGCCGGTTCGCCGTACACATAAACAATCAGCGGATACTTGCGGCGCGGACTGTAGTTGGGCGGCTTCATCAACCAGCCGTCCAGCGTCACGCCAGAGTCGAGACTTACTTTGAGGAACTCCGCCGGCGCGGCGGCGAGCGCCGCCGCGTTTGTCCGCAAGACCTTGTTCTCCTCCAGCCGCCGCACCACGCGATGCTCCGGGAGCCGCAACAGTTCCACCACCGGCGGGCGATGGAAGCGCGAGTAAGTGTGCACGGCCCATTTGCAATCGGGCGAGATGTCGTAGTGATGCCATCCTGGTTGCGTGGCCGGGGTGAGGAGTTCGGGTTCACCTGGACGGTCCACCGCGGCGCGATAAAGCAGCCGCTGCGTGGCGTCCTGGGGTGAGGCCAAAAAGTAGATCCACTTGCCGTCCGGCGCGATCGCCTGCGTCGCGACGACGTCGTAGGCGCCCGGCGTCAGCAACCTGGGCTCTGTATGATTGGGCTCGGTATGATTGGGCGCGGGGCCATCGAAGCCGGCCGCATAGGCGTGCCGCCAGCCGTCGCGGTCGCTTAGCCACACATACCGCTTGCCGTCGTCGAGCCACTCGAAGCCTTCGGTGCCGGCACGCACGGATTGCTCATTCTCGGCCACATCCACCCAGGTCTCGTCGGTATCGCGAAAGACGACCTTGGCCGCGCCGGTCTTCGGGTCCGCCACCAGGATCGCCGCCGTATTCTGCTTGCGGTTCAGCTGGCCGATCGCCAGCGAGCTGCCGCCCGCCACCCAGCCGAGCCGGAAAAGATAGTGTTCGCGCGGGTCGCCGGGAACGTCCATCCAACGCGCCTTTCCTCCCTCAGCCGGAACCACCCCGATGCGGACCGCGGAGTTCTTCGTACCGGCCTTCGGATACGGAATCTTCTGAATGGCGGGATAGAGCGAGTCCGTGTTGTTCACCAGCGGGAACGTCTCCACGCCGCTGAGATCGAAGTTCCAGAAAGCGATCGAGCGGCCATCGGGCGACCACCGGTAGCCGTCGCGTAGATTCAGCTCTTCCTCGTTAACCCAATCGGAGGTGCCGTTGACGATCGTGGCGCTCCCATCCGTCGTCAAGGCCCGGATCTTGCCCGTCGCCAGTTCCTCGACATAGAGATTGTTCGCCCGGACGTAAGCGACGCGTTCGCTATCGGGCGAAAATTTCGCAAACATTAACGAAGCGGCCGGCGCGTCGCCGCCGAGTTTACGCAGCTTGCCGGACGTCCGGTCGAGTAACCAGTAGTCGCCCCGCGTATTCTGCCGCCATACCTTCTGGCTGTTGGTGAACACCAGCAGCTTCTTGCCGTCGCCGCTCCAACGGTAGTCATCGATGGCGAGCGGCAGATGGCCGCCCTCCGGGGTCAGCGACTTGGGATCCACCAACGTCGTTCGCGTGCCCGTCGCCGTCTCGTGCTCGATGATCGCGGAGCCTTCAAGCGTGGTGAACGCCGCGCCATTCTTCACCCACCGCGCCGGCCCGAAACGCTTCTCCTCGAAGGCATTGGAGTCGAAAATCCGCTTCAAGGTCTGGTTCAACTCATCGGAGCCGCAGAGCGACGAAATCAGCCCAAACAGGAGCAGGCGATGCATGGGTGCATGATAGCGCCTAACGCTTCCAACTGCGCCCCAGTTTCTCCTCGAACTCGGCCACGAAGGACTCGGGACCGAACGGACGCTCGGCGTGACTACACCGGCGCAGCAGATGGTTGAGGACTTCCGGATGGGTGCGGTCGAGCATCTGCTTCCAGCCATCCGCGCCACCGCGTCCATTCCAGAAGGCAACATGCAGCAGCTCCTTCTTGGCGGCGAACCCGCTGCAATGCCGTTTCGCGCGAGACCAGCGACATTCCCCTGGTTTCAACACCATCCCGGCGCGGACGGCGTTCATTTCGACGTAGCGCAGCGCGACGTCGAAATGAACGCCGTCCTGGTGTCGAGATCAGAGGACTATCGCTGGTCTAGCGAGACGGCATTGCAGCGGGTTCGCCGCCAAGGAGGTCCTGCTGCATGTTGCCTTCTGGAATGGACGCGGTGGCGCGGATGGCTGGAAGCAGATGCTCGACCGCACCCATCCGGAAGTCCTCAACCATCTGTTGCGCCGGTGTAGTTACGAGCGTCCGTTCGGTCCCGAGTCCTTCGTGGCCGAGTTAGAGAAAGACTGGGGCGCAGTTGGAAGCGTTACCCATTTGATCAGGAGTTGGCAGGCTCCGAGATGTGCCTCATTCTCGAACGGCTCACGCCGGAGACGGCCACCGCAAGCTGATTTCGTGCGCCAGGTGCAGGTCGGCTGGCCCCGGACGCGGCGGGTGCGGTCGGCTCATAGCAGCGTGGGCGGCGACTCCTTGGGCGGCGACTCCTCGACTCCTAGCTTCATCAGTTCAGCCCGAGGCAGACGCTTGCGGAATGAATGCAGCCTAGACGATCTGGTGCACGACATTGCTGATGAGATCGGCGATGAACGCGTCGGTTTGGATCTTGCCGATGATAACGTTGTTGGGGTGCGCTGCGGCGTTGCGTCGGCCCAAGCTCGCGTGCAAGATGTTGTAGATATTTTTCGTGATGATGTTCGCGTCCCGCGCGATGGTCAGCACTTCGGATTCCTTCAGGTGCTCGTTGAAATCGTCCATGACGACGATCGTCTTGACCTTGGTCTTGTGCGTATTGGGGTGCGCGATCAGCCAGCGGTCGTTGAAATCCTTGAGACGTTTCGCGAGGATGTGATCGCACAGGTGCGAATAGGCGATATTCCAGGTCATTATTACGGCTCCGCGCATCGAGCTGTGTTTGTAGCAGATGAGCGCCTCCTGGTAATAGGCGCGGGCCGCCATGTCCGGGATCGTCGCGGCGAGGCCTGCGAGCAGGTCGTTGACTTTGACCGTCACCTCGGGCGTTCCATACGCCGCGCCGATCTGCTCACGCATCTTGTGCTCCAGCTTGTAGCCGCCGGTGACCTTGATTAGTTCTTTCTTTACTTCGAGATGTTGAATGTACCCGCCGAACGAGCTGGGAGCGGCGAAATGAAGCTCGGAATAGCATTTCGAGATGTCCCCGCCCGTGAACGCGACTTTCTTCCTATGGACGTGAAGCCACCAGCCGAAGATCTTGATGCGTTCGTTATGCGATCTGTCACTGAGGCCGGGGACGGCCGCTTTCAGTGCGGCGAGATCCATCGCGCGGCTATTCCTTTTCCTTGCCGATATTATCCGCCGCCGTGAGGCCGATGCCGGTCAACTTCCACTTGCCGAAAGACGGGTTCTCGTAATAGCTCTTATCGGATTTGAGCTTTCGCAGCGGCTGCGTCATGTCGACCTGCGTTTTCCAGCCCATTGCGCGGAAGCAGGTGAAGAGGTGGCCGCCGGTGAACGGGTCCGCGCCGCCGTATTTTTGCGTCCAGGCACTGGCGACGAGAAATTTCTGGTCGACGGTCTGCGGGTTCTTTTCGGCGCAGTAATCGGTAAGGGAAGGCACGCCTTCGGGGGCGAGAACGAAGTCGTTCATAAACGTGTAGATGGGCTTGCCGGCGCGCGGGCCCTTCGGCGGCTTGGCGGCCGGGGCTTCGGGTGCGTCCGCTTCTTCTTCGATATGTTCGCCATCGCCATTCTGAACCTTTCCTTCGATGACAGGCCCAACTGGCAGTTGGGCCTGCGACCGGGGCGGCGCGGAGACGCGTTGCTGCATCGGCGGCTGTGGTACGCCTAGCGCGGCGATGGCCTGACTGACGGCATCGAAACCTTTTTGGAGCGACTCGCCGCTACCTTTGAAGCGCATGACAACGACGGTCATTTCTTCTTGCTGTTGCGTGTCCTCTGCATTGCGCAGAGGCTTACTACGGTTATCTCGCGCCATAAATTGGGCGGTTCCTCACGAATGATTAGGGATGGTATTTTATTATCCCAATGTTTTCAGAAGTTTTACAAGTAGAGCCAAGATGCAGGCCGTTGAATTACGGTCCTATGGATGCTCCAGCCCGAGCGTTCCGAGCGTTCGGGGTTAAAGACCCTCATCCCCGATCCCCCGGGGCGAATTCACGTAAAGCAATTAAAATCAAGCAGAAACTCGACGAAATTGGCCCAAACGCAAAGACCACCCCTCCTCATTCCCCACCCCCTAAAAATAAATGAGAAAAATCCCCCCGAAAACCCCACTAACCAAGCGGGGAGACCCCGTGGATTAAGGGGCATCCATGCCCATCTCTCGATACTGGTCAAAACGCTCGCAAGTAATTGAACAGCCTGAGGTTAGGACCAGTGCCAAAAGGGGTTGTAGAGAGCCGCCCTCCGGGGCGCACTCCAGTCTGCTATGAGCCGACCGTACCCGTCGCGCCGGGGGCAGGCCGACCTGCACCTGGCATCCGAAATCAGCCTGCGGTGGCCGTCTCCGGCGTGCGCCGTTCGAGAAGGAGGCGCATCTCGGAGTCCGCCAACTCTTGATCAAATCGGTAACGCTTCCAACTGCGCCCCAGTTTCTCCTCGAACGCGGCCACGAAGGACTCGGGACCGAACGGACGCTCGGCGTGACTACACCGGCGCAGCAGATGGTTGAGGACTTCCGGTTGCGTGCGGTCGAGCATCTGCTTCCAGCCATCGGCGCCATCCCCAGACTCTGGCGCGTTCTTTCCAGAAGTCAACATGCAGCAGGTCCTCCTTGGCGGCGAATCCGCTGCAATGCCGTTTCGGGCTAGACCAGCGATAGTCCTCTGGTTTCGACACCATCCCGGCGCGGACGGCGTTCATTTCGACGTAGCGCAGCGCGACGTCGAGGTGCGCAGGGGAGAGAGGACACGAGAAAAAACGCCCTTGCCAGAGGTGCCCGCATCGCCGGTAGCGAGCGTTGAGATACTGCGCAGAGCGCCCGTGCACGCGGCGTAAACAGCACCGCCAGCGAATCGCCGTGTTCGGGTGTGACGTCGAGATGGCCTTCTTTGCTCCGTGTTTGGGAACTAAGCTTTGAAAGCGACTTTTAAAGTAACTGCCTTTCGTGTGTACTGCGGCCCACGCCATTTGCCAAAGTACTCCGCGTAGTTGCTGATTGCCTCGCGGTGGGGGGCGCTGCGATGGGTGCCGCCCGATTGTTCGACACCGGGACAGACGCCAAGCCAACAGGCCAGCGCACGGCCACTATGGAACGTGCTCGCCGACGGGCCCAGCGTCAAAACAATCCGCTCCGCGCCGCCTGGTCCAATGCCGGGAATCGCCGTCAGGCGCTGAACCTCATCATGGAAAGGCATCAGCAGTTCCGGTAGCTTCTTACTCATCAACGCGATGTGCCGTTCGTGTAGCTCCAACGGTTCTAGCTGTAACTCTAGAATCAGCAGTTGTTCAGGGCGCACGCCCTGCGCCTGCCGTGACAAGCCTTTGGCTGGGCCAGTCCCGCGGCCTGGAAGGCTCGAAGAAGCCAGCCGCTAAGCGCCGAGCCGCACTCGAAAGGGCCTTTCTGATCAAGTCCAGTATCAGGGTAAGGCGTTCGGTGTACACTGGCAGAAATTTGGAAATCCAAGACTGAATTCCCATTGAAGGAGAAATGTGATGCCAATCGCATTTGTTACTGGAACGAGCACTGGCATAGGAATGGCAACAGCTGTCTCGCTTGCACGCGCGGGGCACAAGGTCTACGCCGGAATGCGCCACCCGGAGCGCCAGGGTGAACTGCACGAAGTCGAGGCCCGGGAGAAGCTCGGAATCCGCATCGTAACCCACGACGTGGATGACGACGCATCAGCCCGCGGAGCGATCGAGACCGTTCTTGCCGGCGAGGGCCACATCGACACGCTCGTGAACAACGCCGGCATCGGCACCACGGGTTCGGTGGAGGAAACCGCTCTCTCCGAATTTCGCTCCACCATGGAAACCAACTTCTTCGGCGCCTTGCGATGCATTCAGGCTGTTCTCCCCGGGATGCGCAAAAGGCGCAGCGGCTGCATCGTGAACGTGACCTCGGTTGCCGGGCGAATCGCCATCGCTCCTCAAGCCCCCTACGCCTCGTCGAAATGGGCTCTGGAAGCCCTGAGCGAGTGCATGGCCCAGGAAGTGAAAAGCTTCGGCATCCGGATCGCGGTGGTGGAACCGGGCGTGATCGCCACACCCATTTTTGGAAAGGCCAGGCCCGAACCCGACGGAACCCCTTACCCTCACACGCGTCGCATGATGGAACTGTTTCGTGCATCGCTTGAGAACCCGGTCTCGCCTTTTGTCGTAGCGGACAAGATCCGCGACATCGTCGATAGCGGCACCTGGACGCTGCGACATCCAGTCGGTCCCGACGCGGTGGGATTCCTGCAGTGGCGGGCTTCGATGACCGATGAGGACTGGGGCAACTGGGGCGCGATGACGGACGACGAGTGGGTGGCCTACGTTCGCGGTACTTTTGGGCTGAGTGTCTCACTCTAGCAGTGGCTCCGCAAACTGTTGCGTGCAAAAAGCGGCCTGACGGTTGGTGGCCGCCAGCATGAACTGCAGGAGTGGCCTCTGAGAACGTCGACTCCCAGATCGTCGCCAAACCGGAAGTTGAGTCTCCGCACCTGCATGGCGACGCGCGCTTTGATGGACCCTACCAGCAGAGTATCGCCCAATGGCCGTGGGCTGAACGTCAGGCGGCTGGCTGGCGACGAATCTGCCGTTGCTTCCGCGCCGCCTCCAACTTCCGGTCGCGCTCCGCATGGATCTCCCGCTGCCGATTCCTGGTTGGCGCGCCACAAAGATCAGTGACGATGCAGGGGATCAGGGCGAGTTCGACTTCGACGCGAGAATTAACGCGTTTTGCTACGATCCAGTGGAAAGAGCTTGCTATTCGGCTGCGGCCCACCAGTTCTGCCTCAGCCGGAGCGGGGCAAGGGGCGGGTTGATCGAACCCGTCAAAACCATGAATTGCTTGCCGCCGGCGGATGGCGCCGCGTGCCAAACCACCACCGTCGGTTCGGAATAGTGTCCGCCGAAGAGTAGCTTTGGCGGACCGAAAGCCGGCAAACTGGAAGTCCCTCCCACGCTTAGCGCCATTAAGCCGTAATCAAGCGATAGATAGAACATCTCCTTGCCGTCCCGACGCCAGTGTGCCTCTTGCCCGCCGTCGGCTGACACCTTCCAGCTTCGCCCGTCGGGAGGAAAAGGGGTAACGTATATCTCCGAATGGCCCGATTCATTCGATGTGAAGGCCAATAGCTTGCCATCGGGCGAAAGCTTCGCACTCTGCTCCTTGGCAAGGGTATTGATCACTGGCTTGGGCATACCCCCTCCGTCGGCCGGCATTGTCCAAATGTCGTAACTAGTCCGTGGGTGGGCGACGGTGAACACAATATTCCGTCCGTCCGCGGACCAGTCGCTTGGCCAAACGTAGTGGGTCTGTCCCGCCGAGCGGGGCATGGCCGTTCCATCGAAGGGAAAAGGAACTATGTGAAAGCCCCAATCGCGCTCCAAACGGCGGCCTCCAATGAACTTACTGCCGTCGGGAGACCACACCGGGCCGCCAGGCACGGGGCCAGCGTAAATGAACGACTTTTGCATGCGGCGGTCGAAGACTTCAAGTATGTTCCTGTCCCCTTCTAATTCGTGCGACGTTAGCACGACCCGGGTGAAATCAGGAGACGGCCGCACTTCCTGATATTCCTTCGGCTCGGCGAATTTTTCCAGCAACCGGCCCGCCCGATCAAAGATCTTTACCTGGATTCGTTTGTCTTCCGTCTCGCGATAAACCAAATCGCCGGCAGCGGATGCCGAGACGGTGGTGAGCATTCCTTTGAACGGCTTTGTTCTCGGTGTCAGGGATTTGGCCTCGCCCGCCATGGTGTTGTTGGCGGAATCAAACGGTTGCATGACCATTCCGCTTTTCGCGCAGTAGACCAGCATTCCAAGGCTTGAGTTGGGCCGGCGTACGAAGACGGCGGAACTGGTAGCCTTGGCGATCTCTCGCGGAGGGTCTGAACCATCCACGCTGCCCACCAGCAAGCGTCCGCCTTGCCCATTGCCCCTCTCCATGAAAAGAAAATGGCGGCCATCCGGCAAGAACGATGGAGAGGTGTGATCCATTCCCGGCTCCAATCGCATGATGGGAACCGGAGTGCCTCCATCTTGATTCGCTTTACTTACAGGAGCGCCACGAGCCGCAAAGAGGATAACGCCATTCGCCCCCCAAGAGGCCATAACGGGATAACCCGAGTCACAAATCTCGCGCGCGGGTCCGTCTGGAAACCGTTTGCGCCAGAGTTTCCCGTGCGCAAAGTAACCCACTTCTTTGCCGTCCGGCGACCAAAACGGATAATCGCCTTCAACGCCTTTCCATTCGCGCGGCGGCCCCGAACCCACGCGCAGAATCCATAAACTCGCGTTCGGCCGCAGTTCCGGCGGGCCGCCGCTGGCGGGCCGCACGGACTGATTGGCGTGGAAGATTAGCGTTTGGCCGTCAGGCGAAAGTGCGAAGCCCCGATCGTCGAGCCGTATGCCTTCGCCAAGATCCAGTCGCGTGTCGATCATGCGGCTAGGCGTGATCAAGTCTCTTGAAAATCCAAAGTATCCGGCGGCTGCCAGCACTGCTGCCGCCGCTGGAATCAACGCCAATTTCCAGCGCTTGGCGAACGTGAGCGATAGCGGGGATCCGCTGCTGCCCGACGCCTGCTCCAGAATCGCTTGAGCCTCGGCGGCAGAGGGCCGCAAGCCGGCTTCTTTGTGCAGCATGCGCTCGATCAATGCCGCAACCGGGGAAGCGATGCCGGGATCGATCTGCCTCAGCGGCTTAGGTTGCTTGGTGACGATGGCGTGAGCAGTCTCGATCCACGAGCCCGACTCGAAAGGATGAACGCCGGCGAGCATTTCATAAAGAATGATGCCGGTGGAAAAAATATCGCAGGCTGGGCTCGCGGGCGCGCCAGTGTACTGCTCCGGCGCCATGTACCGTAGTGTGCCCACGCTGATGCCGCCGGTGGTGGAGCCACTCGAAACACGGTGCGAACTGCGCGCCAACCCGAAGTCGAGCACTTTGACGATACCGTCGGGCCGCAACATGATGTTCTCGGGCTTTAAATCCCGATGTACGACGCCGTTTCGGTGCGCGAAAGCCAGCGCCTGCAGAACCTGCGCGCCGATGCCGAGCCCACGATCCTGCGATAACTTCTGGCCGCACATCGCGCGCAACGAGGACCCGCTGACGAGTTCCATCACGATTACCGGCCAGGCGCCCCAAGTGATCACTTCATGCACGACGACGATGTTGGGATGATTGAGCGACGAGGCCACGCGCGCCTCGCGCAACAGTCTTTGGGCGGCGCCATGGTCCAGTTTTTGTGGAGCGATAAACTTGAGCGCCACTGGCCGCTGCAGTTCAGTATCTTGGCCCGCGAAAACTTCCCCGTAGCTGCCGCGACCCATCGGTCCTTCCATTTGGTAGCGTCCGATGCGGGCTCCGGGCCCTGGTATGCCGGGATTGGGCGCCGGTTCGTCGGCTTCACTGCGGTCATCGAGCAACGCCGCCACTTTCGCGCTGACCTCCGCATCGGCGATCTGCGCCGACAGAAAGGCAAGCCGCTCGTCTTCGCCCAGATTCTCGACGGCGTTAAAGATCTCCCAGACTTTGGCCCATTGTTCGCCTTTCATTAGGCATTCCAATCCGCGATCACGTCACGCAGCCACTCCTGAGCAAAGCGCCAGTGGGTAGCGACCGTACGAACCGAGCAATGCAATTGTTCGGCGATCTCCTCGCGCGTCAGACCCTCGAACGCCTTCATCTCGACCACAGTCCGCAATACGGGATCAATGGCGGCAAGCCGCTTCAGAATCTGCTCGATTTCCGCCAGCCCTTGCTCTCCATTCGACGGTTGTTCCTCCAACTCCGTAACGCTCACCATCGAAGTCTTCTTGGCGAGCGGACGCGCATGGTGAATCAGCAAGCGTCTCATCAGGAAGGAGGAAAGACGGAGGAAAGCGGTCCGTTCTTCTTCCTCGTTGGCTGACCCTGGTGGAAGCGACTTGATCCGCCGTAGTTCCAAGTACAGCTCGTTCACCAGTACCGTCGGCTGCCAAGTGTGGTTTGCCCGCTCGCCTGTCATCTGCGAGGCGGCAATGCGCCGCAGTTCGGGATAAAAGAGTTTGACCAAACCACCGGCTGCGGCTTGGTCGCCCGAGCGTAGTTGGCCCATCAAATGAGCCGCCAGGGGCTGAGCTTGCTCCATAGTCACCATTTCCCTATAGCGAGGACTCCCGCACAAATTCATCAAGAGACGACTTGCACACTTTCCCGCCTCGCTCGCCCTTATCTTATCGCGAACCCAACGGCGGCTGTTACTCGGTATCTTGAGGCCGCCCCGGCCTTTGCCGGGCGCTTGCGCCCCTACGAAAAAGGATGAAAAATGATGACAACAACGCTTAGAAGAACATGGATCGCGTGTTTCGGCACGCTCCTATTGGGAGCGGTCCCAGCCGCCTCACAGCAACAACCGCCAACCTGGCGGCGCCTCGCCTATGTCAAAGTGAAGCCCTCAATGACACAGGAATACCTGGCCTTACAAAAGCAGGTGAGTGACGCCTACAAGAAGGCAGGTTTGTCGCGGGATGTTTGGACGACAGCCGGCTTTGGCGAGATCGGTGCGTATTGGAGCGTCACACCGTTCGGCAAACTCGCTGATTTCGATAGCCCGAGCGTAGTGGAGAAAGCCTTTGGTGAAGGCGGCTACCAGCGATACCTGAGTCGAGCCCGCAGCTACATCGAGTCGGTCACCTACAAGGCCGTCCAATTACGGAGCGATCTTAGCCTGCTGAAAGAGAATGCCCCGCTCCCGAACATGGCCGTTGTCGTGAACATTCAGGTCGCGCCTGGGCGGACGCAGGACTTTGAGGAACTGATCAAGTCCAGCTACCTGCCCGCCTGGAAAAAAGGAGGCGCCGATCAAGTTGTAGTACACCAGTCGGTATTCGGCGCCACCGGTCCTGAGTACATCGTGGCTGTCGTGATCCCCAATTTCGCAGAACTCGACAAGGGCAACTCTATGGTTCGCGCGCTGGGCCCGGAAGGCGCGGCGAAGTTGAGCCAAAAGAGCGCGGGCATCATTACCAGCGCAACTTATCAAATCGTAAGGCGCTTGCAGGAATACAGCAACCGCTGACCGAGAGGGCTAAGAAGGAACCCAATGATCAAACACACGCCCCCCCCGCGAGGGCCTTGAAGACAATCGCCGCTACCACTCCCTCGACCAGCTCCGCGCCGTCATGATGCTGCTCGGCCTGGTCATCCATTCCTCCGTCAGCTTCATCACCGTTCCCCGGCCCACCGCGTGGCCTTACAACGACGCCAATACCAGCGTGCTGTTCGACATCCTCGTGTTCTTCATTCACGTCTTCCGGATGCCTTTGTTCTTTCTCATTGCTGGCTTCTTTACCGCGTATCTCTACTACCGCCGCAACCCTTGGCAAATGTTGTCCAATCGCATGGCCCGCGTTGCGTTACCCTTCGCGCTCTTCCTCCCTATCCTCTTCCCACTGGTCGTTTCCGGCAGTAAGTTCAGTATCGCCGGGGGAGTCAATGGCGGTTGGAACGTCGCACTCTCCTACCTATCCAAGCCCGCCGGCTGGTACGACAATTTCCGAACCATGCACCTCTGGTTCCTTTACTACCTGATCCTCTTCTACGCGCTCATCGCCCTCGCCATGCCCCTAATCGAGAAAGCCACCGGATCGTGGGCCGTTACCGTCGGTCCGCGCCTCGGCCGCTTCATTCACCATCCCCTCGGATTCCTGGTGGCCATCTCCACCACTTTCTTGACCCTTCTGCCCATGCGGACTCCCGGCCTGGACACGGAAACGACTTTCCTCGTCCAGCCTAAAATTCTGCTCGCTTATGGCGTCTTCGTCGGTTTCGGCTGGGTCCTTTATTTGAACCGCGATCGATTGGACGATTTCGGCGCAAGGGCGTGGCCATACTTCGGGACGGGATTCCTGCTTTCCTGTGCATACCTTGCCGTCGCCCTGAGTAAGCAGAATCTGATGGCCGGCAAAGCGCTCGCCGCTGCTGCGATGTGGACTCTGATCTATGGCTTCATCGGCCTTTTCGTCCGATACTGCGACCATCCGAAACCCCTGGGCCGCTACTTCGCCGATGCCTCGTATTGGATGTACCTCGTACACATTCCCGTCGCTATCTGGGTCCCCGGCCTGATGAACGGCTGGAGCGTGCGTGCGGTCGTCAAGTTTTCTATCGTTCTGAGCACCTCGATCGTCTTCTCGCTGGCGACATACCATCTCTTTGTGCGGTCCACAGCCATCGGCGCGTTCCTGAATGGTAAACGCTACCCCCGCGATCTGCCCCGTCTCCAGGAACCTGCGCCTCAGGCCGCTTCGCAGGCTGCGTAGGAATCGACATCCGTCCTTGCGGCAATGAAATATCGCCAACCGGTTCGCGCGCTGAGCCCGGAAGACGCGACGAAGTTGAGCCATCGTAAGGCGCTTGCAGGAATACAGCAACCGCTGACCGAGAGGGCTAAGGCGGAAGGCGATGCTCCCGGTTTGGAGACTCAAACAGAAATCGGCGATGCGGTGCAACCAAGACCGCCGCCGACTTCTGCCGCCTGAGTGCTGCGCAAATCGCTTAAAACATCTTTGCACGACTTACGGCCTGGTCTCCCATATCTTCATGTGAAAAAAACTTGGCGGACATTTGCGGAATGATCTGTTCTATGGATAGATGCGACTTCAAATGAAGTAAGGTCTGCACCGCACCAGAGTTCCTACTCTCAGTTTTCATGGAACAGCCCAAAACCAGGTTCGCGCCCCGGGCCTGCCACTGAACTGCACTTAATACCAAGGAGAAGCTAAATGAAATACCTGATCTTGTTAATTCTCGCCGCCGGATTCGCCGCGGCCCAATCCAGTGTCACGTATCACCGGGATGTAGCCGGCATTCTCCAGGCCCGGTGCCAAAGTTGCCATCGGCCCGGCGAAATCGGCCCCATGCCGCTCCGCACCTACACCGAGGTGCGGCCCTGGGCCAAGTCCATCCAACGGGCGGTCGTCTCTCGAAAGATGCCCCCCTGGAACGCCGACCGCACCATCGGCAAGTTTCACAACGATCCATCGCTTTCCCAACAGGAAATCGACACGCTAACTGCCTGGGTGAAAGCCGGCGCCCCCGAGGGACATCCCAAGGATGCGCCCAAACCCGTAAAGTTTGTGGACGGCTGGAACATCGGCACACCGGACAAAGTCTTCGAAATGCCTAAGTCCTTTCAGGTCCCCGCCTCCGGAACCGTCGAGTACACCTATATCATCATTCCCACGGAGTTCACCGAGGACCGTTGGGTTTCGGCAGCCGAGTACCGGCCAGGCAACGCATCGGTCGTTCATCATGCCACGGTCTATGTTCGCGAACCGAAGTCGCAGTGGCTCCGCCGTTATCCAGTTGGAGAATTGTTTGTGCCGGTAGAGCAAATCCGTACCGCCAAGACCCCCCGCCCCGCGGCGTCCACCAACGCTGGCGCCAGCGCCCTGGAACAACCCATCGTGGGCCATGTTCCCGGTCGGCCCGCAAAGCGGTTACCTGAAGGCTATGGGCTGTTGATCCCGGCGGGGTCCGATCTCGTGATTCAGTTGCACTATACCGCTAGTGGCAAGGCCGCGTCGGACCGCTCGTCCGTTGGACTTGCGTTTTCTAAGTCCACACCGGCAAAGCGGGTTCTGCGCGTCTCGGCCGCCGACGATTCGTTCGCGATACCGCCCGGCGCGGCCAACTACGCGGTCTCCGGCAAGTCGGTCCTAAACGTCGACGCCGAGTTGCTCGAGGTATATCCGCACATGCATCTACGAGGTAAGTCCATGGCACTTTCCGCCACCTACCCGACAGGGGAAAGCGAGAAGATACTCCGGGTGCCCGAATACGACTTCAACTGGCAGTTGGTTTATGCCCTGGATAAGCCAAAGGCATTCCCGAAAGGGACGGTGATGCACGCACAGGCTACGTTCGACAACTCCGTCAATAATCCATACAACCCGGATCCGAAGGCCGAGGTGCGCTGGGGGGATCAGAGTTGGGAGGAAATGATGGTGGGATTCTTCACAATCGCCGTCGCGCCGGAGACGGACCTACGAACCATCTACACGCGTCGCTGAGTTAGTTCGAGTAACGGAAACGATCGCCCGCAGTTGAAAACAGAACGCCGCCGACTTCTGCCGCCTGAGTACTGCGCAAATCTCCCAAAAGAACGGTGTCGGGCGTTGAGGGACAGTCTGCTATGGGCCGCCGCTACCCGCAAAATGAAGAGGCGTCCCACCCGCAACAAAGATGAGAGGAATAACTCTGGAAACACACCAATAGGCAGAATGCCCAGAAATCAACGCGGTGTGCTCCCCGGCTACGCCTATCACGTCACCCAGCGCGGAACGAACCGGCAGGATGTCTTCCGCCAGGCCGGCGATCGCGAGGTCTACCTCGATCTGATGCGTGACCAACTTCAAGACGCCGGCGTGCGCCTTCTGACCTACTGCTTGATGACGAATCACGTCCACCTGATCGTCACATCCGAACACGGCGATTCGCTGGCGGTGCTGTTCCGCCGCGTGCACGGGCGCTATGCGCAATATTTCAACGCCCTCAACGCCGGCGATGCGGGCGCCTCTGGCAAGGGCGCTTTTTCTCGTGTCCGCTCTCCCCTGCGCACCTCGACGTAGCGCAGCGCGACGTCGAAATGAACGCCGTCCGCGCCGGGATGGTGTTGGAACCAGAGGACTATCGTTGGTCTAGCGCGAAACGGCATTGCGGCGGGTTCGCCGCCAAAGAGGACCTGCTGCATGTTGCCTTCTGGAAAGAACGCGGTGGCGCTGATGGCTGGAAGCAGATGCTCGACCGCACCCATCCGGAAGTCCCCAACCATCTGCTGCGCCGGTGTAGTCACGCCGAGCGTCCGTTCGGTCCCGAGCTGGAACGGGACATTTCACCGGCGGGGCTAACTGCCATTGGAGGGCTGAAATCGGGACTCGACCCGCCAGAAGGGGTAGCAGAAGACGCGTAGCGGCTGAAGGTAGGGGAAGGCTTTCCCCGTTGCCGGGTACGTCCTAAACGCAGCTCTGCGGCTAAACACACTAACCCTGTGGCTTCGTGCCGTGGCGTGTCTGTGGTTGGCCGTGACATTGTGGAAGCCCGTGAGGTTCCGCTGGGCACTGGTTGCGGCTGGCCTTGCTCTTTACGGAGTATCGTTCTTCAATCCCTACCGGTTAGCCAGGGTGACAGCCTACTTGCAGCAAAACTATCTGTGAGACAGACACCCAAGGAAAGCTTCGCCAACAGGCACGACGGAGGTACTGACGGCCTCCGACAGCGATTTCCTCACCGCTTCTGGATGACTGTGGAGCGAAGCCACGAAAAGCTGAACTCAGCTTTGGGTTCCGGAAGATAGGTCAAAGGTCTTGGACAATTGCTCATGAGTGCTCCACGAAGTAGGAACTCATTTTCTTGCGGTTTTGGATCTGGGCGTTTCGTGTGTTGAACAATGAGGGCGAGTATTATGAGCACGAAAAGGACTCGTCCTGCTGCCGGTAACCGCACGGCTATAGCTTAGCGCAACGGAGTCCAAGGAGTCGCCGCCACACTGATATGAGCCGAGCGTACCCGTCGCGCTGGGGGCAGGCCGACCTGCACCTGGCATCCGAAATCAGCCTGCGGTGGCCGTCTCCGGCGTGAGCCGTTCGAGAATGAGGCGCATCTCGGAGTCCGCCAACTCCTGATCAAATGGGTAACGCTTCCAACTGCGCCCCAGTTTCTCCTCGAACTACCACTCCTCATTCCCCACCGACCGCGTCGATTGGCGCTTCCAACCCGTCCGCGTCCGCATCGTCGCCCGTTAGCACAGGCCACCCCTCGAATCAACCTGGGCACCGTAGTGCCCGCACGGACCGGTTCCAGGCGCCATGCCGTTTCCTGCAGGCGCGCCGGCTCGTCGTTGACGCCGATGCCGATGGCAGCAATTTATGAAACTGACTAGTCTAGTCTAGACAGACTAGATATAATCAGAGTGTGCAGATCAACATCTACGACGCCAAAGCTCAACTCTCCCAACTGGTGGAGCGGGCACTGGCGGGTGAAGACATCGTCATCGCCAAGAATGGCAAGCCCATGGTGAAGCTCATCCCCCTGCGCGACGATCGCCCCCGTGTTTTGGGCGCTTCCCCCGGACTGTTCGACCTGCCTGAAGGTTGGGAGCGGGCACTCACAGACGCCGAGTACGACGAGTTCACGGGTCACGGTGCGCTTTGAGACTTCTGCTCGATACGCATGTTCTGGTGTGGGCGCTGGGCGATCCGGACCGGCTCTCGGCGAAAGCCCGGGCGGCCATCCTGGACGAACGGAACGAACTATTTGCCAGCCATGTTTCCTACTGGGAACTCGCGCTCAAGTCGCATGCGCCTCCCGCCGCGTTTCCTGGCGTTGACGTTTTGGAGGAAGCTCTGCGGCGGGTTGGCGTCCGGCAGCATCTGCCGATTGCGCTCACTCACATTCTCGGAACCACCACCCTGCCGGCGATCCACCGCGACCCATTCGATCGACTCCTGATCTCCCAGGCACTGAGCGAAAGCCTCACGCTGGTTTCTCGCGATACCCTCGTCCATCAGTACCCGATTTCCCTGCTCTGGTAGGGATCCGTATTGCGCGCTCTGCACGACTAGCCCATCCCCCAACGCGATATCATCGCAGACTATGCTCCGCATCGCGCTCCTCACCCTCCTCGCCCTCCCAGTCCTCGCGCAGGACCGCGTGGGCGCCATCCAGCTTCGCGTCTCCACCGACCATGCCGACTGGCGCTATGCGCCCGGCCAGCCTGTGCGCTTCCGCATCGTCGCCCTTCAGGACGGCCACCCCGTCACCGGCCTCCGAGTCACCTACCGCATCGGCCCTGAGATGATGCCCCCCAAGATCGACCAGACCGTCACGCTCCCCGACGAGGGCTTCACGGTGGAGGGCGGCACGCTCACGGAACCCGGTTTCCTGCGCTGCATCGCCACCGTCGAGCGCAATGGCAAGACCTACCGGACTGTCTCTACCGCCGCCTTCACCCCGGAAGCCATCGCGCCCACCCAAACCAACCCCACTGACTTTGACGCCTTCTGGACCGCCGGCAAAGCCGCCCTCGCCAAGATCCCGGTCGATGCCAAACTCACTCCCCTGCCCGACTACGGCAACTCGGCCGTCGAGTGCTCCCAGGTGAACCTCCAGAACATCGGCGCCGGCATCGCTCCCTCCCGGCTCTACGGCATCCTCTGCGAACCCAAGGCCCCGGGAAAGTACCCGGCGCTGCTCAGCGTGCCCGGCGCCGGCGTCCGGCCCTACCGCGGCCTCGCCGCCATGGCTGCCTACGGCATCGTCACCCTGCAAATTGGCATCCACGGACTCCCGGTTACCCTCGACCCGACCGTCTACGAATCGCTCGCCGCCGGCGCCCTCAATGGCTACAACACCTTCGGCCTCGATAGCCGCGACCGCTACTATTTCCGCCGTGTTTACCTCGGCTGCGTCCGCGCCAACGACTTTTTAACGAGCCACCCCAAGTGGGACGGCACCAATCTGGCCGTCACCGGCGGCAGCCAGGGCGGCGCCTTGTCGATTGTCACCGCCGCGCTGGACCCGCGCGTCAAAGGCCTTGCCGCCTATTACCCTGCCCTCGCCGACGTCACCGGCTACCTGCAGAACCGGGCCGGAGGCTGGCCGCATATGTTCCGCGCCACCGAGGGGCCGCTCGCCCACCGCTCCTCCGATAAGATCGCCACCACCGCCTACTACGACGTGGTCAATTTCGCCCGCCGCGTTACGGTGCCCGGCTTCTACACCTGGGGCTTCAACGACGAGACCTGCCCGCCAACCTCGATGTACTCGGCTTACAACGTCATCCCCGGCCGCAAGCAGTTGACGCTGGCCCTCGAAACCGGCCACAACAATATCCCCGAACAGGTCGCCGAGGTCGACGCCTGGCTCCGCAACTTCCTCAGAGCTGCGAACTGAGGTCAGTGTCCGCGCTCACGGTGAGACCGACCCCGCAGGCGGATTGACAAGGGTTCCGGCGTTGCTGCACCATCAAAGGTGCCGATGTGAGTGCCTAAGAACTTCTCCCTTGCCACCTTCGCCATGCTGGGACCTTCTCCGGGGCCGAGCGCCGATCAGAATCTTCAGGACTCACCTTGCTGCCAACACCAAACACGCCGCCCGCCACCGAACACGTCGCCCAGGCCACCCTCGACCAGGAGATCGCCCGGCGCCGCACCTTCGCCATCATTTCGCATCCCGACGCCGGCAAGACGACCCTCACCGAGAAACTGCTCCTCTATGCCGGCGCCGTCCATGCCGCCGGTTCCGTGCGCCCCAAGAAGCACCGCAGCCACGCCACCTCGGACTGGATGGCCATCGAGCAGGCCCGCGGCATCAGCATCACCTCCACCGTTCTGCAGTTTGAATACGGCGGCTGCCTTTTTAGTCTGCTCGATACGCCCGGCCACCAGGATTTTAGCGAAGACACCTACCGGACCCTCACCGCCGTCGACAGTGCCGTCATGGTGCTCGACAGCGCCAAGGGCATTGAACCGCAGACGCGAAAGCTGTTCGAAGCCTGCCGGTTGCGCAAGATTCCCATCCTCACGTTCATCAACAAGATGGACCATGTCGGGCGCGATCCGCTGGAACTGCTGGACGAAGTGGAACGCATCCTGGGCATCTCGGCTTCCCCAGTGAATTGGCCCGTCGGCTCGGGCAATCGCTTCCGCGGCGTCATCGATCTGGCCACCAAGCGTTTCCTGCAGTTCAGCTCTTCGTCCATCAATCAGTTCCGGGCGGAAGCTTGGACGCGTTCACTGGACGATTCGGCGCTCGAAGACGTCATGGGGACCGAAGATGCCCAGGAACTGCGCGAAACGCTGGATCTGATTGAAGGCGTACTGCCTGCCTTTGACGAGCAGCGCTTCCGCCAAGGCGACCAGACGCCCGTATTCTTCGGCAGCGCCCTGAATAACTTCGGCGTCGAAACCTTCCTCGATGCTCTCGTCCATTACGCTCCAGAACCCGTCGGCCGGTCGAGCCATGGCAACTTCATCGCTCCGAAGTCACCCACGTTCTCCGCGTTCGTCTTCAAGATTCAGGGCAACATGGACCCGCAACACCGCGACAGCATGGCGATCCTTCGCATCTGTTCCGGCCGGTTCCAACGCGACATGTGGGTGCACCATCCGCGCCTCGGCAAGAAGATCCGCATGACCAAGCTGCATCGCCTCTTCGCCCGCGATCGCGAAACCCTCGACGAAGCCTTTGCCGGCGACGTCGTCGGCATCGTCAATCCAGGAATCTTCGCCATTGGCGACACCCTCAGTTCGGAGCCTGACGTCGAGTACCCCCGCATTCCCAGCTTCCAACCCGAACACTTCTGCACGCTGCGCAATGAAGATGTCACGCGCAATAAACAGTTCCGCAAGGGCATTCAACAACTGGCCGAAGAAGGCGTGGTCCAGGTCTATTACTCGGTCGACTCCATCCGCCGCGAACCGATCCTCGGAGCCGTCGGCAAACTCCAGTTTGACGTCGTCGAGGCGCGCTTCCTTCAGGAATACTCCGTCCGCGCCGTCAATACGCCCCTGAACTTTGTTTGCGCCCGCTGGCCGCAACTAACTCTGGCGGAGGCGAAAAAGCTGCACGAGTTCTCCGGCTCGGGAACGATGCTCGCCACGGACCAGAACGATCACCCGGTCTACCTGTTCTCCTCAACCTGGGAGATGCAGCGGTTGGTGGACAACCATCCCGCCGTTCGCTTCACCCAGACGGGGTAAGCATCAGCCCTCCCGGTCCACGGCCTGAATCAGCGCGCGAATATAGCCATAGACGAACGCCATATACTCGCCGCCGGTCTCACTGGGCGACGCCACGTTATGGTCAGGATGCACCATATACGGATAATCCACCTCTTTGTAAGTCAACATTGCCTTGAACATATCCACCGCGCCCTCATCCGGGGCCACTTCCATATACTCTTCGCGATTGCCGCGAATGTTACGAAAGTGCACGTTGAAGATCTTCTTCCGCGTGCCGAAATAACGGATGACATCGTAGATCTCCTTGCCCGGATCCATCAGCATTTCCGACACGCTGCCCTGGCAGAAGTTCAAGCCGTGATAGGGGCTCTCCCGAATCGAAATGAATTTCTTCAAGCCCGCCACCGTGCCCAGCACAGCGACCACGCCCTGATAGCCTTCGGGAGGTACTGGCGAGTCATTAGGATGGCAGGCCATCCGCACTTTGTATTCGGTGGCGACCGGAATCACGCGGTCCAGAAAGTAAGTGATGCGCTCCCAGTAACGGTCGGCATCCACCACGCCGGCGCGCGTCAGCGGCGGGTCGGCCTTGGCATCCTTCAGCTTGAAGGCGCTGTAACTCGTATCGCCGCGGCCCGCCACGCGCCCCGTACGCAGCACGCCGAGGATGCTCATGTTGTATTTGATGCAGGGGATTTTGGCCGCCGCGCAGTTCTTGATCATGGTCTGGATCTGCTCGATGTCGCGATCCCGCTCGGGGCTCTGGCCCAGCATGATCGCCGGATGACGCTCCCGGTCAATGTGGCTGGAGGGCAGAAACGGCGGATTCAGGATGTCCACCGTCATGCCGTACTTGTCGGCGGTATCGGTCAACCGCTTCAGTTCATCCACCGTCGCGTAGAGCCGGCCGTCCGCAATCTGGGCCGTCGCGACCACTTTCTTGACACCCCATCGCCCCAACGACTTGAAGCCCGCCTCCGGGTCACGCGGTGCGCCACCGCCCCGTCGACCGCCACCCTCCGGTCTTCCCAGTCCAGGTCCGCCGGGCCCAGGTCCGCCGGGGCTGGGTCTCCCGGAGTTGGGGCCGCCCGGTTCCCGTCCTTCGCCAAATCCTCCCGGAAACCCGCCGCCCATCACCGTCGCCCCCAGCTTCATCAACGCCCGCTTTGGCTTTGCCGCCTTGGCCTGCTCGGTCAAGGCGCCCGCCGCCCCCAGCGCACTCGCACTCACAAAATGACGTCGATTCACGATCGCTCCCGGTCTTTCAGATTCGGTACCGGGCCATCGTACAGGTGGCGGCGACGAGAATCAACGCGCGGCCGGCGATGCTCACCCGCCTCCAACCGGTTTTCGACGAAGTAACTCAACGACCTTACTGAGTCCTATCCTGAATGCCGCAGGAATTCGGCGGCAGGCGATAAGCCTCCGGCCTGATCCCAGGATGTCGGCGATCGATTGAATTCAGTGCCAACCCGACCTCCCAAGTATGTCGGCCACATAGTCTCGATACTCCAAGAATCCTCGTGCGATTCTGCGCGCTGCACATCTTCCAAAGATCGTTCGAACATCTCCACCACCTCAAACATCAGCAGACTTACCCTCAACGCGCGGCCTTCGTTAACAAACACCGTTCAAATCCCCTCCTCAGGTAAATCTTGCCATGTCGAAAGATTCCTCTGGCAACTTTTCGCGCATGTCGCGTATCTTGATCGAAGGAGGAATGATGAGCTTCGATGCTTCGCAGTATGTAAATTTCGTCTCTCAAGCCAGTAAGGCGCAGGAACGGCTGTTTCTGCAGTATCTCGGGCCGCGTAATGACTTCGACATCATCATCGTCGGCTCCGGCGTCGGTGGTGGCGTCCTCGCCGACGATCTGGCAGACCGGCTGGGCAAGCAAAAGCGCATCCTGGTACTCGAAGCCGGCTCGTTCCTCTATCCCACCCACGTCTACAACATGTGCCGGTTTCCCAATGCCAGTCTCGCCAAACACTTCGGCTGCGATACGTTTTACCAGCACGGCAACAGCAACTCCGAACACTACATCGGTGAAAAGCCGCAATTGAACTTCGGCGGCCGGTCCATCTTCTGGTCCGGCCTCATTCCGGCGGTCCAGAAATGGGAACTCGACTTCTTCCCCCCAGACGTTCGAAACGACCTGGCCAACGGACTCCTCGACCAAGCCGGCGAGACGATGAACGAGTCGCGTTCCATGGGGTCCCCGGCCAGGGCCCTCGTGCAGAAGCTCCGGCAAAGCTCTCTGGCGGACGATTTCGACATTCAGGAAACCCCACGCGCCCTTCACCAGCCCTACCTCAACGCCGATGGCACGCCGCGGGACCAGTTCTTCACTGAGTCCACCGGCGTCTTCAATACGGCCGAACTCCTCATCAACCAAGCCGGACTTACTCCCGGTGTGAGTCACGGTGACGGCCCCGGACTGCACGTTCTGCTCAACCACTTCGTCGAAGACGTACAAAATCACGGCAGCCACTTCCAACTGGTCAGCCGCAACACGCTCACCAACCAGATCCGCACGTTTAGCGCGGTCACCGTCGTCCTGGCCGGCGGGTCGATTGAGAGTCCGAAGCTGCTCCGGCGGTCCAGCCTGTATCCCTGGCTTCCGCAATCCACCAAGGACTTACTCGGTCGCGGCCTGACGGATCATCCCACCACGAATGGCATCACCATCCACACGACCCACCTGGGTGACCTGCCCATTCCCAAGACCGCCCATGCCAAAATCGTCTTCTACTCGCGCGGCCGCCGGGATCCCGCCCATCCGGAACAGATTCGCTATCCCTTCAACGTCGAAATGAATGTGAATCACGAATACTGGCACCTGCGCGAAAACGATCCCGGCGAGCGTGCCGCCAGCACCCCGCCGCCCGATGGCGCTTCGATCGTCGACATCAAATTCAGTTTTGGTAACTGCCTCGACCCTGATAACGAGATCAAGGCCGCTCCGCCCTTCGGCTATGTCCCAGAGATCACCTTCGGCAACCTGAACTGGATGGACCGCCTCCGTGACGTCCGCCTGCCGGCCCTCGCCGGTTGGCAGAAGAGCAATCAACAGATCTTCGGCATCCTCAACGACGTATCCGATCAGATCTTCGCGCAGTTTCAGAATCAGGGCCAACCGGTGAACCCGGACGGCCGCTATGGGCAAGGCGGCAAGGGCTTCGGCTACGGCACCGTCCACCATTCAGCCGGGTCACTGCGCATGCCCTATCGCACCGCCTATAACCGCGACTTCGAGCCACACTCGGTCGTCGACCAGGACCTGCGCGTCTCCGGCACGAATCACCTCTACGTCTGCGACATGTCCGTCATGCCGTTCAGTTCGGCAGCGAACCCGGTCCGCACCCTGGTCGCTCTCGCCCTTCGCCTCTCCCGGCATTTCGGCTGAGCGATGCCCCCCCGAGCGCGAAAGCGTTGCCCATCAGTCCAGCGTCTTCCGCTCCGGACCCAGCAACGACCCCTTCCGGTTCGTCCACGCCCACCACACCGCCATCGACAGCGCCATCACCAAATCGTCATGCCCCGCCCCCGCCCCAAACTTCAACCGCCCGCCCCGCACGCTCCGCCGCTCAAACTGCCGCAACTCCTCCCGCAGCAGATCCGCCTGGCCCATCCCTGCCGCAATCTTCAATATCCCCCTCTCCATCACCGTCTCCAGCGCCGAAACCAGCAGCTTCTTCGGCACTGACCGGTCGGACCCCGACACCACCACCTTCTCTCCCGGCGTAATCGTCACCGGAATCAGACTCACCGGCATCCGCTCCTCCCGGAACAGTTGCACCACCAACGGCTGCGACGTCGCATCGATCAGCAGTTGCGTATGATGCTCCAAATGACGGTGATGGCAAAGCTGGCTCACCCGCGCCACCAGGTCCCGCACCCCCGTCCGCAACCGGAACCGCTCCACATGCACCAGCCGCAACTCGCGCCGGTACAGAAACTGCCACGTCGCCGCATCGCGCGTCCCCGTCGGGATCGGCCGGTACTCCAGCACCACCAGCGCCGCATGGTCCCGCGCGTAACCCAGGTCCAGCGCCACATAATACGCTGGACGGTGCTTCACAAACTGCAAATCGCTCCGCGTCCGTTCGTCAAACGTCGGAATCTCCACGCGGAACGCCTGCTCCAGCCACTCCTCCGGAAACACATACCGGTCGGGCGTCGTAAACTGGCACCCATACTCGGCGTCATACTGCTCCGCCGTCTGGCTCCGCTGTTCATTCGCCAGAAACTCCGGCCGGATCCGCGTATGCTCCGTTGGTTTCCCTTCCATCCGCAGCCACGGATACGCCGCCGAATCCTTCCCCGCCCACACCTCATAGACGAATCCCCGCTTGCCCTTCGGCGTCGACAGCAGCCACAACTCGCCGTCCGTCGCCGCCAGCATCGGCGTGGCCGCCACGTACACCTCGTCCGGCACCCCCGCCGCCTCATCGACAATCAACAAGTTCGCCGTGAAGCCCCGCATCGCCTCCGGCTTCCCCGGCAACGGAACAATCACTGACCCGTTTGGAAACAGCACGGACCGTTCATTCGTCCCGTCGCCCTTCACCGCCACGCCCAACCGCCGCGCCAGCCCCCGGCACAGATTCGCCAGCTTCTGCGAGTGCCGCGCATCCGTCGACACAATGATGATCTGCTGCCCCGGCCGCGACAACGCCTGGTGCACCGCCCGGATCGCCGCCATCGTCGATTTGCCCCACTGCCGGTGACAGTTCAAAATCACCCGCCGATGCTTCGTCCGCAACAGCACCGCCTGCGTCACATCCGGCACAAAGCCCAACAGCTCCCGCGCAAAGATCACCGGGTCAAATTGATAGATAAATGGCAGCATACCTGACGCCGAGTCTCTCAGCTGTCAAGTCTCCGGAGCCCCCCACCCCTCCCGAACTCCCTGATTCCAAACCACCGAAATCTCGAAAAACGCAGTGAACGCCCCAACCAGCCGTCGTCTGAACCGTACCCCGAATCACCCAACAGTCCGCCGAACACCACCGCTCATCATCATCATGGTACGGGCCGCTTCTCCCCGTAAGGACCGACCTCCCGGTCGGTCCCGAATCCCTCAACAATCCGCACATCCCATCGTGGGGCGGGCTTCCAGCCTGCCCGGACCTTCCGGTCCGCTCCCGCGCTCACCATCTGACCGGCCTCCTCTGGAGTTGGCACAATCATGACCTCAAGTTTGTCTTTGGTGGAGCAGGACCACGACCAACAAATCTGTCCCGCGGGTCACTCTCGCGGCACGGTATCCCGCTCCTCTCTCGGCGGTTCGGCCTGCCGCACCCGAGTGAACAATGTCCGTGCCTCACCCGGTATTAGCGCTGCCGGACGCCCCGCCGCCGCTTCCGGCCTTCCCGACCCGCGCAAACACCCAACCGTGACCACAAGCACCAGTAGGAATGCATTCATCGCCAGGTGCAGCAGCAGGAGCGTTGCCTGTGCCTGTCCCGCGTTCTCTCGCACCCAGTTCAACGTCTCGGCGACCGTCAGCGTTTTAGGGCTCAAGTCAAACGGCTGCAAGGACGCGGCGTCACGCTTGTGAATCGGCACCTGATTCCACAACGCGCGCAGCCGGTTCAGCGTCCGCTCAACCTCTTCGCGTAGGCCCGCGCTGGTTGCCGCATGCGTCACATGCGTCGGCATCTCATTCAGTACGGCGGCGAGCTGCGCCTCGGTGGCAGCACACGCCATCGCCAAGGACTCCGGGCGCTTGGCCTTCTGGCAACCCAACTCCTTCGCCAGACTCTGCCAGATTCCCGATAGCACCCCCAACTGGTTCATCTGATGCGCTTGCACCTCCAACTGTCGCGTCAGCAGCCACTCGTAGTTAATGCGCTCGGTCACGATGCTCTGCGACGATGCCCACGCGGCAATGATAATCACCGCCACCGAGGCGAAGAGGAAAACAGAACGGACCATCTGAATCGTCATGGCCGATACTCCTTCTGGGAAGAATTCAATTCGGACCAGGATGGCCAGGCACAACAAGCCCGCCATAATGATGTGCGGCCACGGTTGGTTGACGTGGGCCAGCGTCACCGCGATTTCGCTGGCCTTCCATCCCATCGCGATCGCGCAAACGAGGTCAAGACCGTATTTGCGCAGGAACTTGGCAATTTTGCTGGCTTGCATGGCGTGTGAAGCCTCCTGATCGGCTCCAGAATACGGCGTATTGAATGGCAACGTCATCAAATAAATCAAGCACTTACCGTACATTCTGAGTGTGTTCGGTAAGTTCGACAGTTTTAGGGGGTAAGTGCCCAAGCTTACCGGTAAGCTCTACGGGCGCGAGCGCTCGTTTCCTCAGTTTCGTGAACACATTCGCCCCCTGTTCCCTTTCAAATAGTTAAAAACAAATGCTATGATTCGTCGTCATCATGACCACGACGAGTGTGGCGGCGGGCACTTACCGATGAAGAGCAACTTACCAACGTACCCATACTGCTCGTTCAATGCCGTTCGCCTCATCGTGACCAACGTTGCAGCGGGCTCGAATGCCGTCGAGAGGCTTAAGCCATCCACACGTCACCAACTCAACTCGCTCCTCAAGTTCTTGAAATGGGGATCGATTCCGGCTTCCGGCCGTCCGGTTCTCCACCGCGACCTGGTCGCCTACATCGCGTCGAACGCCGATCAGCGGCGTGTGCAGTTGAGCCAGGTTCTGCGAGACGCCTACGGTCCGTTCATCCGGACGAACGCTCAACAGATTGCGTCACTGCAGGCCGACTTGGCCCGCCAGAAACTCCACGAAGCCTTCACTACCGCTGGCATGGCCGAACGAGCCTACCGCCTTCTGGAGGCGCTCTGTCAAGCTGCTGGAATCGTCGTTCCGCCCAAAACGAGCCGCTCGAAGCGAAAACAAGTCCGCCCCGAAAACCAATTGCCGGTAGCCCGGTTGCCAGCAACCCACTCGCCAGGAAATCCCGAGGTTCGGCTGCCCGAGCGCACCACGCTCGTCGTCGGTCGCGTCGAAATTTCCTTCAGCGTCCGCCTCACCGAGCACGACGCCCACGCCGTCTACCTGGCGATCCTCGCTGAGATCCAACGCCTGTCTGCCTGACTTCCAGCCCACCTGGCTGTCATGACGGGCCCGGCGCCCATGGGCGCTACCCTTTTGCCTGGATCACCGGCCTCGCGCCGAGCGCCACGCGCGCCGTGCCGCCGTTGGACGGGATCACAGCAGCACGAAGCGCCCCAACGGTAGATCAACAGTATGCAGGCATCGCGCACTAATGAAGGCCTTGATCGCTTTCAAAGCTCAGAGCGCAACCACTCCCCCATCGCCTGCCAGTCCTGAGAAACCCGATCCACGCCGCCCCGGTTGCGCATGTTTTGGCCCTGGCGGGCGGTATGAGCTTGGCACCAAACCCTCGATCCGAACACTGTGATCGGATTCGCAATCGCTTCCGCGATCGTGCTGATCGGTTTAAGTGATCGGGCGCGCCGAATGGCGTTGAAGCAATCCAAGCCCATCGCGACAACCAATCGTGGTGCAATTGACCTGTACCGGAGAAACTGAACCAAACTAAACTGGAAATCCCAAGAGGCGGAGAGGCCGGAAAGGGAGGAGAAGGTGAAGAAGAGTCGGTTTAGTGAAGAGCAGATCCTTGGGATCT
>JALHNI010000076.1 GCA_022843605.1 Bryobacter sp.
CGCTACTTTTCGGAGCGACCAGGCCTACACCGACGGACGCCGGCCCGATGGGGTCGTCTTTGAACGCTCGCCCGAAGCTGACGCCGCCCGACGCGATTTCACCATCAACGGCATGTTCCTCGATCCGGTCTCGGGCGAAGTGCTCGATTTCGTCGGCGGGCGCGCCGACCTTGCCGCCGGCATCATTCGCGCCATCGGCGACCCCGCGCAGCGTTTTGCCGAGGATCACCTGCGCCTGCTGCGTGCCGTTCGCTTTGCGGCGCGTTTTGGCTTCGCGCTGGATGCCGCAACTCGGGAGGGCATGATCCATGAGTCCGCCTCCATCCGCCGCGTGGCTGCCGAACGCGTGCGCGACGAACTCACCCGGATCCTCACCGAGGGCGGCGCCTCGGCTGGCTTCGCCATGCTGCGCGAGACCGGTCTGCTGGTCCAGGTTTTGCCGGAAGTTGCGGCTATGGAGGGCGTCGAGCAGCCGCCGCAGTTTCATCCCGAAGGCGACGTCTGGACCCATACGCTGCTGATGCTCAGCGGGCTTCGGCAGCCGTCGATGACGCTTGCTTGGGGCACACTGCTGCATGACGTCGGCAAGCCGCCCACGTTTCGCCGCGCCGATCGCATTCGTTTCGACGGTCACGACAAAGTCGGTGCGCGCATGGCCTCCCAGATCCTGGGGCGCCTGCGCTGTTCTGCCGCTGAGATCGATCAGGTGGTCAACCTGGTCACCCATCATCTCGACTGGATGCATGTGCAGGCGATGCGCCCCAGCACGCTGCGCCGCTTTCTGCGGCTGCCCCTCTTTGAGGAGCACCTGGAACTGCACCGGCTGGATTGCGAGAGCAGTCACCGGCGCCTGGAGAACTACGAGTTCGTGCGCCGCCAACTCGACACCCTCTCTGAGACCGACCTTCGGCCCACCCCGCTGCTTACCGGCAAAGACCTGATCGCCGCCGGTTTCGTTCCCGGACCCGCCTTCTCCGCAATCCTCACCGGCCTTGAAACCGCTCAGTTGGATGGCCGGATTCGCAACCGCGATGAGGCGCTTGAATTCGCACTCAAGATTTCCGCCTCGCAGAGTTGACCTCGCTCCCTTCTATTCGCTATCCTTCATATAGGATGAAAACAGTCCAAGACGACTTTTTGTATCTTGGATCGTTCGGTCGAATATGCTCAAGCTGACCAAAAAAGCCGATTACGGCCTCATTGCCCTCAAACATCTCGCGATGCCCCGTCCGACGCGCGAGAGCGCGAGTGCGAAGGAGATTGCGGATGCCTATCACATTCCGCTGCCTCTCCTAGCCAAGGTCTTGCAGAAGCTGGGCAAGAGTGGCTTTCTTACGTCGGAGCAGGGAACCAATGGCGGTTACCGCTTGGCCCGCCCGGCTCAACGGATGACGGTGTTGGAAGTGGTGCGGGCGATCGACGGGCCGATCATTCTCACTTCCTGCTTTACCTCGGAGCGTCCTTGCGACCAGAGCGGCACCTGCATCGTGAAAGAACCGCTACGGCGCGTTCACGAAAGCATCCTGCGGCTCTTGGACAGCATCTCTATTGCGGATCTGGTTGACGAAGAAGTTCCCGATCCGAATGATTCGCCGCTGGTGGAGTTGAGTAGCTTGCTCCCCGTGGCTTCGCGCTAAACCCTAAGGATTTGTGACTAAGATGAAGTTCCCCATCTACCTTGATAATCACGCCACTACGGCGGTTGATCCGCGCGTGGTTCAGGCCATGCTGCCATATTTTACTGAGATCTACGGCAATGCCGCCAGCCGCAACCATGCGTTTGGCTGGGGCGCCGAAGAAGGCGTCGAAAAGGCGCGCAAGCAGATTGCGGACCTGATTGGCGCGAACTCGAAAGAGATCATCTTTACTTCGGGCGCCACCGAGTCCAACAACCTGGCCATCAAAGGCGTGGCCCAGATGTATGCGGAAAAGGGCAACCACATCATCACGGCCGCCACCGAGCACAAGGCCGTGCTCGATACCTGCAAGCACTTGGAGAAAGAGGGCTTCCGCGTCACCTACCTGCCGGTTCAAGGTAGTGGCGCCGTCGACCTCGACATGTTGCGTGATGCGATCACGGACAAGACCATTCTCGTCAGCATCATGTACGCCAACAACGAGATTGGCTACGTTCAGCCGGTAGCCGAGATCGGCAAGATCTGCAAGGAACGCGGCGTGCTATTCCACACGGATGGCGTGCAAGCCGTTGGCAAGATCCCGGTGAATGTGATCGCCGACAACATCGATCTGATGTCGATTACGGCGCACAAACTCTATGGCCCGAAAGGCGTGGGCGCGTTGTATGTCCGCCGCAAGAACCCGCGGGTGCAGTTGACGGCCCAGATGGACGGCGGCGGTCACGAACGCGGCATGCGTTCCGGCACCTTGAACGTGCCCGGCATTGTTGGGTTGGGCGAAGCCTGCGCGCTTGCCCAGCAGTCGATGCCGGAAGAGATGGCTCGCCATCGCGCCCTGCGCGACCGTCTTCACGCCAAGCTGGCCACCATCGAAGAGTCCTACGTAAATGGCAGCATGGAAAGCCGTCTGCCGCACAATCTCAACATGAGCTTTGCCTATGTGGAGGGCGAAAGCCTGCTGATGGGCATCAACGATATCGCCGTTAGTTCCGGCTCCGCCTGTACTTCGGCCACGCTTGAGCCCAGTTACGTGCTGAAGGCTTTGGGCCTCGGCGACGACTTGGCGCACACCTCGATTCGCTTCGGTATCGGCCGCTTCACCACTGAGGAAGAGATCGATTACGTGGCGAACAAGATGATTGAAGTGGTGGAAAAGCTCCGCGAGCTTTCGCCGCTCTGGGAAATGTTCAAAGAAGGCGTCGACCTCAGCAAGGTCGAGTGGGTTGCGCACTAAGTTTTTGCGCGCCGTGTACTAGGAATATAGAGGACAAACAAAATGGCTTACTCCGATAAAGTTCTTGACCACTACAATCACCCGCGCAACGTGGGCGCCCTCGACAAAAAGGACCCCAACGTCGGCACCGGCATGGTGGGCGCGCCTGAGTGCGGCGACGTGATGAAACTGCAGATCAAAGTGAATCCCGACACGGGCGTAATCGAAGACGCGAAGTTTAAGACCTTCGGCTGCGGTTCGGCGATTGCTTCTTCCTCCCTGGCCACCGAGTGGTTGAAGGGCAAGAGCGTCGACGAAGCCCTCGCGATTAAGAACACCGACATCGTCACGGAACTGGCTTTGCCGCCGGTGAAGATTCACTGCTCGGTGTTGGCCGAAGACGCGATTAAGGCGGCGATTGACGATTACAAGACCAAGTCGGCGCTTCCGGCCCAGGTGGGCGCGGCGGTTTAAGGATTTGGATATGGTGAGTGTCACTCCAAAGGCGGTAGGAAAGATTCGCGAGGCCTTCTCGCGGGAGGGCGTCACGGGTGGTCTCCGCCTCGGCGTTCTGGGCGGCGGCTGCTCAGGCTTGAGCTACCAGTTCAAGTTCGATCCCAAGCCCCGCTCGAACGATAACGTGCTGAAGTTCGATGATGTGGAAGTCTTCGTGGACCCGAAGAGCATGATCTTCCTGAACGGCATGACGCTGGACTGGAAAGACTCGCTGATCCATTCGGGCTTCGTTTTCGAGAATCCTAACGCGAAGAAGAGCTGCGGCTGCGGCACGTCGTTTACGGCCTGAGTTTTGACGCCTGACTATTACGGGTCACTTGACCTGCCGCCCCTGAAGCTCGACTTGGTTCCAGCGGACCTTGAACAGCGTTTCCACGCGAAAAGCCGCTTGCTCCATCCTGATCGTTTTGCCAGGGCTTCGGCCGTGGAACAACAGGCGGCACTGGACGCGAGCTCGCTTTTGAACGACGCCTACCGTACCTTGCGTGACCCGATTCGCCGGGCCGAGTACGTGCTGAAAGCCACCGGCTTCAACATCGGCGAACAAGGCACCAAGGATGTTCCGGGCGATCTGCTGGAAGAGGTCTTCGAGTTCAACATGGCGCTGGAAGACGCAGATGAGGACGAAGTGGCTGCCGCCCGTCAACGCTTCGTCGAGATGCGCAACCAGATTGACGACCGTCTGCCGAAGCTCTTCGCCGTGCACGACGTGGCGCCGGACCGCGCGATACTTGAAGAGTTACGCAGCCTCTTGAATCGGCGGCGTTACATTGCGAACCTCATTTCAACAGCCTCCGGCGAAGGCATTCGCCACTAACTCCATGGGTACTTTTCAAATCGATTTTGGGACCTCGTCCAAGTCCCCGCGCATCATTGGCATCGACCTTGGCACCACCAACTCGCTGGGCGCCTACCTCGACGCCACCGGAACGCCACGCATCATTCCTGGGGCCGACGGTCAGATGCTAGTTCCCAGCGTCGTGCACTATCCGCTGGAAGGCGCGCCGGTGGTGGGCTATGCGGCGATCGAGAAACTGAAGAGCGACCCCAAGCGCACGGTGTATTCCGCCAAGCGGCTGATGGGGCGTGCGCTCGCCGACATCGAAGGCGAGAATCTCACTTACGCCTTTGACGCCGCGGCCTCCACGCAAGTGATTCATCTCGCCATCGGCGTCACTCCGCCCGAGGTGGGCGCTGCCGTTCTGCGCACCCTGAAGCAGAATGCCGAAGCCCATCTGGGTGAGTCCGTATCGCAGGCGGTAATTACTGTTCCGGCGTACTTCAACGATGCCCAGCGCCAGGCAACCAAGGACGCCGGCCGCATCGCGGGACTCGAGGTGCTGCGCCTCGTCAATGAGCCCACCGCCGCCGCGTTGGCCTACGGGCTCGACAAGCGCAAGCAAGGCCTCATCGCCGTCTATGATCTGGGCGGCGGTACCTTCGACATTTCGATTCTGAAGCTGCATGACGGCATCTTCGAGGTGCTCGCCACCAACGGCGACACGCACCTGGGCGGCGACGACATTGACCAGTTGCTGATGACGGTGGCCCTCGAAGACCTACAGAGCGAGTGGGGCATCGACCTCTCGCAGAATGGTGAGGCCTACCAGAGCCTGCGCCAGGCCGTGATCGCCGCCAAACACGCGTTGAGTACCGCTCCGGCTGTCTATCTCGACTTCTCCTGGCTGGGTAAGGACTATCGCCGCGAACTGACTCGCGACGTCTTCGAACGCCTGATTATGCCCATTGTCGACCGCACGCTCGGCCCCTGCCGGCGGTGTCTGGCCGATGCCGGTGTGACCGTTGAGCAGATCGACGAAGTGGTGCTGGTGGGCGGCTCGACCCGCATCCCGTTGGTTCGTTCGGCCGTCGAGAATCTATTTCGTTCGCGGCCGCACACGGAGCTGAACCCGGATGAGGTGGTCGCTTTGGGCGCCGCCGTGCAAGCCGGGATTCTCGCCGGCGACGTGCAGGACACATTGCTGCTGGATGTGACGCCGTTGTCGCTCGGCCTGGAAACGATGGGTGGCGTTGTGTCGAAGCTGATCCACCGGAACAGCACCATTCCGGCGAGCGCTACCGAGACCTTCACCACCGCCGTCGATGGACAGCGCAACGTTCTGATTCATGTGGTTCAGGGCGAACGCGAACTCGTCAAGGACTGCCGCTCGCTCGCGCGTTTTGACCTGAAGGACATACCGCCGATGCCGGCCGGTCTGCCCAAGATCGAGGTTCGTTTCCTGATCGACGCCAACGGCATTCTGAACGTCTCCGCCAAAGAGTTGCGTTCGGGCCAGCAACACTCGATGGAAGTGACGCCTAGTTACGGGCTGACGGACGAACAAGTCGAGGCTATGATTCTGGCGTCGATCGAGCATGCCGAAGACGACTTCCGCGAACGGCAGGTCCGCGAGGCGCGCGTCGAAGCCGACCAGATCCTGGCGGCGATTGAGAAGGCCAAAGCCAACGAAGCCTGGGATGCCCTCACGGACGAGCAACGAGCAGTGGTCAACCTGGCGACGAATCAGTTGTTGCTCGCCTATCATGGCGAGGACCACGAACTCATCCTCGGCAAGATTGAAGAGCTGAACGAGGCTACGCACCCGCTGGCCGAAACCATGATGAACACCGCCGTGCAAGGCGCGCTGAAAGGAACCAAGATATGACCGGCCTCTCCTGGGATCACATCGACGACCTCGGCCTCTCGCTTTACGAGGCGCACCCCGATGTCGACCCGCTCACTGTCCGCTTCACTGACCTGCATAAGTGGATCACCGAGCTCGAAGACTTTGCCGACGATCCGATGAAGTCGAACGAAGGCAAGCTGGAAGCGATCCAGATGGCCTGGTACGACGAGTGGAAAGATAACCAGTAAGTTACTCGGGCAGGCCGAAGGTCATCACGTTCGAGCCGACGGCCAGCGTGACATACTGCTTTCCATCCACGGTGTAAGTGACCGGTGAAGTCTTGATGGTCGCATTCAGGGGAACGCGCCAAAGCGTCTTCCCGTTCCGTTCATCAGCGGCGACGAAGTAACCGCTGGGGTCGCCGTAGAAGAGCAGGCCACCGGCAGTGCCCAGAATCCCCGCCACCCGCTTGCCGTCGATCGGCCCGACTTGCGGAACCTCCCAGGCAATCTTCCCGGTTTCAATATTGAGTGCGCGCAAGTACTTCTGGCCGGGGTCCTCCGGCGGCAGAGCGCTCTTCCAGCTTCCTGGCCCTAACTTGACGGTGCAGCGCTCCGAAGCCATCACATAGTAGAGCCGGGTCACCGGACTGTACGAAGTGCCGTTCCAATTCGTGGCGTGCTCAGGACAGTTCAGATTGCCGGGTGGCAGCAGAATGGGGCGTCCGTCGCCGCCGATGCCGCTGGCCCAGGTGACCTTGTGCATGAAGGAGGTCGAGACGAGACGCTCGCCGGTGGTGCGGTCAAAGACATAGAAGAAGCCGTTGCGGTTGGCGTGCAGGAGAAGTTTGCGGGGCTTGCCCTGGAAGTCAGCATCTACCAGAACGAGCGGCTCGTTGGCGTCCCAGTCGCGAACGTCGTGAGGGGTGAACTGGTAGTGCCATTTCAGCTTGCCGGTGGCGGGATCGAGGGCGAGAACGCAGTTGGTGTAGAGGTTGTCGCCGCCGCGTTCGCGGTCGTCGGAGTCGGGCCAGGGGTTGCCGGTGGCCCAGTAGAGGGTGTCACTGCCTGGAGTGCCAGTGCCGGGGTCGTAGGAGCCAGTCAGCCAAGTGGCGCCACCGCCCAATTTGTAGGACGTGCCCTGCCAGGTTTCGACGCCGGGTTCGCCGGCCGTGGGCACGGTCCAGTGACGCCAGACGCGCTTGCCGGTTTTGGCGTCGTAGGCGTCCAGAAATCCGCGAATGCCCCAGTCACCGCCGGCCACGCCGGCCAGCACCATGTCTTTCACGATGAGCGGCGAGATGGTGCCGCCATACTTCTGTGGCTCGTCCGGCATGGTGACTTCCCAAACCAGGCTGCCGGTGGTGCGATTCAGCGCAATGAGGTGCGCGTTGTCGGTGACCATGAAGACGTTGTCCCCGAGGAGTGCGACGCCGCGATTCGAGCCTAGTGACGGGTCAGAGACCAGACCGGGGGTGCGCGGGCGGGCATAGTGCCAGATCGGCTGACCGGAGCGGGCGTCGAGGGCGTAGGCCTGATTGGGGCCCGTGACGTACATGATTCCTTCCGAGACGATCGGCACGGTTTCGAGGCCGAAGTACCGCATGTTCTCGCGGTAGTACGGCGTATCGGGCAGGAACTGTTGCCAGAGGGGGATGGAGAAGGTCCATTTGAGCGAGAGCTTGCTGACGTTTGCGGCGTTCACCTGCTTGAGCGGGCTGTAGCGGTTGCCGCTGAGGTTGCCGTTGTAGGTGAGCCAGTCGCCGGGCTTTGGGTTGATGATGTCGGCGAAAGTGATGCCGCCCTTGACCTTGGCTGGCGTCTGGTAGCTGACCGTGGGCGGGGCATTCGGAAGGGTACCGAGGAAGGCGACCAGGTTCTGCAACTCGGTGGGCGTCGCCTTGACGGCGGGCATGAGCGAGGACTTCTCTTCGGTAACTCGGGTGACGGAGTCGAGCGAGGCGGGGTGCAGGCGTCCTTCGAGATCCTGGACGGCGATGTCGTAGCGGGTCCGGCTGCGGGCAAAGCCGCGGAGCGTGCGGCCGTTGTTCATCTGAAGGTTGACCAGGCCATAACCCTTCACGATTTGCGCATTGGGATTCGTGAGGGACTCGCGCAATTGATCGACGGTCTGGCTACGGGCAGCGTTCGAGAGATCCGGCCCGATGGCGGTGCCACGGCCCGAGATCATGTGGCAGGTGGCGCAGCGGCCTTGGCCGAAGAAGAAGGCTTGGCCGGCGGCGGGGTCGCCGGGGAGTTTGGCGTCGGCGGCGGAGGCGTTCAGGGAGATCACGAGTGAGGCGAGGGCGTCGACGGTGGGGGCGGGGAGGTCGAAACCGGGCATGCCGGCGGTGGGAATACCCTTGCTGATGACGGTGCGCAGGCTGGCCATGGAGCGGCGGCGGACCCGCAGATTTCCGGCCAAGCCGGGCCCCTGTTGGGTACCGCGGGCGTCGTCGCCGTGGCAGCCGCCGCAGAGCCGAACGTACGTCGGCCGGATGTCCGGCGCGTCCTGGGCGAAGGCTCCGCTGGCGGCGAGAAGGAACGCGAGAGAAGCAGTGAACGGGTGAGACATAGGCCTGTTTGAGATTAGATCATAGCGGCCGAAAGCCGGATTACGAAACAAACCCAATTTCGCGGTTTGCCGTTAGAGATGACCGGGTTAGCAAGGCCCGATTTGAGGATAGCGCGGCCCGCCAAGAATCTCGGCGGGCTCAGAACGTCGGCACTAAAGGAAGCGCAGTCCGCTCAGTGGTTTGGCGAAGTTCAGGTTTGTTTTTGACTGCGGTGACCGCCGCTCTACTTCACTTTGCCTAGGCGCCGGTAATACTCGGCCACCGCTTCGCTGTAGCCTTGCGGAATCTTGCCGCCGGTACCGGTTTTCACCTGCCCGGAGTTTTGCTCCTCCATCTGCCGGCGAAGTTGCACTTCGAGCTGTTCCATGGCGGGGAGCACCTGCGAGCGGATGCGCTCGACGAGTTGCGGATTGCCCGGGAACTTCGAAGGATCAATCTGCTGCATCTGGCGGATGAGCGCTTCGACATCTTTGCCGAGGTCGTCGCCCGCCGCCTGACCCTGCTGCTGTTGGCCAATGGCTTGGCGTAACTGTTGCAAGTCGCGGAGGCCTTCGCGGTAGGTGCGCTCGAGGCCGTTCATGCCGGGGGCGGCGCCATTGGGCAACTGTGCCTGGCGGTCGCCGTTGTTTATAGCGCCGAACTCGCCGCGACGGTCACCACCGCCGCCGCCAAACTGTCCGGGGCTGCCTTGACCGCCACCTTGCATGCCAGGCTGCTGACCGCCGCGGCCCTGGCCACCCTGACCTTGCTGGCCCTGACCCTGTTGGCCCTGACCCTGTTGGCCCTGACCCTGTTGGCCCTGACCCTGGGCTTGACCTTGGCCCTGCTGACCTTGCTGACCCTGAGCCTGCCCCTGACCTTGCTGGCCTTGCTGACCTTGTTGTCCGGGTTGTCCCTGCTGTCCGGGCTGCTGACCCTGGCCGCGTTGACCGGGTTGCTGCCCCTGACCCTGCTGCCCCTGTCCCTGCTGCCCCTGACCCTGGCGTGCCAGTTGCTCCATACGGGTGCGGACATCTTCGAGGCGATTTAGTGCGCTTTCGACGCCGGGCTTACCGGAGTCGCGCTCGTTGCCGGCACCTTCGGCGGCGTCCTTGATGCGATCGCGCAACTGATCGAGCGCGCGGGTGACGGGTTGTTCGCGCAGCCACATCTGCTCACGCGTGCCAGGCTGGTTGCCGTAGCCGCGCTTGAGGTACTCGCTCATGTACTTCATCTTGAGCGAGACGTCCTCGGAGTCCAGTTCGCCCAGAGCTCGACGGACTTTGTCGGAGGCGCCCTTCTTGGTGGAGGCGAGTTCGCGGGAGGCGTCCTTGAGGTCGCGCTCAAGGCGGTTGTAGTCCTCCATCAGTTTCAGCTTCTCCTCGGCCATGCGCTCGTTTTGCTCACGGTTCATCGGAGTGGGCTGGGCGGCGGCGGCACCTTGACGGCCCTTCATCCCATACGTCTGGTTCATGCGGTCGGCGAACTCCTTCTGGCGATTCGCCAGATCGGAGGAGCGTTGCGAAAGCTGTTCGAGTTGGGAACTGGCATCCTGCTGGCGCATGCCGCGGAGCATGTCGCGCGCTTCGCCAAGGCGTTCGGCGGCGCGGCGGGAGTCAGCGCTTGATTCGCCGCCGCGGCGCATGTCGTCGGTGGCGCGCTGGAGACGATCGAGCGCTTGCTTAATGCGGGGATCGATCTGTTCACGCTGACCGCTCAAGCGGGCTTGCTGTTGTTGCTGCTGTTGCTGGCGAGCCTGCTGCTGGCCGGACTGGCCTTGCTGACCCTGTTGGCCCTGCTGGCCGGATTGCTGACCCTGTTGGCCTTGCTGACCTTGTTGGCCTTGCTGACCCTGTTGGCCTTGCTGCGACTGGCTGTTCGCCTGCTGCTGTTGGCCGCGGGTGAGTTGCTCCATCTGCCGCTGCAACTGCTCCGCTTCGCGACGCAGCATCTCCTGTTGCCAGCGCTGTTGCGGCGTCAACTGGTTCTTCTGCGCCTGTTGCGCGAGTTCCTGCTGACGCCGGGCGAGTTGTTCGAGACGTTGGAGCGCTTCGTCAACGGCCTTCTGCTTCTGTCCACCCGAGGCCGACTGTTGGCCGGTCTCGTACTGATTCTTCTCGGTATCGAGTTCAAGGTCGAAGAGATTCTCGAGGTCACGGCCGCTGCCGCCGCCACCTCCACCGCCGCCCTGCTGGCCGAACGACACCTGAATGTCGCGGCGCCGGGCTTCAGCGCGCATCAAGTATTGAAGGGCCTTCTGCTCGTGGGGCAGGGCATCCTTGAAGCCCTTCACTTTGAGCTTGTCCGAAGCAGAACCCATTTCGCCGGCGGCCGATTCCATCTCTTTGACGAGGGCGGCGAAGGCTTCGCCGGCACCGGTGAGTTCGCGGCTCTTCATGCGTTTGGCCAGACTGGCAGCCTGAGCCTGCAACTTACTCTGCATGTCACTAAGGAACTTGGCGTTCTCATCCTGCAGATTCTTTTCCTTGGAGCGGACTTCGTTCCAGGTGGCGGCAATGATTTCTTTCTGCCGCTTGGAGATCTCGTCGTCTTCCTGCTCACCGCCGCCACCGCCACCGCCGCCCTGCTGGGACTGGCTGTAGTTGCGCTCGAACGGCTGGGCTTCGATGAAGTAGATATCGGTTTGCGCGGTGGAACGGGCGTCGCGCGCCACGGCGTAAAGGGCGACGATGTCGCCAGGGATCAGCTTGAAGTCTTCCAGCGCCAGGAGGTGCTTGCCTTCGACAGTTTTGGCGCCTTTGGCGGAAAGCAGGTTGACCGTCTTCTCTTCACCGCCATTGACGGTGTAGTGGAGTTCGACGGCTTGGAGGCCGAAGTCATCCTCAGCGCTCAATTCGATCGGCACTTCTTCGAGCGGATTGGCCTTGGCATCGCGGCCCGGACGGCTGAGGCGGATGGTGGGAGGCAACTCGGCTTTGGCCTCAATGAAGTAGTCTTCGGTGAGGCGCACGGCCTGACCTTGTTCAATGGCCGCGACGTAATACATGCCATCGCGATCAATGGTGACTTTGGCCGAAAGCCAGCCTTTTTCGGTTTCCGTCAACTCGATGCGCTTGCCGTCCTGCATGACGAGGACACCGTTCTTGAGCGGCTTGTCGGTCTGGACCTGCACATCAGCTTCCGAGCCGGCGACAGCGCGAAGGTCGCCGCTGGTTTCGTCGACCACGGGCTTGAGGCCGGTCCAGGAAGGATAGCGATAGGCCACCCTGAGCTTTTTGACCGAGGGCAGGTCGATCACGGTGAACTTGAACTCTTTGGAACGGGTGCCGGAGGCTTCGACGAAGTAGTCGACTGACTCCGGAAGATTGGCGAAGAGAAATTCGTAGCCGCCGAGCTTGGCCTGATTCACCATCGGCGCGGACTCCCACTTGGTGGAGCCTTTGTAACGGGCGTGCAGCTTGACTTCGGAAGCGGTGAAGCCGAGCAGGCGCGCGGTGACTGTCTGGTCACTCTTGCGCCGCACTAACTGGTCGCCGGGCATAACGACAATTTCGTAGAACGGCCGCGTATTCTCGCGCGGCGTGGCGCCCCAAAGCAAGGCGGCGCCGTAGCCGAGATAGCCGGGGCCGGCGCTGATGAGCCACATGAGCATGCCCACGGCGGCGACACCCGCTGAACCGAGCGCGGCGATCCAGGGCGTGCGCGACACTTCCTTGGGCTGCGCATGTTCTGCGACTTTCATGGCGTCCGACGCGACCAGGTCAAGAAACGGATTGCCGCTCTCCTTCTGGTCGACGCAGGTGATCAGCTTCTCCTGGAATTCGGGAAATTTCTGTTCCACGCGCTGCGCCGCACGCCGGCGATTGAGCGCGATCAAAGGCAGAATGACGCCGAAGGTGACCGCGAAGGCGACACTGAGAAATAGGAAGAATCGGGACCAGGTGATGGCCGAATCAGCAAACTGGAAGGCGTTGGCGATCCAGACCAGAGCGATCGTCGCCACCAGCGCGGAAAGGCCGGCGATGGCCGCGCCACGCGCCAGGGCCGAGACAAGTAATCGTTGCTCGATCCGTCTTAGGTATCGCTCCAACTCGTCTAATGGCCGCATGCGGACCTCCTGTTGATCTTCTCAGCTTACCCTTTTACGCGCCTGGCCGCTCCGCCTTCAGATACTGATGCGCAAACAGGCTTTCGGCTACCGTCACACCCAGAAGGAGTAACGCCAGCCACCACCAAAAACTCCACGGCTTCGTTTCGTCCGCGCCGCCCGCGGACTGGCTGCCGGTTTCGGTGCCCATCTTCTGCCAGATGGCGACCGTTTCTTTCGGCAGGACCGATAAATCGCTCTCGCGGCGATCCGCGTTGACGGCGACGAGTTCGCGGCCGCTTTGCCTTCCAACTTCCCAGAAGCCCTCGCTCGAAAGGGTGAGCGTTTGAGCTTTGACGGATTCCTCGAGGGTTAAGGCGCGCTTGCCGGAAGGATCCAGCACCTCGACGCTCACCTGGCGGTTGGGCTTGGCGGCGTCGCCGGGCGTCCGTAGCTCAAGAAAGGCGTCGACCACGGCCGATGCGGGCCGCTCGTCGGCGTTGCTCAAATAGAGCGCTGTCTGTTCGACGAACGGAACGAAAGAAGGGTTGAGAGGAAAGTCGTTGGCAATGTTGTCGAAGCTGCTGCCGAAGAATAGGACGCGCCCTTCACCCATGGTGCGCTCGGCCAGAAGGGGCGTGCCTTCGTTGAGACGGGCGAGCAGGCGAAGGTTCGACGGATCGATGCGGACGGCCTGGTAGAACTTCACGCCTTCGAGACGGTCAGCCCGGGCGACGGCGGGATGAGTGGCATCCGGCTTGATGACCGTGAGGAAGCGCTCACCGGAGCGGGAGGCGTACTTGGACTGCTCCACCTTGGATTCGAGGACCGGGACACGTTCCTGCCCGGCAATGCCGGGGCCGGCCGTGATCAGGATGCGTCCGCCGTTGGTGACGTGGCGCTTGAGCGAATCGACAAAGGCTTCGGGGAGATAGGCCGGATCGTTGAGGACGACGAAGGCGAACTTAGCCGGGTCGACACCGGCGGTCTGATCCGGGGTGAGTTCATCGACGGCGAAGTTCGCGGAGGCGGTGGCTTCGAGGGCGCTCTTGAAGTAAAAGGCGCTGCGGGCTTGCCGTGCTTCCCGGACGAACAGGATGCGGCGGGAATCGGCCCGTTCGATGGCGAAGCGAAAGACGTCGTCGGCGGCCAGAGCGTCGCCGCCTTCCAGGCGGATCTCTCCGCGCGACCACCCATACGGCGCTTCGATGCCCATGAACTCGACATTGACGCGGCCATTGGCGGCGATATCGGCGAGTTTGGCCGCCTGCTGGCGTCCATTGAGCCAGAGGGAAACGGGCTTCTTGGCGGCGACGGTTTCGTAAGCGGAAATGGTGACCAGAATTTTCGTGAGCTTGGGATCGCCAATGGCGCGCGGCGCCTGTACGCTTTCCACGGCCCAGTTGGCGGCCTTGGCCGGCGCGATTTCGTGGATGACCAGAGTGGTCATCGGGCCGAGTTTCAGGTCGTTGAAGCCGGGGGGCAGGCTGGACTTCTGCAGGTCACTGAAGAAGTGCACTTCGACAGGGCGTTTGGCAGCTTCGGCCAGCGAGCGCAGCGTGCGCGAGAGCTCGCCGAGCGAGCCGCGGCCGTCGCCGGCCTCGATGGTGGCAATGGCGCCCAGTAACTCGGGCTTTTCCTGAATCTGTTGGGTAAGGAGTTCGGTGCGTCCGGACAGGGCGACTACTTGGCCGCGGTCGTTTGAGCCGAGTGAATTGATGACGGTGCGGGCTTCGCGTTTGGCACGGTCGAGAGCATCGCCGGCGCGCATGGAGAAGGAACGATCGACGGCGACGATCACCAGTTTGGTGCCGGAGGCGATAGCCGCGGGAGACCGGCGGATGAAGGGGTTGGCGAAGGCGAGCGCCAATAGCGCCAGCACGGCCAAGCGCAGGGCCAGCAGCATCAGGTATTTCAAGCGGCGATGCTTGACTGAGCTTTGCGGACGCCGCTCAAAGAGTTTGAGCGAACTGAACTTAATCGGGTCATTGCGATGCTGCTTGAGTAAGTGCAGCCACAGCGGCAGGCTGAGGGCGGCCAAACCGGCCAGAAACCAAGGTGCGAGAAAACCCACTTAGAGTCTCCCCTGACGACGGCTGAGATACTCGCGCAAGGCGGCGTCGAGAGGCTGGTCAGTCTGCACCATCATGTAGTCGAAGCCGGCGCCCTGGGCCGCGCTTCTCATGGCGGCAATGTGCGCGTCGATCTTTTCGCGATACTCGGTGTGCGCGTATTCCGGCGAAACCTCGATCTCGTCTTCGGTTTCAAGGTCCACCATCACTACCGGAGCGGTGAGCTTCGGCCGTACTTCGGCAGGATCGAGTAAGTGGAAGAGGACGACTTCGTTGCCTTTCCAGCGCAAAGGCGCGATGGTTTTGGCGACTAACTCGGGGTCTTCCCAGAAGTCCGAGATCACGGCGACGATGCCGCGCCGAGTAAGGAATTGCTGGAAGTGGAAGAAGGGCTTGGCATAGTCAGTCCGTTTGCCCGGTACGGCACGTTCGATGGCGTGTAGAATTCGGTGGAGGTGGCCTTGGCGACCGGAGGGCGCGACAAACTGGCGAACCTCGTCATCGAAGACGATGAGGCCGGATGAGTCGCGCTGCTGGTTGGCGAGATAGGCCAACGACGACGCCAGAAACTTGGCGTAGTCAAGTTTGTTGACGGGTAGAGACGAGTAGGACATCGAGGCGCTGGCGTCGATGAGAATCGTCACCATGGTGTTGGTTTCGCCCTTGTAGCGCTTCAGGTAGCAGCGTTCGGTGCGGGCGTAGACGTTCCAGTCGACGTGACGGAGGTCATCGCCGGGGGTGTACATCCGATATTCGGCGAACTCCTGGCTGAAGCCAAAGTCGGGGGAGCGGTGGAGCCCGGAGACGAAGCCCTCCACCACGGTCTTGGCGACCAGGTCAAGGCCGGAGATACCGGCCAGAATCGCGGGATCGAGATAGCGTTGCTGCATCTAGGCCTTGGGTACGGGTTTGGCCTCGAGCAGCTTCTTGATGATGTCGTCCTGGGTAAGTTTGTCGCTTTCGGCCTGGAAGTTCAGCAGGATCCGATGGCGCATGATGGGCACGGCGAGGGCGCGGATATCGTCATAGGTGACGTGGTGGCGTCCGTGCATCAGCGCGCGAGCCTTGGAGGCCAGTACTAAGTTCTGAATGCCGCGGACGCTGCATCCGAAGTTGACATACTTCCTGATGAAGTCCGGTGCGGCGGCATCGGTCGCACGTGTGGCGCGGATCAACTCGACGGCATAACGCGCGATCGGCTCGGCGATGGGCACCATGCGGACCAGCTTCTGGAAGGAGAGGATCTCCTCGGCCGTTGTTACCGGTTCCAGCGTGGCGGAAGCGGTGGTGGTAGTCATGCTGATGACCTTAAGCTCGTCGTCGGCGGTCAGGTAGTCGAGGATGGTGTTGAACAGGAAACGGTCGAGCTGGGCTTCAGGGAGAGGGTAAGTTCCTTCGAGCTCGATGGGGTTCTGGGTGGCGAGCACGAAGAAGGGCGCGGGCAGTTTGTAGTGATTGCCGCGTACGGTGCAGGTCTTTTCCTGCATGGACTCGAGCAGTGCGGACTGTGTCTTGGGTGGGGTGCGATTGATTTCGTCGGCCAGCAGGACGTTGGCAAAGATCGGACCTTCGACGAAGGTCCAGGCGCGCCGTCCAGTGGTTTGATCTTCTTCAATAATGTCGGTGCCGGTGATGTCGGAGGGCATCAGATCGGGCGTGAACTGGATTCGCTTGAACACCAGTCCCAGGGTCTCTGCCATGGTGCGCACGAGTAGGGTTTTGGCCGTGCCGGGCAAGCCGGTGAGGAGGCAGTGGCCACCGACGAAGAGGCTGATGAGCACCTGCTCGACCACCTCTTCCTGGCCCACGATCACGCGCCGGACTTGATTGATGATCTTCTCGCGGACCTCTTGAAAGCGCGCCACACGCGCCCGGAGATCTTCGGCATCGATGCTAGGTGGAGTAAGAGTTGACATTCAGGCTAAAGGGTCCTTCAATTCGTTGGCCTTCAATTTGGCGGCGGCGCCGGTCGACCGGGACGGGCCTCTTGTTTTGCCGTTAATTCTAACAGTAACTTCTGGGCGGGCCGGAAACCCGGAGCGGCTTCAAGAGCGGCAAGCACTTCGTCGGCGGCTTCATCGAGGCGGCCGGCGGCATCAAGCGACCTGGCTAAGTTGAATCGGGCCTGGGCCGGGTCAGCCGTTTTCGAGGCAAGCACGGCTCGGTACTCGCGAATCGCACCGGCGTAATTGCCTTGGTCGAACCAGAGTCCGGCGAGGCGGGAATGCGTTTCTTCGTCCAGCACCGGCGAGATCAGGTTGATGCGATCGAGAGTGACGGAGGCCTCTTTTTTCTGGCCAACTTCCACCTGCCAGGCGGCTAGCTTCTTCAGCGTTTCCGGCATGCGGCCACCGACATCGGAGTAACGCTTCAGTTCGGCGATAGCGGCCGGCTTGTTGCCCTTGGCGTCGTGGGCCTGGGCGAGTAACTCATACGGACTACCGGTTTCGACATAGTCAGGATACTGTTGACGTAGCGCCGGGCCGTCGGCCAGAACCTTATCCCAGTCCTTGAGTGCCGCGGCTTTGTTTAGGGCAGATAGCTTCTTGGCCCAGTTTTCGAGGTCGTCGGCGAGCGGTTTAAATTCCTTCTCGATCCAAGCCAGAAACTGCTTGTCAAACTCGACGGCTTCAATGCCGAGAACCTTTTTCACGACGGCGTCGGTGGCGACCGGGCCGGAAAACTCTTTCATCATCGCGAGGAGCTTGTCGTGACCCCACTTATCCTCGATGTAGTTGCAGATGCGGCCAGCCTGAAAATAACTGACGATTACCTGACCGTTGTAGCTGGGCCGGATGAAGCCGCGCTCCAGTTCGGCGATCGGCAGGAGTTTCTTGTCCCTGATGGCGCGCAGGACGAGCATATCCACGCGGTCGCCCCAATCCGGCGACGCGGCAGTCTCTTCATAAACGGCCATGCCTTCGGTGAACCAGCGGGTGGTGCGGTGGTTGGTGGCCGTGAGGGAATAGACGTGGCTCATTTCGTGCCAAAGCGTACTGGCCCAGTGGAAGGTGCCGGGTTTGCGGCCGGAGGGAGAATCCATGGCCACAATGGAGCCGAAGGTGACGCCGAGCGCCCCGAGTCCGGGAATGCCGATGGCCCGGACGGCGAAGTCCTCGTGGTCCGGATAAACCTCGACCTGAACATGCTCCTTCAGCGTGAAGCCGTACCTCTTGTCGTAGCTCGCAAAGATCTTCTCCATTTGCTCTTCCATGTAGGGCCGAAGTAACTCGGCCTCTTTCTTATGGAGCCGCAGGGTGTATCGATCGTGCTTGTAAGTGATGAAATTCTTGTAGCTATCGATCAGGGTGAGGGAGTTGACCGTGGCGGCATTGCGGTATCCGTTCTGGTAGGCATGCTCCAGGGCGGCGCGGGCTTCAGTTTCGCGAGCCAGACGCATCAGGTTCACGCCCAGTTCGCTATAGGCTTCGAGATAGCCTGGGTCGAGTTCAATGGCCTGCTTGTAAAGTGCAATGCCTTCTTCGTACCGGCGATTGTGAATAAATGACTCCGCGGCCATGGACCAGGCGCGGCCGTAGCGGGGGTTGATCGCCAAAATCTTCTCTCGCCAGGGACTGGACTTCTTGTCGTCCAGCAAATCGATGGTGAGGTGGATGGCCATGGCGTCGAGCGATTCGGCATCCTGGGCGATGGCCAGATCGGCTTCTTCCCGCGCTTTCTTCGGGTTGCTATCTTCGAGGGCCAGCTTGGCTAGCAACTCGTGAGCTTCCGGGTAGTTTTCGCGGAGCTTCAGCGCTTTGCCGGCTAACTCCACGGCCATTTTGTCGAAGCCTTCGCTGGCGACCCAGGCTTGGCCCAGGATCGCCTCGGGGTTATCCTTGTCCAGTTCCAATGCTTCACCGAAGAGAGTTCCGGCCTCTTCTTTATTGAACCGCTCGAGAAACAAGCGGCCCCAGCGGACTTTGACCTGGGGGTTCTGAGGATGCTGTTTCACCGCTTCCTTGAACTGATCATTGGCGCCGGTGAAGTTCTTCAAGCCCCATTGGCCTTCGGCGCGCAGGTAGGCGTCCTTGCTGGTGGTGAGCGCGACGAAGCAGGAGGTGGCTTCTGTCACTTGCCCGCGCCGCTTCTGCTTCCAGCACTGATTCACTTGCTGTTCGGCCGCGGGATTGCGTTCGGCCGCCTGATAGGAGACGCAGCCCAGGAAGGGCAGGGAAGCGGCAGTGAGAAGGGCCCAGCGCATGGCTATTGGTCGATCTCCTTCTGAACTTTCGCTAACTCCACCAGTAAACCCTGGAGCTGCTTACGGTACTCCGCGCTGGGCATTCCGGCTTTCTTGTATTTGAGCTGGTCAATGCGTTGTTCGACTTCCTCGCGCTGGGCGAGTAACTTCTGCTTGGCGGGATCGGCCGCCGCCTTCTGGGCGGCGCCTAATCGGAGTAACGGCGTGCGGGCGGCGACAAGTCCATGGCCATTTTCGGAGCTGGGATTGCGCACGGCCTCTCCTTGACCGGTATCCTCGAGGACGGCGTGTTCTGTGGCGATGCGCTTACTGCGTTCGTAGTGTTGGGTGGTCTTCTGGTCGGCGTAGCGATAGGCTTCGAGGGCGGTAACCGTGTCGTTCTTGTCGGAGTCGGCGCCGGGATCCCGTAGGGCCTCCACCCAAAAACGCGCGAAGACGGTGGCATTTCGTTCCGTGCCGCTTTTGGTGGCCGAGATGATGACCCGATTCGGCTTTTGCAGGGCGGCGATGGCCGCGCCACTGGCGGAGGTGGTGTTGACGACGAGTTGTTTTTTGGCCTTCACACGATCGAGCAGGCCGGCGAGTTCAACGCCGGATAAGTCCGCACCGGGCAGGTTGATCTTGTAGTCGATGCCATCGAAGGTGCCGTGGCCAACGAGGAAGACGACTAAGTTGTCGTCGGGACCGGCGTCATTGGCGATTTGGGCGAACGACTCCCGGATGCGAGCCTTGGTTGCTTGCTGGCCGACATGCAGGAAGGCTTTCGCTTCGGGTGTGCCGGAGACGAGTTTGTGCGCTTCCGTGGCCAGGCCGGCGAAACGGGTTTCGTATTCCGGTTCGCCGCCAAGTCCGGAGACGGTGACATAGAAAGTGGTCGCGGACAAGTTGGCACTTAGAAAAAGCAGACTGCAGAGGAGTCTCATACGACGCCCCACTTTCGGCGCAGCATCCACTCGCTGGCGCGCAGCAGCAGGATCACTAAGAAGATGATTGGCAGGTTCCACAGATCCTTCGCTTCGCGTACGGTAATGCCGGCCTCCGAGTAAGAGACCTCTTTGGCGAGTCTTGCGGCATCGGCGCGCGGGTAATAGACGCCGCCAGTTTGCGACGAGAGTTTTTCGAGTAACTCGCGGTTTTGCTCGGAACCGAAGTTTTCGGCGACGCCGTCTTCACGGCGGAAGTTAAACAAGTCACTTCCGAGCTCTTCGTCTCCGCGTTTGGCGACGATTTCAGCAACGTAAGCGCCCGGCTTCTCCGCGTCCCACGTGGCCGTATACTGGCCGGCGGCCATGGGTTCGGGTCGCATCTCGATCATCTCGGCGGAGCCATCGGGCAACAGGATACGCGCCTCCACCTTGGCATCCGACACAGGCAGATAAGTCTTGTCGCGTACCTCGGCCCGGATCTGGACCTTGGTTTCGTCGGTGAGCACCTGCCTCGGCGTCGACGAGAGGACGCGCGGCGGGGAGGCCGTCACCAGCCAGCGGCATAATTGGGCCCAGAAGACTTCGTGCGACTTATCTTCAAGCGGCTGCAGCATCTGCCAGCGCCAGGTGCCGGCGGAGGCAAGAATGGCGGATCGGCCACGTCCATAATTCTGCGTAGCGAGCAGGGGCCAACGTTTACCGCCGATGATGGATTCCGCCAAGACGACGGCGCCAGGTTTGGCGGCGCCAGTCTCCTGGTAATTTTCGAGCTCGGGCAACTTCTTCCAACGTTCGACGTTGGCGTCGGGGTTCTCCACCAGTCGGGTGATCAGGCTATCGCGCCCGCCGACGGCAAGTTCCACCTTCGCGCGGTCGCGCTTGAAGGTGTCGCGCCGGTCAGTGATGGTCACGGGGACAAGATCGAGCAAGCCGGAGCGGCCCCAGCCGCCGTCGGAAAGCGCATTGCGTCCGCCCAGAAACAGAAGACCGCCGCCACGGCGATCGACGAACTGACGAATCATTTCCTGCTGTGCCACCGTGAAATAGCCGATTTCGACGCCGCCGATGATGAGGCCGTGATATTGAAAGAGATCCTCAGCCTTATCGGGGAAACCCGATTCAAGCTCTTTCGGATCGGCAATGCCTTGGCGATAAATCTTGTTCTGCGTGGTCCGCAGCATGGAGGTGATGGAGACCGTTTTGTCGTCCTCGAGCGCGCGACGGAGAAACTTGTACTCCCATTTCGGCTCGCCTTCGATGTACAGAATGCGAGGCTTGGTGGCTTCGACATTGACGAGCCGTGTAACTTGGTTATTGGCGCGATTCTCTTCGTTATCCAACGGCGCGACCCCGATCTGAAGCGCTTTCGGGCCCGCTGGGCCGGCATTGAACAGAATGCTCTCGGTTTGCGGTTCGCCATCGGCTTTCAGCACCATCTGCTGCTGGCCGAGGATCTTGCTGCCGTCGCGCAGGGTTAGGGTGATTTTGCTTTTGGAGTAGCCGGTTTGACGAAGTGTGACTTGCGCGGTGATGCGGGAGTCAGCCAAGGCGCGGGCGGGGACATCCACGGAAACGATCTCCAGGTCGCGGTCGTATTTCTCGCGGCCTAGTCCGACAGTGTGGACGGGAATGCGACGGGCGCGGACCTCCGAGATCGTCGACAGATCGATGCCGCCGGCGTTGTCGCCGCCATCGCTGAGCAGGACGATCGCGCCGACGGGCACACTGGCGGATTCAGCGGCGACACCGCGTAACGAGTCTGAGAGGCGGGTGGCGGTTTGGGTAGCTTGGAGGTCGTCGACCTTTTCCAGGCGCTCGAGCGAACGGCCGACCTTGTAAAGCCGGACCTGGAATTGTTTTTTCAGTTCGTCGAGAAGCCCGGCATTGAGGATCTCTTTGGCGGCGGCGGCGCGGGTCTGGCTGCCGGACTCGTCGGCGATCGCCATACTTTTCGAGTCGTCGACGATGACGGCGACCACGTTCTGCTGTGGCTTGAGTGTCGCCACAAGCAACGCCGGTTGCCACAACAGGCTGAGTAACAGGAGGGCCATGGCTGCTTGTAAACCCCAAAGCACGCCGGCTTGCCAGCCCTTTACCCGGACTTCGGAATCGCGACGGCTCTTGATGTAGGGCCAAGCGAGGGCCGCGGCAAGGGCAAGCCCCAGTAATCCAAGCGCCCACGCGGGCCAGCCCGCCAGGAGCACAAACTGGCCCTTCTCATAAACGCGTGCTGGATAGCTAAACAGAAACTCGAACAATTCGCCTCTTCGTTCCTAGTGAGTCATCGCGTACATGATGTAGTTGATGCCGATCCGGTAGGCCAAGGACGCATAATGCTCCGGGTAGCGGGGCATATCCGCGTGCTCCCAGGCATCGCCGATGTCCATGTTGTGGCAGATTCCCACCATCAACCGGCCCTGGTCGTCAAAAACACCGCGCCACTTCCCTTCAACGCCATCCTGTTCCCAGGTTTGGCCGGAATAGAACATCACAATGCCAGGAATCTGAAAACGTTCGTCCAAATCGTAGAGCACGTGGAATACCGGTTCCTTGTTCTGCAGGTCGATTACGGGGCGATCGGGGAAGACGCGGGAGAGGGAGGCCGTAAAGAGTTCCCATTCGATGGAGCCATGGAAGTCGTCTACCATCAGGAACCCACCTTTCAGCAGGTACTCCCGAAGTTTGGCGGCTTGCTTCTCGTTCAGGTCCCAATGGCCGACTTCGACGGCGTAAATCCAAGGGTGGTTGAAGATTTCGTCGGTATCCAGATCGACAACCTCTTCGACCGAGCGTACGTGGACGCGGCTCAGCCGGCGGAGACCCTGAACGAATTGGCGGTCGGCTTTGGGATAGTCAGTCGACCAGCTTCCCCGGATGCCCCAGTAGCCGCCGCCACTGCGGCCGGAAGGGTAACGCAGGCGAGCAAACGTAAACTCAGTCTTCTCGTTGGCGTCTGGGGGATTGATGATGGGGCCGTCTTCATCGTCGAAACTTCTGCGACCTCGCTGGGCGTAGGTCACCGAAATGACCGCGAAGGCCAGGACGAGCGAGAAGATCCAAATTCGAGAGCGCATTAGCCTCACTATCAGCCGCCGGATATGCACGAGAATATCACGGAGTCCATGATGGACAGACGGTTCGGTGTGCGAAAGGTTTCCCCTTCGTGAATTTGCAGCGCGTTAAGTTCTGTTTGGTGAGGAAGCTAGAGTGGAACTTCTACCAGGGTAAGTATTTCCTGGATGACGCGCTTGGCGGCCTCGGGTCCGCGCCCTAGAGTGCCACGGGCGTTGACCGTGACGCGGTGAGCGAAAACCGGCACGGCGAGACGCTTCACATCGTCAGGTAAGGCATACTCGCGGCCCTGCACCAGGGCGAGAGCCTGGGTGGCGCGAAACAAGGCTTGGGCGCCCCGGGGACTGACGCCCAACGTGAGGCCGTCGTGGTGCCGCGTCCGCTCGACGATGGCCAAAATGTAGTCGGCCAAAGCGTCGTCGATGGCAACAGCTTCCACTTGGCGCTGCAGGCGCATCAATTCGGCGGTTTCGATCACTTGGCGGCCGCCTGAGGCGGCGCGGGCGGTGCCACGCAGAATGGCGCGTTCACTGGCGCGGTCCGGGTAGCCGATCTCGAGCTTCATCAGAAAGCGGTCGAGTTGGCTTTCGGGCAGCGGATAAGTTCCGTGGTGTTCGGCGGGGTTCTGGGTCGCGATCACCATGAAAGGCTCTTCGAGCGGATAAGTATGGGCGTCCACCGTTACCTGATGCTCATTCATGGCCTCCAGCAGGGCTGACTGCGTCTTCGGCGTGGCGCGGTTGATTTCGTCAGCCAGCAGGAAGTTGGTGAAGACGGGGCCCGGCTTGAACTCGAACTCGGTGGCCTGAGGGCTGTAAATCGTTACGCCGATGATGTCGCTGGGCAGCATGTCGCTGGTGCATTGCAAGCGGTGAAAGCCGCAATTGACACCGCGGGCGAGCGCCGAAGCCAGGGTAGTTTTGCCCACGCCCGGCACGTCTTCAATCAACAGGTGGCCGCGGGCCAGGAGGCAGACGAGCGAAAGACGCACGACTTCGTCTTTGCCGCGGATCGTTTCGCCGATGGCGTCTTCGAGGTCCCGCAGGCGTTCCAGCGGCACCCGGTCCAAGGTGGTGAGGGCAGCGGATTCAGTCTCGAGGCTGGGGCTGGGTTCCATGCGGGAAACGTTCTCTAGCGTCCCCGATTTTACCATGGGGCTTTCGTTTGACGCCGAGAGGCTTGCATGCAATACTTCAACAAGTAGTGAAGTAATGAAAGCTCTCGCGACGGCCCGCAAGAACGAACAACCCGATTGCGCGCCGGGCGAGCATCGCCGGAAGCGTCCCTCGGCGGCAGTGTCTGCCGCGGCACTGGAGCGCGCGGTGCGCATCTTCAAGGCGCTGGGCGACGAACCCCGCTTGCGGCTACTGGCCATTCTGGCCCAGGGTGAACTCTGTGTGTCGGAGATTGCGGAGATCGATGACGATGGCCTGTCGACGGTTTCGCAACGTCTGCGCGTCTTGCGCTCCGCTGATCTGGTGAGCCGCCGCCGTGACGGACAACACATACTCTACGGCCTGGCCGATCAGCATATCGGCGAGCTGATCTCGAACGCTTTGGCCCATGCGAGCGAAGGCTTGCCGGCTCGCCCTTCCGCCGCGAAGAAAAACAGAAAGAAGAACTGACTTATGCCTTGTGCCACTCATTCCGGTCACGAACATCAACACGGCCCTGACTGCGGCCATCCTGCGATCGCCCACGGCGACCATGTGGATTACTTGCATGACGGCCATCTCCACACGGCGCATGCCGGCCACTACGATGAGTGCTCACTCGAGGTTTCGGCCGCGAATCCAGCGGAATGTACGCCGGAGCATCATTGCGCGGGTCATGATGCGGCGCACGTTCATGGTGAGGGCTGTGGCCATCCCGCGGTGCCGCACGGCGACCATGTCGATTACCTCGTCGATGGACACCTGCATCATCCGCACGCAGGCCATTGTGACCACCACGGACGCGTAGCGTTACTCTAAGATCGTTGGAGCAGATCACTTCAAAATGATGACTCGCAGTACACGCCAGCGCCGGGCCATTCGCTCGGTTTTCGAACGCCTGAATCGTCCGCTTGGTCCGCAGGATGTCCTGCAGGAAGTGGCGCAAGAGGTGGAAGGGGTGGGGATCGCTACCGTTTACCGGACGATCAACACGCTGTACGAAGAGGGGGTGCTGGTGAAAGTGGATCTGCCGGGCGAATCCTCTCGCTATGAAGTGGCCGGCAAGGCGCATCACCATCATTTCCGCTGCCAGAAATGCGAGCAGGTGTTCGAACTGACGGGTTGCCTGAATGTGAAGTCGCTGGTTCCGTCTGGATTTCAAATGACGGGCCACGACATCGTGATCTTCGGCCAGTGTTCGGCCTGCCGCTGAGCGGCCCGGCACGGCCCGTGAAGCGACTATGATGAGGGGCGTGCTTCCGGCGTTTCGCCCCTACGATCCGGCTGATCTTGATCTCCTGGTGGAGTGCTGGTTCGACACTTGGCACGCCACTTTTTCTCCACGCCGGCATCCTTTGCCAATGAGCGCTTGGCGAAGCCGGTTTCTGCGTGACTATGCGGGCCGGGCTGAGGTCTGGCTGCTTGCGGCGCCCGGGCGCATTCTGGCGTTTATGGTGCTGAAGCCGCAGCGCCGGCATGGGTTCATTGAGCAACTGTTCGTTCACCCTCAGAACCAGCATCAAGGCCTGGGCCGCGCGCTATTGGCGTTGGCTCGCTTTCGGTGTCCCGCGGGCCTCGAGCTTGATACACCTGCCGAGAATTTGGTCGCGCGCGAGTTTTACCGCCGACAGGGTTTTGCGGCACAGAAAGTGGCGTTCGATCCCCTGGTGGAGCGGGTGATCCTGCGCTATGCCTGGCCCGCGCTTGAGGTCCGGCGGCGAGTACCGTACGTGACGCCGCCCACCAGCAACAGCCCAAAGAGCGTCATCGCGGCGCCCAGTTGGACGGATCGCGGCCGATAGCGGAACTCGACCTGGTGCTCGCCGGCTGGCACCACCACGCCGCGAACCACGCCCCAGGGCACCAGCAATTCTGACGGCTGGCCGTCGACCGTCACCTGCCACCCGGGGTAGTGGGTATCTCCCAGGATCAGCACGCCCGGGCAGCCCATGCGCGCTGTCACTACGACGCGGGACGGCTCGTAGTTCAGGATCCGGACGCGGTCCTCACCGCACTCGGGTTTGGGGAAGGGAATGGTCGGGATGCGCCCAACGAGCGTGACGGCCTGGCGGACTTGCGAGGCGCTGGCGAGATCGACGGCGGTGCGGAGACCTCTGGCGTCGACCGGCAAGATGGTGTGAACGGTCCAGACGCGCGGATGGTCACCGGCGCGCTGATAAACGTTCACCCCGGCTTGGCCTTTGAAGACCAGTGTCTCTTGCGGACTGCGGGGCTCTTTTCCAACGTAGTGCGTAACGGCAAAGATCTCGCGGCCCGCGGCGGAGTGGGTGTCAATGCTGAGCAGATTCGAGGTCAAGCTGGCGAGGTAGCCGCCAAAATGGGAGATGCCATGCCAATCGCCAAAGTTGTACTCGATGGCTTTGTCATCCACTTCCACGCGGATGGGACCGGGAAGTTGGCGCAGGTAGGCCGCGACGTCGTCATGGTCTCGGGTTTGGGCCAGAATGCGTTCGTCGCGATGACGGTTTGAGTTGGAGAAGTCATAGCCGCTGGAGTTTGCCAGTTCGAGCAGACTGAGGGCGATGACGCCCGCGGCAAAGTGACGGGCCGGTAGTTCGCCGGTTCGGTGCCAAGTGAAGAGAAGGGCGAGCAGAAAGGCGACGAAGGCGGTGATCATGGCCCGCTCGTCCGCGATGGACTCTTTTCCGCGGACCAATCCAACGGACAGGTGAATGACGGCGAGCAAGGCGGCCAGTGCCAACAGAACCCGGCGAGCGAACGGGAGTAAGTGTTCGGAGCGCTTCAGGCCATCCAGGCCCAGTGCGGCCAAGGCGGCTATGGCGAAACCAAAGAGGGCGATCGCCATGCCCGGGGAGCGCGCTTTATCGACCAGGGGTGCCCAGGCGTACATGATGCCGTGCAGCAGACTAAAGCCGCCTAGCGAAATCAGGACGCCGAATAGCCCCAGCCCGGTCAGCCAGCGAACCCGGTTTTGCTTGCGCCATCCGACGGCAATTCCCAGCATGGCCAGGGTGATACCGACAGCGCCCATGAAGGGCGAAAAACTGCGGCTGACGCCCAGGACGAACGATCCCAGCAACGAGAGTGGGAACTGGGAATACTGCTCATGCACGTGGTAGGAGACTTTGGTTTTCCAGTCCGCCGCCTCCGCCATTCCCACCCAACGGCGGGCTAAAGGGCCGTATTCGGCAGCGGGGACCGTTTGCAGGCCGGAGATCAGGCCCATGACGGCGACAAAGAGCAGAAATGGCCTTATATATATGCGCCAATTGTTTTCGGCAGCCCAAGCCATCCAGAGCCAGGTGGCCATCGCGCCGTAAGTGACAAAGGTGGGGATCTGATGGTGGCCGGCGAGCCAGGAGAGGCCCATCCACAGTCCGGCCCAGGCTGCATGACGATGGGCTAGCTCCGGTTCGTCTCGCACTTTCAACAGATTGAGAAAGACGAGGGGCATCCAGATGGCGCCGTTCACCATTTGGGGCCAGTCGATGTTGCCTACGGCGGCGCCAAAAGCGAAGAGGCAGCCGCCCAGAATTGCGGCCGCTCGCGAGCGGCATATATAACGACAAAAGAAGTAGCAATTGAGAGCGGCCAACCAGTGATAAAAGACGAAAAAGGCGTGCAGGTAGCCCAGGCGCAGGGTCCCTTCGCGCAAGGGGGTCAGGAACAGGAGCCAATTTAGGGGATAGGCGGCACCGGGCTGCATTTGGCCAATTAAAGGCTGACCGCCCCAGGCGTTGGGCTCCCAGAGGGGGAACCGTCCCGCGTGCCACTCGCGCGCCTGATGATTCCACCAGGGCAGGACTTGGAAGGCCAAGTCGGGCGAATCGAGCCATGTATATTGGTCAGTAGCGGTGAGTTTCCAGTAGAAACAGACAGAAATGATCAGAAGAAGAACGGGGCCGAGGCTTGCGGCCAGTGCGCGGTTCAAACCAGCTTGGTGCTTTTCAGCCACGTTCATGCTTGCTCATCTTAGCGCAACTGTCCTCGAATCTTCTAGTTAGCCTTTGGCGCGCGAATTGCAGATAGGTTGAGCCGGAAGGACTTCCACGATGACTACCTCGTTTCGAGTTGGCTTTGTTTCACTCGCGGTGCTGTTGGCGCATTCGGGGTTGATGGCACAGGGTGGGCCTCAAGACCAACCGGCCTATCCCGGTGGGGCCGGTGCGGGTGCCGAAGCTGAGGACGTTCCCGGCCGTGGCGTGGCTCGCATCAGCCTGATCAACGGGGACGTTTCGGTGCGCCGAGGCGACTCGGGCGACGTGATTGCCGCGGCGATCAATGCGCCGCTGGTGGCGTCCGACCGCGTGCTGACCGGACCGGCCTCGCGGACAGAACTCCAACTGGACGGGGCGAATCGTTTGCGGATCGCCGCCGATTCCGATGTCCGCATGGCGGAGATCGAGTACCGGCGCTATACGGTGGAATTGGGCCTGGGCACGATCACGTGGCACGTTTCGAAGGGCTCCGGCGCCGATATCGACATCAACACGCCTTCGGTGAGCGTTCGGCCGATCCAGCCGGGCGACTACCGGATCACGGTGAATCCCGATGGGACAACGCAGGTGACGGCGCGGACGGGCGAGGCAGAGATCTATTCACCGCGGGGCGTCGAACGGGTTCGCCGCGGCAAGACGACTCTCGTGCGCGGCGACAAGACCGACCCTGAATTTCAGACCGTCGGTGAGATTCGCGAAGATGAATGGGATCGCTTCAACCTGAGCCGTGATCGGGAACTGGACCGCTCCGAGAGCCGGCAATATCTGGCCGATGACATTGTTGGGGCGGAAGAACTCGACAACAACGGCACCTGGATTGATTCAGCTCCTTATGGCCGCGTCTGGCAGCCGCGCGTCGCGGCCGGTTGGTCGCCTTACAGCCAGGGCCGCTGGGCCTGGACGGATTACTACGGCTGGACATGGGTGAGCTATGACCAGTTCGGTTGGGCACCCTTCCACTATGGGAGTTGGTTTCATCAGCCCTCGGGCTGGTGCTGGTATCCCGGTCCGCGCCATGCACGTACGTGGTGGCGGCCGGCGATGGTGGCTTGGTTTGGCTTCGGCGGCGTGAACGTCGGAGTGGGTTTCGGAAACTTCGGCTGGGTGCCGCTGGCTCCCTTTGAGCGGTTCCGCCCGTGGTACGGGCGCGGTTTTTACGGCAATAACCGGACGAATATTTACCACAACATCCGTGTTGTGAACAACTACAACATCGTCAACAACTACCGCAATGCGCGGGTGAATGGCGGGGCGCATGGCGTGGCGGCAGGGCAGTTCGGACGCACGAGTGGACGGTATGACCGGGTGGGTGAGGCCAATCTGCGCAGCGCCGGACTAATGCAGGGGCAATTACCCGCCACTCCGGGACGCGAGTCGCTGGCCTTCAACGATCGTCGTGCGAGCCAGTTGACGCGAGGCGGCTACGAGGGCGCCTTCTACAATCGGCGGCCGGCGGCGGCGCAGGAGCGGATCCCGTTCGCCGAACAGCAACGCGGTATTGAACAGGGGACGAGGGCCTTTTCGGGCGATTCCAGCGTGCGTGGAGGCGCGGTGAATGCGGGCCGTGGCCCGGCCGAAGGTGGCGGTATGCGCGGCGAAGGCGTCCGCGGCGAGTCCGGTCGGGGCGACACTGCGGTGCGCGGCGGCAACGCCATCATCGGGGACGTTTCCGCCCGCGGGGAGAGTGGCTGGCGGCGCGTGGGAGACCGGTCGACGGTGTCCGGCCGTGGTGATGGTGGCGAGTCGGTCCGGGGCAACGGTGCGGTCCGGGGCGAAGGAATGACGCAGCGTCCGGCGGACGGCAATGGCTGGCGTCGCTTCGGCGAGCCGGCGGGCCGTTCGGAGGGGATGCGCTCGTCGGGGGAGTCGGTTCGAGGCGGCGGTATGACAAATGGCGCCAGCCGCGAAGGCGAACCTTCAATGCGCGGCGGGAATCCTTCGTCAGGCAGCAATGGTTGGCGGCGTTTTGGTGAGCCCTCGGGCGCGGTTGATTCCGGCACCTCTCGTGGGAACTCGGCGGGAGAATCGGTTCGCGGCGGCCGTCAACCGGGCAACAGCGGTGACGCGGCCTTGGCGGGGAGTCCGTCGTATCGGCAGCGCGGTGGATCGGGGCAGGAGTCGCCGCGAATGGCGGAACCGTCTCGAGATGGCGGCTCTCGCGAACGGGGCGAACCGAGTAATCGGTCTGATTCCATCCGGGTAAATCCTCCTGTGCTGCGGGATCGCTCCAACTCGGGTTGGCGTGGCGGCGGTGCACCGTCGGACCAAGGCGGTACCTCCCGGGGCAGCCGCGGCGGTGGCGACGGCCAGTACCGCTCCGCACCGGCGTACGGTGGATCAGCTCCTTCCAGAGGTGGAGGTGGCTCGTTCGGGGGCATGCGTGGTGATGGTGGCTCCGGGTCGTCCGGGATGCGTGGCGGAGGCGGCTCGGCTCCAAGTGTAGGAAATTCAGGCAGTTCCCGCGGTGGGGGCGGCGGAAATCCCCGCGGCGGTGGGGGGCGGCGATCTAATTAGTTCCCCCCGTACCCTGCAGTTGCCTTAGTGGCTCCCCCTGTGGCCGGACTCCGAATTAGCCCTAGTTGTGAGTACGGTTTATACCCAACATTTAGCCCTGCCGGAATCACTCTAACTTAGTGATTTTGAAAGGGCTTTTTTTTGATCTTTACCCTTGCTACGCCGGGGAGAATTGGTTAGACTTCAGAGGTGTAGAAGTTCCAAAAGACAAGCGTCAGTTTTGGTACTTTTGCTCTGATCACGGCGACGAGGTTCTCACCCAAGAAGAATCCGCCGCTGGAGGGCTCTGGCCTTCAGGTCATTTTGGGGTTTGTTGGTAAAGATCCTACTGAGTTCGGCCGATGAAAGGCTGGACGGCATTACTGGTTCGTTGGTCCCTTTGAGGAGGAACAGGTCTCTTATGAAATTATCTAAGCTTAAGCTCTCAGCCTTGGCGTTTGGCTTCGCGGCATTCGTCCAGGCAACCCCATTGACGCCGATTGCCCAGGGAAATACCACGGCTATCGTGAACGGACTCGGTAACACGGCGGCTGCGAACGAAGGCCAGCTGTACAGCATTGATGCGTTAGGCTACGAAGTCTACAACACGGGAGCCCAAGTTCACGACAATGGCTTCCAACTGGGTGGCGATACAACCACGTTCACCACCAACAACCTTGCTTTCATGCAGAACGCCGCCGGCCAGAGCGTAAACGGCGCTCCGAATGCGCCTGTGTCTAGCGGTGGCACGGGCCCGATTTCTGTTTCCGGTTTGTTTACCGGAATTGGAAACAGCGTCAATGTGTCTTGGAGCCGGACCTATACTTTTGTGGCGCCCAACGTCTTTCGGGAAGTGCTGACGGTCGTGAACAATGGCAGTGCGATTTCCAGTCTCCAGGGTTTCGGATCCTTCAACCCCGGCCAGTCCAGCGGTGCTGGGACCGACACCACTTCGGTTAACACCACTGGAACCATCAGCGGATTCCAATACGCACAGGCCCAGTTCACGGGCTTAAACGCTGTTCTCGCCACGAATTCGGCCAATGTGTCGATCGGCTTCAATCAGAGCTTCTTCAATTCTGGTGCCTGCGTGAATGCTCTCACCGGGATTGGCAACGCAGCGGGTTGCGATACCTCGCTGGTTCAAGGCAGCGAAGCGGATCGGGCATACACCTATGCTTTCAACGTCCCGCTTGCTCAAGGCTCGTCCTTCGAAGCGATTGTCTATCACATTTTCGGCAATAGCTCCTTTGACCTGAACGCCACGCTCGGCTCCCTGTCCGGTAGCTCTTCCAGCTCCTCCGGTGGCGGCAACGGTGTTCCTGAACCCGGCTCGGTATTCTTAATGGGTTCTGCGTGCATCGCGCTCGGCGTGATCGCCCGCCGC
>JALHNI010000077.1:0-29898 GCA_022843605.1 Bryobacter sp.
GGCGAGAAACGCTTCCAGTTAGTGGACCGGGTGCGCCTGGAAGTCGCCCTGGTGGGCAATGCCGAGATGTTCGCCTGGCCGGGTTCGCGCGAGTTTCAAAGCCGCCGGCTGCGTGATCTGGTGTCCGGTGGAGCGATCGGCAATGGCAGCTTCGCGCTGCATGCCAAGAGCGTCTTCGATGGCCGGTCGGCGGAAGTGGAGCGCGTCGGTGAGACGGTGCTGCTCGGGCGAAAGGCGATGGAGTACCGCTACAACGTGCCCCGCGCCCGCAGTCGCTTCGCTTTGCGGCACGGCAACATGGAAGCCAATGTCGGCTACGGCGGTAGTTTCTATGTCGATCGGGACAGCGACGAACTGATTCGTCTGGAAGTGCGGGCGAATGACATTCCGCGGCAACTGGGAATTCCCGCCGAGGAGGAGATTCTCGACTACCAGCGCGTGCGGTTGGGTGAGGCCGAGTTTCTGCTGCCCAAAGGCAGTGTGATGCGCATGACGAGCGACGATGGATCAGTCAGTTTGAATAAGACGACCTTCTCCGCATGCAAACAGTATTCGACGGAATCAACGCTAATCTTTGACGATCCGGCCGAGGTGGCCGGCGGTGAGGCCCTGCCGCCGAACGAGGTGCGGAATGTGCCGGCCGGCCTCAAGATGGACGTGCGGCTGCTGACGCCCTTGCTTTGGGGCAAGTCCGCGGTGGGTGATGCGCTCACCGCCCGGGTGCGGCGCGATGTAAAGGTGGGCAAAGAAGTGATCATCCCCAAGGGGAGTCAACTGAAGGGCCGCCTGATCTGCCTGGAACGGCGCGCGAATGTCTCCGGTGGCAATGCCTACCTGATCGCGGTCCGCTTCGACGATCTGACGGCGAACCGCTGGCGCGCCACGGTGCAGACCCAGTTGCTGGAAGCTCAGTCCTACCCTGAAATGTCGGTCTCGCGCCGGGGGCCGTCGCGGGTGAATGCTCCCACGCCGGTGCTGGCCAGGGTGCATCCGAGCGGCCAGAATGTCTTTGTCGTTTACAATGAACCAAGGTTCACGGACGGGCTCGACCTCGTGCTCGTCACCGAAACCACCCCGGAAAGCCAGAAATAATGATCTCCTTCCAACAGGAAACTGACCGCGCGCTCTTTGAAAACGCTTTAGCCTTTGCCAAGAAGCAGGTAGGCGCCTTGGTTAAGAAGCACCCCGACTTTTACCCGATGTACACGAAGAAGGGGAAATGGAAACACGAAGGTGCCGCCTGGACGCATTGGTGCGACGGTTTTCTGCCGGGCATGATGTGGATCTTCGAAAAGCGCAGTGAAGAGAAGGAAGCCAAGGTCTGGCGCGAGAACGCCATTCGCTACTCTAAGCCGCTGGAGCCCCGCAAGCTCGACCGTGAAGTGCATGACCTGGGCTTTATCTTCCTGTCGACTTACTACCGCTGGTATCAGGTAACCAAGGATGAGAGCCTGCGGAAAGTGCTGATCACCGCCGGGCAGACGATGGGCGCCCGCTATCGCGACAAAGGCCAGTATCTGCGGTCCTTCGTGAGCGAAGAGTCGTTGTTCATCGACATCATGATGAACGTGGGCATTGTATTCTACGCCGCGCGCGAGACCGGCGACAAGAAGCTGCGTGAGATCGCTTTGCGGCACAGTTACACCACGCGCCGCACCATGGTGCGCGGTGACGGCTCCACCGCGCAAGAAGGACTGTTCGACACCAAGAACGGCGAGTTTCTCAAGCAGGCGACCCACCAAGGGGAGCGCGGCGACTCCTGCTGGTCCCGCGGCTTAACTTGGGCAATGTACGGCTTCGCGACGGCCTACGAGTATTCGGCGGATCCGCATTTTCTGGAGACTGCCGAGGCCTGCACCGACTATTTCCTGTCGCACACGCCGAACGACGGCGTGCCGCCCTGGGACTATCAGGCTTCGGCCGAATCGCGCAAACAGGTGGACACCTCGGCCGCCGCGATTGCCGCGGCCGGGATGCTCCGGTTGTCGCGCATGATGCAGGATCCGGTGAAGGGCCACTTGTACTGGTCGACGGCGAACCAGATCATGCGGACTCTGTGCACCAGCTACCTTGGTGACAAGACCAAGGGCTGGGAAGGCATTCTCAAAGGCGGCGTCTATCACATGCGCAAGGATCTCGGTGTCAACGAGAGCGTCATGTGGGGCGAGTACTTCTTCTGCGAGGCGCTCGACCGTCTGCTGCGGCGAGTGTAGCCGGTCCGGCCCCAGCCGCGCCGCTGTTCCCAGCCTCTGGCGCGAGACAATATTCTGGTGACCTTTCGTTCTTCACTTTCCTATCAACCCGTCGAGCTCAAGTTTGGTACGAGCGGTCGGCGTGGAGAGATCGTCCATTTAACGCCGCTTGAGATTTATCTCAACGTTTTGGCTGAAGCTGAGTACCTGCAGTCGTTGCCCCTCGCCGAAGGCGGCATCGAGCGCGGGGACGATTTTTACTTTGCCGCCGACCTGCGGCCGAGTTCGCCGGACTTGGCCATCCCGGCCGTCGCCGCCCTACGCGACGCTGAGATGAATCCGGTGAATTGCGGACAGATCCCCACTCCGGCCTTAACCTTCCACGCGCTGTCGAACGGCAAAGGCTCACTCATGATTACGGGAAGCCACATTCCCTTCAACCGGAACGGCTACAAGCTCAACACCTCCCGCGGCGAACTGCTTAAGCATCACGAGGACCCCATCAACTCCCGTGTGGCGGCCGTGCGCCAACGTCTCTACGACGAGCCCGTGGAGGCGTCCCGCTTCAACGCGGAAGGGAAGTTCAAGACGGCCCCACTGCCGCTGCCGGCCGAAGTGAACGAGGCGGCAGAGCGATACCTGGACCGCTACGTGCAGTTCTTTGCCGGAAAGTCGCTCGCGGGGCGCCGGATTCTGGTATACCAGCATTCGGCCGTCGGGCGGGATCTGCTCGCCGAGGTGTTGCGCCGTCTGGGGGCCGACGTGGTTCCGGCGGGACGCAGTGAGACCTTCGTGCCCATCGACACCGAGAATATCGAGGCGTCACAACTGGCGGCGATCCAAGCCTTGGTCGATGGCCCGTATGATGCGGTCGCTTCGACGGACGGCGACAGCGACCGGCCGTTGCTGCTCGGTGTGCAGACGGACGGCAAGCTCCGTTTCTTTGGCGGCGATCTGCTCGGCATGGTGGTGGCCGAGTATCTGCACGCGGACGCCGTGGTGGTGCCGATCAGTTGCAACGATGCCATCGACCGCGGAACGCTCGCCAACGTGGTCGCGCCGAAGACGCGCATCGGGTCGCCCTATGTGATTGCCGGAATGGAAGCGGCCCTCACGCAGGGAAAGAAGGTAGTTTGCGGCTGGGAGGCGAACGGCGGTTTTCTGCTCGGTTCGGATCTGCCGACGCTCAAGGCGCTGGCGACACGCGATGCTTTTCTGCCGCTGCTTTGCGCGCTCTTCGCGGCCGGATCCGGCTCGCTGATTTCGCTGTTTGACCGTTTGCCCGCCCGGTTCAGCCGGGCCGCCCTGCTGAAGGATTTTCCGCGCGCCACCAGTCTGAAGATTCTGGAGCAATTGACGCCGGAGACGATTCGCCAGTTCTTCGGGGCGGAACTGGGTTTCAGTGTCCTGCAACGGATTGACCGGACCGACGGCGTGCGGATGCTGTTCGAGAATGGCGATGTCGCGCACGTGCGTCCTTCCGGGAATGCCGACGAGTTGCGAATCTATGCCGTGGCCGATACCCAGGCCCGGGCCGATGAGATTGCCGCTGCCGGTGTCGCCCCTATGGGGATCTTGCGGCGCTTGGAAGCGTTCGTGCGCTAGTTCCCGGTCGGGCTCCAGCCTCGCGTCGCGGTAGGCGGAAACAACATGCTGTCATAGAGGTGTGCCGCGCATTCCGGATTCAGAACTGACGTTTGCCTTCGTTCGCGCCTCAGGGCCCGGCGGGCAGAACGTGAACAAGGTCTCCACCGCGGTGGAACTGCGCTTCGACGTGGGACGCTCGCCGTCGCTGTCCGGTGAGACGCGGGGTCGCTTGCGGGCCCTCGCCGGCAAGCGGCTGACGCAGGACGATGTCCTGATCATCACCGCCAGGGAACATCGCACGCAGGAGGCCAATCGCGCCGAGGCTCGCGCTCGGCTGGACGAGTTGGTGGCGCGGGCCGAGATTGTGCCGAAACGGCGTCGCGCCAGCCGGCCCACCTTGGGGTCGAAGCTGCGGCGGCTGGAGTCGAAGTCCGAGCGGTCCACAGCCAAGCAACTGCGTGGCCGTCCCCGAGACGATTAGTGGGACAGGTTTTCCGGGTTGCTACTCGCTTCCCGGTGTTGATCGCTTCTTCTGTTCCTCATGCCCTTCATCCTCGCCCGCCGGTGGCGACCGCGATTATCGATTCGCTGGTCCGTGGCGAATCGGGACGCTGGACGTGATTCAGAAGCAGTAGCCGAACTGGTTTCGCCCAATTCGGACCAGTTCTGGAGGCCGCGCGAGAAAATCCCCTTCAACAGCTTTGATTCCTGGCTCTGTTCTGGCCGCGCCCACCGCGATCTCGCTGCCGGAAGCCGTTTGGCCGTCGCTCCCCGGCGCTTAGCCCGCCGACGCCCTGTACGGTCAGACGGACCGTCTCGGCGTCCGCTACGCCAACCACGGCCACGCCTTTACCGCCGAAGAAAAAACTGCGAGGCCGCCAGCCGCAAACAAGCGACTCCGGTCTCACTCCACCTTTAAGCGAACCCGACGCTCGAAGTAGTTTCCGGTCATGCCTCGTTTGGCGTCGCCCTTCACGGATTCCCCGCGCGTGAGCATGACTTGAAGCTCGATTTCCGCGTCGCTGGCGTCATCTCCGGCCCGCACCGTCATCGGCAGGGCGGTCAATTGCGCGTTTGGGTAGGCATCCGCCTGATCGCCCACCACCCGGCAAGACGCCGGCAGGTTCACCATCCAGCCAGGGGCGAATTTGTTGAGCGCCGTGGGGTCGCCGACTCTTTGCGGGTCCACGTAGATCCAAGCGTTCCGGTAGGGGGATTGCTCTGCACTGCCGGCCTTCCAGCCGATGACGGTGACGACGGTTTTCAGTTCGCCACGGCGCGCCGAAATCACGAAGGTACCGTCCACCTGCTTCAACGATTTCCCCGAGGCCTTGTCGAGAACATCGATGATCAGGTTCGCGGAGTCCTGCCATGGTCCATTGCTGACGTGACAGCTGAGGCAGTTGCGGGCCGGGCTCAGAATGCCGACCGCCGGTGGATAGGCTCGCGCCTCGGGGGCACCCATACCGGCGAGCCATGCCAGCGCGCAGGCCATCAGCAGCGAGTTGTGGATTCGAAGTTTGTTCATCGGGTGATCTCTTTCAATGCGGTTCAGGGGAGGTACTCGTTCCGGCTTGGCAGTGTCTCGCGCATGGTTGCGACGGCGACCAGGCCCGACAGGATCGTCACCACGCCGACACTGCCAATCGCCCAGCGCAGTCCCAGCAGGTCAGCGATGACGCCCGCCAGCAGCGCGCCAATCGCGTAGCCCCCATCGCGCCAAAGCCGATAGACGCCGACAGAGGTAGCGCGCCAGGCGGGATGGGCAACGTCACCAATGGTGGCCAGCAACGTCGGGTAGACCATGGCGGTGCCGATGCCCAACAGTGTGGCCGCAATCGCCCACGGGAACAGGCCGCTCGTCAAAGACAGGGAAAGGATTGCCGCGCCCTGCAGCAGCATTCCGGACGTCACGAAGATCTTTCTGCCCCATCGGTCGCTCAACGCGCCGGTGAACATTTGCACCACGCCCCAAACGGCGGGATAGAGCGCGCCCAGCATGCTGACTTCCTTCAGGCTGAGTCCTCCGCCGGCGAAGAACAGCGGCAAGAGACCCCAGGCCATTCCGTCGTTCAGGTTGTTGACCATTCCCGCCTGGCTCACCGAGAAGAGCGTGCGGTTCCGCCAACTCGTCCGCCAAAAGATCTGCCCAAATGACGCCGCTGAAGCCGGCTGAGCACGGCCCTCCATCGCCACGTGAGCGCCTGATTCCCGGACGAACAGCACCGACAGGATCAGGCCGAGGAGCGCCGCCACGCCTCCCACCCATAGCAACGCGGAGCGCGCGCCGTATCCGCCGGTGAGAAAACCGGCCAGGAGCGCTGCCCCGGAAACGGCCAGGTAGCCGGCCGCCTCGTTCAGGCCCATTGCCAGACCCCGGCGCTTCGGGCCCACCAGATCGATCTTCATGATCACCGTCGTCGACCAGGCAAAGCCTTGATTCACTCCCAGGAAAACGTTGGCCACGATGATCCACGACCAGGATGGCGCGAAGTAAAGCAGCAGCGGTACCGGGAGGCCGAAAATCCAGCCCGCAATCAGTACTCTTTTCCTTCCCAAGCGGTCGCCCAGGCGGCCGGCAAACAAGTTGGCTCCCGCCTTTACCAGGCCAAAGCTGACGATGAACGATAGGATTGCGGCCCGAGAAGCCACCCCGAAGTCGCGCTCGGCGAGAAGTGGAAGAACCACTCGTTCCGCTCCCACCATGGCGCCCACGAAGGCGTTCACCAACACCAGAAGCGCGAATTGCTGCCAGTTTTCGCGAAGGCCTAGGCGAACCCCAGTCGGTGAACTAGCCGACGGCACAGCGATTGGCTCCGGCCTCAAGCTCCGTCGCATCCTCGGCTGGCCAGTCTCCGCCCTCGTTGATTTCGACGATGCGCTGGTAGTTTGGGGGCGTGTGAGGGAGGCGGGCCAGAATTCGTTCCACGAAAACCTCCTCCGATTCCATCCACGGTTGAAGCTGTTCCGTCACCCGATCCAGACGTTCGCTGATCGGCACCCCATCGAAGGCCGGTGGAATACCGGTGTGGCCGGGAAAGACCTGCACCCTCGCCTCGAGGCCGAGCAAATGCCGGACGGAGGCATAGAGCAAGCATGCCCGCGAACGGGCCTGCTGCAGATCCGCGCGCAAGTCCGGCCGCCCGACACTTGCCGTGAAGAGCGTGTCTCCAGTGAACAAGGCCTCCCCGTCGAGGAGGAACGACGTACTGTCCAACGTGTGTCCCGGTGTGGGGATCGCCTTCAGCTTCGAGGTGCCGATCACGATCTCCGCATGAGCCGCAATCGGAGTGTAGGCGAAACGAACCCGATTCTGTTGCGGCAACAACAGCTCCGCGCCCACCGCCTCGGCAAGTTGAAACGAACGCGAGACATGGTCCGCATGGATATGGGTGTCAATCGCATACCGGATCTGGAGCCCCTCGCGTTCGGCGATAGATCGATAAACATTCACCGGCAGCGAAGCATCAACCACCAGCGCCTCTTTGCCGGACGAGATTACGTAGGAAAGGCAGCCCTTTCCCGTGCGCCGTACCTGAAAAAGGTGAGCGTTGGAGAGCCTGACTTCGGCCGTGTTCCACGCGAGACTCCACGCGGCCATCCCCCCGGCCAATGAGAGCACCTCGAACCCCCGGCCGGAAAGCTCCGCCACCGCCCGGTCGCTCATTTTGCCTGCATTGCACACCGTGACGATGGGCTGGCCCAGGGGCAGATTCGCGTCGGAGAGGGCGCTGCGCCGGCCCGCCTTGAGTGACTCATAGGCGTTGATGTGCAGGCTGCCCGGGATCGACCATTGGGCTCGGTCGTCGTCGCTTCTCACGTCGATGACGGTTACGCGCTTCTTCTCTTCCAGCCACACACGGAGCGACTCCGCATCGATCTGTCTAGGCATGCGCGCTGCTCATTACCGCGCCACCCGCAATCTTCCAGTCCGGATAGCCGCCCGTCAGCCGGACCGCCTGGAAGCCCTTGCCCAAAAGCAGCGAAGCCGCTTCGTCGGCAAACACGCAGTAAGGTCCCCGGCAGTAGGCAACGATCGTCTTGTCTTTGGGGAGTTCCTTCAGCCGGCTCGCCAACTCTGTGATCGGAATCGAAACCGCGCCGGCGATGTGTCCTGTGGCGTACTCCACGGCGGGCCGCACGTCCAACAACACCGTGCCGCCGTCTTTCAACCTGCGCTTCAACTCCCGCGTGTCGATGGCTTGCAGTGTGCTTCGATCGGTCAGGTACGTGGCGACGAGCCGGTCGACTTCCGCCAGGCGCGCCTCCCCTACCTCCCGCAGTGCCACCCAGAGACGGGTGACGCGTTCGTCCGCCAACCGGTAGTGAATAAACGGCCCCGAACGGCGGGTCTCCACCAACTGCGCCTGCCGCAGTACCTGCAGATGCTGGGACGTGTTGGCCACGGACTGGGCGGTTTCGAGCGCCAGTTCCTCCACCGTCCGCTCGGCCTGCGCCAATAGGTCGATGATTTCCAGCCGCCGGTCACTAGCGACCGCTTTGCCAATGCGCGCAAATTCGTGGAAGAGGGAATTCTTGAAATCGCGCTTCGCCTGAGCCTGCATACAATCATTCAATAGAATGCTTGAATGATTGTCAAGCGTCGGGATGTTAGAGCGTGGTGGCCGCCGGCAACTGACGCCGTAACCACTCGATCATCTCCCGCTTGTAAGGTGCGGAGCGTGTCGGCGAGGACTCCCAACCACGGATGCCGTGGCCGCCGCCGGGCACGGCGAAGAGTTGGCAGACTGCGCCGGCTGCATGCATGCTGTCGCACATCGCCCGCGACTGATCGAATGGCACCACCGGATCGGCGTCGCCATGGATGAACAAGAACGGCGGCATGCCCGGCCGGACGGCCTGCAGCGGTGACAACTGGCCGAGGCGCGCCAAAATCAGGTTGGCCCACGCGCTGCCGTTCAGTTGCCTTCGTATCGCATCCGGGATCAGCGGACTGCTGCGGGCCAAAGCGACCAGGTCCGTGGGAGCATAGATGGCAACCACCGCCTTAACCCCACTGTCTCCTGCTGGCGGACCCAGCGCGGCCATCGCCGCTAAGTGCCCTCCCGCGGACTCGCCCACCAGGGCGATCCGGTCCGGGTCGATATGGTACTCTGCTGCCCGGCTACGGATGAACCGGACGGCGGCCTCGACGTCGCCTACGGCCGCGCCAAACTCCAGGGGACTCGTTGCCAGGCTATAGCTGATCGAGAACCAAGCGAAGCCTGCGTCGGCGAGCGGCTGGAAGAGCGGTTCGACATTCGTGCGCCGGTCGCCACGGACCCAGCCGCCGCCATGAACGATGATCACGGCAGCCGTGGGAGTGCTGCTAGCGGGGATGTAGGCGTCAAAACGCAGGCTGCCTCCGGCGGATTGCGCGTACTCCAGGTCGCGAATCAGGCGCGGCGGGGCGGCGTAAAGAGTTTGGCTCATGATGGCGAGAGAGATTCCCAAAGGGACCCAGGTAGGGACGGACATCTATTTAGCAGACGCTTGCGCGGGGCGATTGTTTCAAGGAAAAGGCCCCACCCTGTGCGGGGTGAGGCCTTGTTACCGCGTGCTGGCGGGCGAATGAAAACTAACGAGCCGCGAGCAGAGCTCGCAGGTGGCGGGCGCGCTCCGGTGAACGAAGCTGGCGGAGCGCCTTGGCTTCGATCTGACGGATGCGTTCACGGGTGACGTCGAACTCCTGGCCGATCTCTTCGAGCGTGTGCTCGCGTTCACAGCCGATGCCGAAACGAAGCCGAATCACCTTTTCTTCCTTGGGGGACAACGTCTTAAGGATGTTGGCGGTTTCGTCGCGAACGTTCGACTCGATGACGGCGTCCACGGGAGAGCCGACCCAGCGATCTTCGATCAGGTCCCCGAGGGCGCTTTCGCCATCGCGGCCCACCGGAGTCTCGAGCGACACGGGATCGCGCGAGATGGTCTTCAACTTCTGGACCTTTTCCACCGGAATGTCCATGCGGCGGGAGATCTCTTCGTTAGTCGGCGCGCGGCCGAGCTCTTTTTCGAGCTCACGGGTGGCGCGCAGGAACTTGTTCATGCTCTCGTTCATGTGAACGGGAATACGAATGGTGCGCGACTGGTCGGCAATCGCGCGGGTGATGGCTTGTCGGATCCACCAGGTGGCGTAGGTGGAGAACTTGTAGCCACGGCGGTATTCGAACTTGTCGGCGGCGCGCATCAGACCGATGTTGCCTTCCTGGATGAGGTCCAGAAGGTGCAAACCGCGATTGACGTACTTCTTGGCGACGCTGACGACCAGGCGGAGGTTCGCCTCGACCAGATCTTTCTTGGCCCGTTCGGCTTCCACTTCGCCGACGCGGATGATATGCAGCGAGCGGTTCAGGTCCAGCAGGCTGGCGCCGGCCGTAACTTCCTTTTTCTTAATCTCGCGCTTGAGTTCTTTCACGCGCGCCTGGGCGGCGGCGCTATTTTTCTCTTCGTGGCGCTTCAGTTCGGCCTGCAAATGGTTGAGCTCTTCGACGGCGCGCTCAATCTCCTTGCCGAACTTGCGCCACATGCTGATCTGCCAGGGCAGGGCACGGAAGGCGCGGGAGAACTCCACCGAGGAGCGGAGCGACTTCATCCAGCCCTTTTTGCGCCCTTTGCGGTTCGAAAGCGGGACGGCATCGTGCTTTTCCATCGCCTGATGCTTTTTCTTCTGCAGCGCCAGCAATTCGTTCAGTTGTTGCAATACTTGCTTGCGGCGCTTCTCTTCGGCGGGGGTGCCGTCTTCCACGTCACCCAGGTCCGCGATGTCATCGAGATCCAGTACGCCCTTGCGCACTTGCTCCATCCATTCGCAAGCGACACCCTCCACCATCGCGGAGCGGCTGATCGCACGATACATGCGAACTTTCCCGCGTTCCATCTTGCGGGCTAGATTTACTTCACCTTCTCGGGTAAGAAGAGGAACCGCACCCATCTCGCGCAAGTAAACGCGAACCGGGTCGTCGGTATAAATTGACTCTTCTACAACTTGGGCAGGCTGATCGTCTTCTTCGCTCTCCGCGTCAGCTACGGCTTCGGGGTGAAAAAAATTAGTTTCTTCGTCAAAAGATAACGTGAGCGGTTCCGTTGGTTCGGCTATGTATTGGTCTTCAAATGGGTCCACGTGGCAAATACCTCCTCAGACCGGCGGGCGCAGCCGATCATTTGAGTCTGGTTCCTCTCTTCTCACTGCAAAATTTCGTTCGATGAATTTTAGCCCCCTCGCGCGCGTGCACACGACAACTCAATCGCGGGGTTCAGCACCACGCAATTGACTCCGGCCAGGAGAGACAAATCTCTCCCTCGAGGGGGTAGCGGTGAAGCGCGAGGGCGGAAGGATCTTTGCCGGTTAGGGCGTTAACTGGCCTGGAATTAAATAGTTCGCAGAGGCACAGTGGGTGTCAGATTCGTCTTCGTTTCGCGGCCGCTTGGTTCCCAGGAGAGTATACCACCGAATTGGCGACATTGGATCTCCTGATTAAAAGATGTCCGGGACGCCGAATGGTTACAGCTTTATTTCGAGGGGGGAGCAGTTACCCGCGTTTTTGGCGCATCAAGTTTTTCATTTCATTGAAAAATGCGTCTTCGTCCTGGAAGTCCCGGTACACGGAGGCAAAACGGACGTAGGCAATCTTGTCGAGAACCTGCAGTCGCTGCATCAGAAGTTCCCCGATCTTGCTCGTGGAGATTTCCCTGTCCGCCGCGTCGTTCAGTAACCCTTCAATTTCATCCACCAGATTTGCGAGCCGAGTCATGGGGATCGGCCGCTTTTCGCAGGCCTTTAGCAGGCCGCTCAAGACTTTTTGCCGTTCGAACTTCTCCCGGCGGCCATCTTTTTTGATGACCATGTAGGGAATTTCGTCGATTCGCTCGTATGTGGTGAACCGCCGCGTACATTGCAGGCACTCCCGGCGCCGCCGGATCGATTCGCCCTCTTTGCTCTCGCGGGAGTCGATTACCTTGTCATGAAGATGGGCGCAAAAGGGACAAAGCATAACGTGAGCCTATTCTACCGCCCGATGGGGGCGCGAGTTGGCTTGCGCCTCGTCAGGTAAGTGCCTTAATTTGCTCCAGTTGAGGCCGTCCTGGAAGGCGAGTGCGAGACCCGCGGGAACGACGATCACGAAAGTGGCCAACCAAAGCAGGATCGCCATGAGACTAGCGGATTCGTTGCCGACGCCGTAAATCTCCGTAAGCACAAGAAAAGAAACGATTTGCATTCCGCCGCCGACGCCCGGAATTTGCACGATGCTGCCGAACGCGACAAACCCACAAACCACAATGCTGTCCCACATCGTCAGATGGCTTGTCGGGCCGAAGCCGCGCAACAGGGCATAGAAGGCGCCCACGACCACCGTCCACTCCAGGGCCGTGTAAAGAATCACCAACGCCATCTGACTATTGCTCTTCGTCGAGGCGATTCCGTGGGCGAAAGCATCCACCAGTCCGCCGAGCCGGCTGCCGAGCGCTTTCGGCAGTAGGTCGATCACCCGAGCCAGCAGGCGCAGCGTGGCATCGGCAAAAAGTCGTAGGGCTAGAATAAACAGGCAAGCTCCCGCGCCCAACAAACTGGCCATTTGGCCACCTGTCCTCAACACCCAGGCCAGACGAGGGCTCACATGGCTCGCCGTCGACGGATCCAGTTGGTTGAGGGCCAATCCGAAAAGCAGTAAGACTGCCAGCAGGTCAAAGACCCGTTCGAGAAACCAGACCGCCAGCTGAGAACTGAAACTCACCCCTTCATTTCGCGCAATCAGATAGGGACGAACCAGTTCTCCCGGACGGCCGAAAAGTGTAACTGCCGTGAAACCAATTACTTGTGCGCGAGCCAGACGCAGTAGATTCGCCTTCGGCGCAATCGGCCGAATCATCACCGCCCAGCGCACCGCGCGACCGAAATAGGTGACCAGAATCAGGATGATCGCGCCGCCAAACCAGAATGGGTCCAGCGAAAGGAGAGCTGTCTTGAACTTCTCCCAGTCAAAGCCGTTCTCCTTCAACCTCGTCAGGCCGAACCACGTGGCGGCAACCAGGAACAAGACCAGGCAGAGCAGGTACTTGATCCACTTACGCGATGAATTCAATCAACTTCCTCCAGGATCGGACTCTCTTGACGGAGTCTCGTGAGTGTCGGGTTCCCAACCCGACGGCACTCAAAGTACTATCGTACGAACGGCTCGGCCACAGGAGGCGCGGACGGGCTAGAATGGTGTCTCCTGGCGGCCGGATTTAATTGAACTTCCGTGCGGCGCGTCTCGTTTCCTTGAGTGAAGGATGGAGAACGATGCCGTTCAGCGCGATTCAGTTGCTGTCATCCCCGCAATTCGGGGCCCCGATGCCGAGCGCGGCCCGGGCGCCACTAGCCGAGCTTAGCACCAAAATGCGGGCCGGCGGGGTTGGCGAACTGGTCTTGCCCTGGGGAATAGTGGGTTCGCGGGAAGCCGCGGAAAGACGATTGGAACAGATCTTCGCAGCCGATTCGAATGCCGATTCCGAACTGGTGGAACGTTGCCTGGCGGGCGACGAATCCGCTTGGGAGGATCTGGTGCGCTTGCACACCAAGCGCGTCTACTCCATCGCCTATCGCTTCACCGGCAACGAGACCCAGGCGCAGGACCTGACGCAGGACGTCTTTCTCCGCGTGTTTCGCAGTCTCAAGAGTTTTCGCTCGGGTGAAGGTTCGTTTCAAGTCTGGCTGGCCCGATTGACTCGTAACCTATTGATCGATCATTACCGTCGAAGCAAGTTAGAAAGAGCGTCGGACTCCATTGAAGATTCGGTGACGATGCTCGAATCCAAGACGGCTGTCGAGTCGCGGACGGACAGCCGGGTGGTAGGGCGCGAAGCGAGTGAGTTGTTGCAGGGCGCGTTGCAGAAGTTGTCGCCGGAACTCCGAGAGACCGTGATTCTGCGCGACCTTGAAGAGTTAGAGTATCGTGAAATCGCCCAGGCGCTCAATGTGCCGGAAGGTACCGTGAAGAGCCGATTGAACCGGGGGCGGGCGGAACTCGCGCGATTGCTGAGGAGACACCGGGTGGCGGTATAGAGATGAAGGCCATGAACTGCGCGGAACTAGACATCCTGATTTGCGACTATGTCGACAACACGCTGGACGTGGCAACGCGCGCGGTGGTCGAATCGCATTTGACGGGTTGCGCCTCCTGCCGGGCGCTGGTGGAAGATTCGCGGGCGGTGTTGAGTTTCCTCGAAGGTGTGCCGGAAGTGCAGCCGCCGCCGCAGTTAATCACGCGGATGGTGCAGGAGATCCCCGCCGCGGAACGCGCGCACTCGCCCGCTAAACGGACCGGCGGTTCAATGGGCTGGCTGCGCAGTTGGATGAAGCCAATGATGCAGCCCCGGTTGGCCATGGGTATGGCCATGACGATTCTATCGTTCTCCATGCTGGGGAGATTTACGGCTCCCGTAAAGCAGTTGAAGCCGTCGGACCTGGACCCCGTAAAGGTGTGGGCGGCCGTGGAAGATAAGTCCCACCGGGTTTGGGACCGCACGCTGAAATACTACGAATCGCTGCGGGTTGTGTATGAGATTCAAAGCCGGCTGAAAGATTTGAGCGACCAGGAAGCCGGCGAGAAGCGGGAATTGAAAAGCGAGCCGAAGAGCGGGCAAACGAAGCCAGAAGGATCAGGAAAATGACGCCAGACATAACGAATTCCGAAAATACTCCGCCCCAGTTGGCGGCGCCCGTTCTGGGCTATTGCCGGGGTTGCGGTACCGCGCTTACGGCCGAAACGGTGCGCTATGCCATGGGCACCATGTATTGCGCGGAACATATGCCGGCCTCCGCGTCGGCGGACAATCCGTATGCCGCTCCCTCGTCCGGCAGGTCGTCTTCGGTCCCGCCGCAGATGGATGCCAGCCCCGGGCTGGCGTTTTTCCTGGGCCTCATTCCTGGCGTCGGCGCCATTTATAACGGACAGTACGCGAAGGGCCTCTTGCACGTGGTCGTCTTCGGCTTTCTGATCGCGCTGCAGGATCTAGACGGGCCCCTCTCCACCCTGCATGGTTTCCTGATTCCGGCGTTCGTCTTCTACATGGCGTTTGAGGCAATGCACACCGCCAAAAGCCGTCTGCTGGGCCTGCCGGTGGATGAGTTCTCGAGCATCGCGCCGCTGGGCCAGCGCGCCCATGGCTTTCCGGTGGGCCCGGTGATTCTGATGGCGGTGGGTACTTTCTTCCTGCTCGCGAATCTTGATCTGATTTCGGTGCGGGCCATGTTGCGCTGGTGGCCGGTCGGCCTGATCGCCTTAGGTGCGTATATGCTCTACGCGCGGATGACGGGCACTGACGGAGGTCCGGCCAATGAATCACGCTAGTCTGCTAGGGGCGCTGCGGGGACCAGTCGTGCTGATGGTCCTCGGCTTGCTCTTTGTCCTCGACCAAAACGGCGGCGTGCAATTCGTGAACACGTGGCCGGCGTTGATTATCGTCTACGGCTTGTTCAAGTTGCTTGAGGCTCTGGCCGCGAAGGGTTCCCTGGGAGGTGCGCAATGAGACGAGCCAGCTTGATTGCTCCGCTGATTCTGATTCTGATCGGTGCGATTTTCCTGTTGAACAACATCATGCCGGAGTTTTCGGTATGGCGGATCGTGGCCAGCTATTGGCCTTGGGTGCTGGTGGGCTGGGGTGCCATTCGCATCGTTGAGATCCTGTTCACTTGGCAGAATGGCCGACCTCTTCCGGTGGCGGGGGTAAATGGCGGCGAGTGGGCTTTTGTTATCTTCCTGTGTTTCTTTGGCGCCGGGGCATCCGCAGCCGGGCGGATCACCAACTGGCCGGGCGACCGCTTCCGAATGCTCGGTTGGGAAGTGATGGGCGAAAGCTACGACTTTCCCCTGCGCGGCGAGCAATCAGCCGAGGGCGTGAAAAAGATCGTGCTCGAAAACTTGCGAGGCAACGCCCGCTTAGTGGGCAGTGAAGGTTCGCAACTGAAAGTGGAAGGCCGCATGATGATCCGGGCTCTCGATCGCCCTGCCGCCGAACGGGCTAACAAACAGGTGCCCCTGGTCATCTCCCGCCAAGGCGATATCCTCTACATTCGCACCAGCCAGGAGCGCTGGAACGGTAAAGAGCGTCTGACGGCGGAACTCGATATCGCCATCCCGAGGAACGTGAATGTGGAGTGCAAAGGCCGCCACGGCGACTTTGAAGTGACCGGAGTGACCGGTGAAGTGGACGTGGACAGCGACAACGCTGGCGTGCGGTTGAGCGACGTCGGTTCCGCTCGGATTGAAGTCCGGCGCAGCGACATTGTCCGGGCGATCAACGTAAAGGGCACCGTCGATGTGAAGGGCCGCGGCGAAGATCTGGACCTCGAGAACATCGCCGGCCAAGTGACCGTCGACTTCCGTTACACCGGCGACCTGCGCTTCCGCCAGTTGGCCAAGCCACTCCGTTTCCGCAGCGATTCGTCGGAGTTGGCGATGGAACGCATCAACGGGGAACTGCGCGTTTCGCGAGGCGAGCTGGATGCGGACGATTTTGTCGGCCCCTCCAAGATTGTGGTGCACTCCCGCTCCAAGGACATCAAGCTGAGCGGCTTCTCGCAAAGCCTCGATATCCAACTCGACCGCGGCGATATCGAACTGCGGCCCAATAAGCTTCCCTTGTCCGCGGTCGATGCCCGCACCCGCAGCGGCTCGGTGACGATTGCCCTGCCTACCAAGACGGGCTTTCAGTTGAACGCCGTAACGAAGCGCGGCGAGACCGATAACGAATTCGGTGAACCGCTCAGGGAGTCTCCGCTGGATCGTGGCGGTACGGTGACCGGAACCACGGGTTCTGGCCCGACGATTAGCGTGACGACCGACCGCGGGTCGCTGACGATTTTGCGGAGCGACGCGGCGACCCCGGTGTCCGTTTTGTCGACGCCTTCCGCGCCCCAACTGCCTTCGCCTCCCCAACTGCCTTCAGCTCCAAAGTTGCCGAAGCTGCAGGACCAATAAGCAGCAGCCGCACGTCCATCACGTTCGTGCCCGTCGGACCGGTCCGGATCAGGTCACCGAGGGCATCGAAAAACGGATAGGCATCGTGGCCATCGAGTGCAGCGCGCGGATCGAGTCCGCGCGCTTTTGCTTTTTCGAGAGTCAGGCTGTCCGCTAACGCGCCAGTGGCATCAGTTGGACCGTCAGTCCCGTCGGTTCCGCCGCTCAGCACCACCACACCGGGTGCCAGTTCCATCGCGGCGGCCAGGACGAACTCCTGATTGCGTCCACCCAGACCGTTGCCCGTCAGCGTGACCGTGGTTTCGCCGCCCGAGATGAGGCAGGCCGGCGGGGCAATGGGCCGACCGCTGGCGGCGCACTCCCGGGCGATCGCCGCATGCATGCGCGCCACGTCCCGGGTTTCGCCTTCGATCGTGGTGGACAGCACCAGCGGATGATAGCCCCGCGCCTGCGCCTCCACGGCCGCCGCATCCACCGCGAGACGGTTGGCGCCGACAATGAGTGTCCGAGTGTTGCTCAGTTCCGAGGGATTCTCGCGGACTGCCGCCTCCAGATGGCGGCTGACAGCTTTGGGCGGCGTTACTCGATACTTGGCAAGAATGGCGCGGGCCTGCGAAAACGTAGAGCCATCCGGAACGGTGGGCCCTGAGCCGATGACGCTGAGATCGTCACCGATCACGTCGGAGAGCACCAGCGTCAGGAGCTGCGCCGGCGCGGCGAGGGCTGCGAGTTGGCCGCCTTTAATCGCCGACAGGTGCTTGCGCACGGTATTGATCTCGTGAATGTTTGCGCCGCAGGCCAGCAACTGGCGCGTGACCTCCTGCTTGTCGTCGAGCGTCAGTCCTGAAGCGGGCAAGGGCAGCAACGCAGAGGCGCCGCCCGAAATCAGGCAGATCACCAAATCGTTGGCGGTGGCTTGCCTCGCGATTTCCGCAATGCGGCGCGCGCCATCCACACCGGCCTGATCCGGCACCGGGTGCGCGCACTCATTGAGTTCGATTCGCTTTAGCTTGGCCAGATGGCCATGCTTGGTATTGATCAGACCCCCGGCTATCCGGCGTCCGAGAATGCGCTCCACGGCCACGGCCATGGCCGCGCTCGCCTTGCCGGCGCCAACCACGTAGATATGTTCGTGCGGCTGATCCAGAAGGGCCTGGAACTGCGGCAAGGCTCGTCGAATGCCTTCCTGCGGATCCGCCGCGCGCAAGGCAGCGCGGAAGATCCCCAAGGCATCGCGGCGTAACTTTGCGTACATCTTAGATGTCGTAGTAAAGCGAAAATTCGTAGGGATGCGGCCGCAGGCGGACGGCATCGGCTTCGTTCTTGCGCTTGTAGGCGATATAGGTCTCGATCAATTCCTCGGTGAAAACATCGCCCTTCAGCAGGAACGCGTGGTCTTCTTCGAGACAGGTGAGCGCCTCGTCAAGCGAAGCCGGCATGGAGGGGACAGCCTTCATCTCTTCGGTGGAGAGGTCGTAGATGTCCTTGTCGAGTGGCTCACCTGGGTCGGCCTTGGTGAGAATGCCGTCCAGTCCTGCCATCAGGAGCGCGGCGAACGCGAGGTAAGGGTTCGCGCTGGGGTCAGGCGGACGGAATTCGACGCGCTTGGCCTTGGGTGATGCCGAGTACATGGGGATGCGAACGGCGGCAGAACGATTGCGCCGCGAGTAGGCCAGATTCACTGGGGCCTCATAGCCCGGCACCAGCCGTTTGTAGCTGTTCGTGGTGGGGGCGATAATCGCCGACAACGCGCGTGAATGCTTCAGCAGCCCGCCAATGTACCAGAGGGCCATCTGCGAAAGGCCGGCATAGCCGTCGCCTGCGAAGAGCGGCTTGCCCTCTTTCCAAAGCGATTGATGGCAATGCATCCCGCTGCCGTTGTCCCCGAACAGCGGTTTCGGCATGAACGTAACCGTCTTGCCGTTGCGATTGGCGACGTTGCGGACGATGTACTTGTACAGCACCATGTTGTCCGCCGACTTCAGCAGCGTGTCGTACTTCTGGTCGATCTCGCATTGGCCGCCCGTGGCCACCTCGTGATGGTGACACTCGATGGTGAGTCCGCAGGCGATCATCACCTCCACCATCTCGCTGCGCAAATCCATGTACATGTCGGTGGGCGGCACCGGGAAGTAGCCTTCCTTCACGCGCGGCCGGTAGCCGAGATTGTTGTGCTCACGACCGGAGTTCCAGCGGCCCTCTTCGGCGTCGATGAAATAGAAGCCGGCATTGATCGTGCTGTCGAAGCGGACGTTGTCGAAGACGAAGAATTCGGCTTCCGCACCGAAGAAAGTGGTGTCGGCCAACCCGGAATTCTTCAGGTACATCTCCGCCTTCTGGGCGATGTAGCGCGGGTCCCGCTCGTACTTCTGGCGAGTGAGCGGATCGATGACGTTGCCCAGCATCACCAGCGTGGGGATCTCGGTAAACGGATCCAAGAAGGCGGTCGTTGGATCCGGGATCAGCAGCATGTCACTTTCGTTGATTGCCGCCCAGCCGCGGATGGAACTGCCGTCGATACCGAACCCGGCCTCGAAGCTGCTTTCGTCGAGTTGATCGATCGGATAACTGATGTGGTGAGTCAGGCCAGGGATATCCGTAAAGCGGAGATCCACCTGGCGGACTTCGTTCTGTTTGGCAAACTCAAGGACTTCTTTTGGGGTCATGACGTATAAACTGCGTTCGTAACCATTAGACAGCAAAAAGCCCTGGCCGCGTGACCAGGGCTTTTTTGCTGAGAAACGGCGGCGGTGGTTTAGAACATATTCCAGAGGTACTGGTTGTAAACCTCGTGATGATACTGCACCTCAGGCGCCTTGACGATCGTGCCCAACTGGCGGGCACATCGATCAGCCGAAGCCTGCTTCAAGTCGGCGTAACGGCCCTTCACGTCGGCACCGAGAAGCTCGTCGGTCCACCTGGCGGCCTTAAAGTTCTCGAGCGCGGTGTAAATGTTGTCCGGGAGGTACCGGTCGGCTTGGCGAAGATTCTTGATCTTGCTGGTCTCGCCGTCGAGTCCGGTCTTGAACACCGAGTACAACACCATGTAGGGGTTGGCATCAGGACCCACCGAGCGGACTTCGACGCGAGCGCTCTTCTCGTTGCCGATCGGAATGCGAACCATCGAACCACGATCCGTGGCCGAGGCCTTGATCTGATTCGGGGCTTCGAAGTGCGGGTCAAGCCGCCGATAGGCGTTGACGCTGGCATTCAGCAACACGCAGATGTCATTGCCGTGGGTAAGAATGCGGTCAACGAACTGCCAGGCAAACTTGCTGATCTTCTCTTCGCCCTTGGGGTCCCAGAAGAGGTTCTTGCCGTTCTTCATGATCGACACGTTGGTGTGCATGCCGCTGCCGTTCACGCCCACCACGGGCTTGGGCAGGAAGCTGACGCTATAGCCCATCTGGGTCGCCACTTGGCGGCAGATCAGCTTGTAGAGCTGAATCTGGTCAGCTGCGGAGACGACGTCCCCGTAGGTGTAGTTGATTTCGAACTGCGAAGGCGCCACTTCCGGATGGTCCTTCTCGTTCTCGAAGCCCATCGCGCGCTGCACTTCGGCCACTTTGTCGATGAAAGTCCGCAGCGGATCGCCCGGCAGCGAGTGGTAGTAGCCACCGGTGTTGACGTACTCGAACTTGCCGGTCTCGTGGTAGTTGCGTTCGGCGTCGGATCCCTTGAACAGGAAGCCCTCAATCTCGTTGGCGGCGTTGAGCGTGTAGCCGTCCTTGGCATAGAGCTGGTTGGCGTACTGCTTCAGTACGGCCCGGAGATCGGCCCGGTAGGGTGAGCCGTCTTTGTCGACCACTTCGCCGAAGACCATCACCTTGCCGGGGCCGAAGACGTCAGCCGGCGTCCAGTAGAAGGCGTTCCAGTCAATGTTCAAGCGCAGGTCGCTCTCACGTTGAGCCGTAAAGCCGCGAATCGAAGAGCCGTCAAACGTGAGGTTGTCCCAGCTCTTGACGAGGAACTTCTTGTCATAGTCGAGCATGTGCAGACGGCCTTCGAGGTCGCTGAACAGCAGGGTGACGGCCTTGATGCTGGGAGTATCGTTCAGGTACTTCAGACGCTCTTCCTGAATGACGGCGGGGTCAACGCGCGCCTTACGCTGGGCCTTGGCGGCCAGATTCAATTCTTCCAGCTCTGCATAAGAGAGTGTCAAAAAGCTCTTTAATTCGGTGGACATCAGACTCCTCAAAAGTGGGTTAAATCAGACCGGCAGCTGGCAGGCGAGAAGCCCCGCGCCCCAAACTCGATCGCACTGAACCTCGATTATAAGCATGGAAGGTTGCCTGGGGGCCAGTATCCGGGGGGCCTTGAACGGCGCCGGAACGATGGACAATTTTTATGGGTGCGATTGGCAATGGTGATGAGCTTCCACGAATCGAGCGTCTCCCGAAGACGCGGAAAACAGACGAGGGGCCTGTTTTGAGCTAGTTACATTCGCGGAGGACAATCTCTACCTGCCGCCATGAATGCGGGTTGGGGCGGCTTCTCAAGTGTTTCTTTTTGTACCGATGCCAGGGCGCTACTTGGCCAGCATCGGAATCAACGAGGCGTAGAGGCTGATCACGGCCGGACCCAGCGTCACCACCAGCACCGAAGGAAAGATGAGAAAGAAGACGGGGAACACTAATTTGACGGTGGTTTTGCGAGCCTGTTCCTGCGCCAGTTGGCGGCGCCGGGTGCGCATGTACTTGGCATGCGTCCGCAGGGCGGGGGCCAGGCTGGTGCCGAAACGGTCAGCGTCGGCGAGCAGGTTCACCAGCTTGGTAAGTTCCGGTTCCTCATTGCGGCGAGCCAGATTGGTCAACACCTGCGCCCGGGGATAGCCGGCGCGCAGTTCGAGGGGTACCACGGCCAACTCGGAACTGAGTTCGGGATAGGCGTCGCGCAATTCGCGGCTCGCCTCAGAGAGCGATTGGTCGAGCGTCTGTCCGGCTTCCAGGCCCAGCACGATCAGGTCGAGCGCTGGGGGCAGTCCACGGCGGATAGCGAAGGAGCGAGCGCGTGCGCGGTACTCGAGGAAACGATCGGGCAGCATCGAGAGAAAGCCGCCGGTGCAGATGGCGGCGACCAACATCCCTTTCAAGTCGTGGCCGTTCAGCGCCGCTGCCGCAGCCACGCCGAGCGCGCCAGTGCTCGCGATGAGAATCTTGAGACCTTGCAGGGTTTCAATCGCGCGGGGATGGCGAAACCCGGCCGTCCGCAGTTTGCGTTCCGTGTCGTTTCGCGCCGCCGGTTTGGGGTTCCAATTGCGCCCTAGCCCGCGAAGAAATCCATCTTCCTCGCGGGTCTCCTTCGGCGCTTCGAAAAAGACGCTGGGTTCGTGTGCGGGCTGCTTGGGTGTGGGTTCAGTCTTCGCCGGACTCGTCAGAAACCAATAGCCGACCCCTCCCACCAGGAGCAGCACGAAGATGAAGCAGGCGATCAGCAGCAGGATCATGTTAGAGCCGAATGTCCAGAATGCGGCGGATGACGAAGTGGGCCAGCACCAGGCAACCAGCCGCGCCGGCCAGCATCGGCTTGCCCCAGGGGTGTTCCACCAGCGTGTACAGATACGGGGGGTTGACGTAGAACATCATCGCCGCAATGCCGATCGGCAAAAGCGTGAGCACGGCGCCCGTCATGCGGCCGTGGGCGGAGATCGCCTTGACTTCGCCTTCCAGCGCGAGCGACTCGCGCATCGACTCGGAGAGCGTCGCGAGAACATCCGTCAACTTACCGCCCGACCGGCTCTGCAGCCGCACCGCGGCCACGAAGATCTTCATGTTGATCGTTGGGACGCGCTTTGCCAGGTTGTCGAGCGACTGATCCCAAGTGCGGCCGAGCTTCCACTCGTCCAACGTACGGCGCATTTCTGTCGAGATGGGCGCAGGACTTTCGCTTGCGAGCAAGTCCAGGCCCACCGCCAATGGATGGCCAGCGCGCAACGCCCGGGCCAGCGAATCGAGGGCATCGGGAAAGGCCTGTTCGAACTGCTCCAGCCGCACTTGCCGCTTTTGGCTGACCCGGAAATAGGGGATCAGCGACGCCAGCAGTCCGCAGCCGAAGGCGACCAGCATCGGCACCCAGGGAATCCGCCAAAGGGCTACGGTGACCAACGTTCCGCTCAACAGCATCATGGCGGCCAAGCGCCCGACTGACCAGGAAACGTCGGCCTCGGCCAGCACGGTTTTCCAGTCCCGGGAGAAGTGAAATCGCTCGAGTACCGACTCCCAGAAGCTGATGCTACTCACGCGGTCCGACCGCAGGAGGTTCGCCGTGCCGCCCACATCTTCAAACTCTGGTGACGCTGGGTCCGCCATGGCCGGAGTTTCTTTGCCGCGAGCCATCAGAAAGTACGCGGCCGCGCCCGTAAGGCCGAATGCGACGACGAAAAAGGCCAGCAGCGAAACGATCAGCATGGTGGATTACTTGCGGGCCCGCTCCACGGGATTCCGCTCGACAATGCGCGGCGTGATGACGGCGAAGACGCCATCGGCGGCGGAAAGGCCGGCCACCAGGAAGCTCTGTCCCGGAGAAAACGATAAGTCGGATCGAATGCGGCGTTCGGTGCTCGGCGAGCCTGCGCTCTTCACTGCCGGCTCTACCCGGACCGACAACCGGCCATCCGCGCGCATGCGCGGCTCCAGGCGAATCTGGATGCCCGGTACGCCTTCGCGCTCCAGGCTTACTTCGCCCGATTCGCGTGTCAGCACCTGACTCTCTGCGACGACCGCCAACCGCCCTTCGCGCTCCATGCTCGCCCATGAGCCAGTTACCGGCAGTACCTGCAAGGCTTCTCCATCGGCCGAAGTGTGACCGCCCAAAGCCTCGAGGGTGTCCGGACGCTTCGGGCTCACCCATTGGACATCGAAGTAAATGTCACGCGCTGGGGCGGCGGCAGCGACCGGCGCAACCAACGACGGGCTCGTTGTTGCGTTCAGCGAGCGTCTCACTGCCATAGCCCCCGTCGCCGGCGAAGCCTTCGACTCGATATCCTTCCGGTTCCGCAGCACTACACGCAGCCGTCCCACCGTATCGGCCAAGCTCACGCGGTCCGCGTCGGCAGGGGAAAGCAGTACGGTCACCACCGGACGTCCGGTTAGCGGAGAGCCAATCTCCGGCGGCCCCACATTCAAGACTTCAACACTCGGCATGACGGATTGAACCGCGAGCACGCCCCCATTGGGGCCCTCACGCATCGCAATTACCTGAACATCTACGCGGTCCCCGGCGCGGATCATCTGCACGACTCCGATCGAATCGGCAACGTGCATCGTTACCGCGCGCATGCCGACCGGAATCACCGACGACGGAGTTGTGATCCCCGGGGGGCGGCTAAGCGACCCTTCCGCAATCGTCTGGCCTTCCACCAATGGGTCGAGCGTGGCGCGCCCGAGCGCATCGGCTACGTTGCTCACGCACTTCTGTCCCGCTGGGCAACCCAGCGGCGAGACACGCACATCGGCCGATTCCAGCAGCTTGCCGCGATCGACATTGCGCGCCGCCACGAGCATAGCCGATGGCGCCGGCCCGGAAGAGGCGGACGCGGATTTGGCTGGCTCCAGCCGATCGGCGATCAAACCGTAGAAGACAGCCGTCGAAAGCACGGCGACCACCAGAGCAATCGCTAAGAGGGGAATAAGGTTTTTTCGCATTGCTGTGCGCGCGGAACTCCGCTTGCCTCCGTTCTATCGGTCACAGATGTAAAGGTCTTTAGCGGCGCGCCTACAATAGAAGCTTGTCGCCTGAATCAGTTTTGTGGCAGGGATGGATCAAGCCGGCGGTCATCCTGGAGCAAGTGTGGAATACGGCCCCATTCCTACGGGACCGCGATGCCGGGCCGGCCTCCAACTCCGCGCGGCTTATCGACTTAGGCACCGGGCCGCTGGGATTTCTCAGAATCCTCCAAAATGCCGGGCAGATCGACTTGGCCGGGAAACGCTCCGAGCAACTCGAGGATTATTTCGCCCTCTGCCTCTCCGCCCACCACGCGACGGTGGCGACCTTCGTTCCCACCGATGTCGACACCAAAATTCGCGGCCTCTTGTGGCGCGAAACCCGCGACCCGGCCGTGCTCTCCCGCTTGCTCGACCTGACCTTGGAGATGGGCCGCTGGACGCTGAAGGGAATCTCGACCCGTGCGGACGAGGTTGCCAATAGCGGTCCGGTTTCAGGACACGATGGCGAACGGCTGGGAACGTTGGCTGGGGCGCTCGGTCGCTGTTTGTCGGTTGGCGACGGCGCGCTGGCCATGAAGGCTGAAGAGGCGATCGACGAGGAACTTAGCCGCGAAGCCGTCGCCTTCCGCATTGCACTGCACGAACCCGGGCAGGAACTGGTCGCGTTGCGACTGGCCATGAGCCTCACCCACAACGTCGGCGACCTCGACCAGGGCATTAGCTTCTGGGACGGCAAAGCGATGGCCCACCCGTCCAAGGAACGTTTTCATCGCCTGGCTCACGAGAACCAGCGTCCGTTCCAGGGAACCTTTGCCGCCGCCGCCTCCATCTACAAGTCGGCTCTGGCGGCCGAAGGGCACCGGCACTACCCACTGCGGCCGATTCGCGGACTTCGCCAATCGGCGGATTTGCTGCTGCCGCTGGGGCCTTGCCTCGATGACTGGGGGGCCCTGGTGGGGCGCCACCCGGCGCTTTCGCCGAGTGACCGCGTCGAGGTTCTCGCTGCGCTGGTTACCGGCTGCAAGAAGGTGCCGAATCAGCAGGGGTACTTCCGGGCCTTGGCTGGTTGGCGTGAAGCTGCCAGCCGCACCTTTGAGGTGGCGGCGCACGATGCTCCTAATGCCGTCCAGAAGTTGATGCGCGAAGCGTCGTTTCGCCAGACAATGGCCGTGCCGCGTGTCTCCTTCGAATCGATGCTCCGGAAAAAGGTAGTCGCCGTGCGACAAGCCAATTAGGTTGCCGTATCCGCAACTTAATGCTGGCGGGCCGCGTTCAACTAGCTAGGTCTACAATAGTGTTGAGGGCTCCTATGCTTTTTCGCGTTGCCTTGATTCTTTCATTAATTGCTCTTTCTTTTGGGCAGGATGGCCCCACGCCCGCGGCAAAAGTCTATTCGCTGGAAGCGGGTACGAAGATTCCGCTGGGACTGCTCAATAGCGTAAGCACGAAGCATTCCGTTGAGGGTGACCGTGTCTATCTCGAAACAGTTTTTCCGATTATGTCGGGAGGCCGCATCGTGATTCCCACCGGTTCAAATGTTGCCGGCACGGTAACAAGTGTAAAAAGACCGGGCCGGGTGAAAGGCCGAGGCGAACTCTACGTGCGCTTTGATTCGTTGATTCTGCCGAATGGCGTCGTCCGGGACTTCCGTTCGCGGATGGGCACCATCGACGGCGCCGCCGCCGAAGAGTTCGACCGCAAGGAAGGCAAGATCAAAAGCGAAGGCAATAAAGGTGGCGACGTCACCACTGTTGCCACTGGCGCCACGACGGGTGCTGCGGTCGGCAGCATCGCGGGCGCGGCCGCTCGGGGCAACGGTTTGGCCGGCGCTGGCATTGGCGCGGCCGCCGGGGCCGCTGTGGGATTAGTCGGAGTCTTGCTCACGCGCGGACCCGAAGCGGTTTTGGCGAAGGGGAGCACTGTGGAAATGGTGCTGGATCGTCAGATTCAGTTTGAGGAAGACGACTTGGTTTTCACGCCCGGTGCCGTGCGTATTCGTGAAACCGGCACGGGTCCGTTGCCCAGCCGCCGCGGGAGCGCGGTTCCTGGCGGCCGTCGCGTCGTCCCTGGCGTTATCTAATCCGTTTGGCATTCCGCACACCTTGGCATCGTCGCCGCAGCGAGATGCCGTCACGAAACGAACCGGAGAATCCTTAATTCTAAAGCACTTCTATGCCAGCCATTGGTTCTACGGGCGGGGCGGCGTGAGCGGTCTTCGGTTGACGATTGCAGTCTGTCAACGGAATTGGTCGATGGCATAGGCGCAGTGCGGGAAACCCTAGGCAGTCTCGATGGCTTCTTCTAACAACTGCTTCCGGTGAAGGTTGGCGTAGGCGCCGTTCAGGGTGAGGAGTTCCTCGTGGGTACCTTGCTCGGCGATCTTGCCGGATTCGAGGACGATGATCTGATCGGCGTCCTTGACGGTAGAGACACGGTGGGAGATCAGGATGGCGGTGCGACCGGCGGTTTCCTGGGCGAGGGCATGCAGGATGCGGTCCTCGGTGACGGTGTCGACGCTGGAGAGGGCGTCGTCCAGAATCAGGATGCGGGGTTGGCGGAGGAGGGCGCGGGCGATGGCCGTCCGCTGCTTCTGTCCGCCCGAGAGTGAGATGCCGCGTTCGCCCACCAGGGTCTCGTAGCCAAGCGGGAAGCCGGCGATGTCGGAGGCGAGCCCCGCGGCAGAGGCGGCGGCCTCGATGCGGGTCTGGCTGGCGGTGCGATCGCCAAAAGCGATGTTGTCGGCTAGCGTGGTGCTGAAGAGAAACGTTTCCTGCGGAACGAAGCCGATGGATTGACGGAGAACGGCGGGGTCGAACTCGCGCAGGTCGATCCCGTCGAGCAAGACCGCCCCTTCGTTCGGGTCGCGCAGACGGGGGATCAAGCTCACAAGCGTCGTTTTTCCGCAGCCGGTGGGCCCGACAATGGCCACGGTGGAGCCAGCGGCGATGCGCAGGGAGATTCCGTCGAGGGCGGGTCGTCCGGCATGTTCCACCCGAACATTGCGAAACTCGATTTCGCCCCGAAGCGGCGTGGGCACCGCTCGCGAGCCGGCGGCAGGCGCGGCGATGCTCGGCGTTTCGTTCATGATTTCCATCAGCCGCTTCATTGAGGCCGTGCCGCGCTGCGTGAGATTGGTGACCCAACCGAAGGCGATGAGCGGCCACACCAGCATGTTCATGTAGCCCTGAAACATGACGAACTCGCCCAGAGACAACTGTCCGCTGAGAACCCGGCTGCCGCCGACGCCGAGCACGATGAGGAACGTGAGGCTGACCAGGGCTCCGAGCAGCGGATAAAAGATACCGGTATCGCGGACGAGCTTCAAGTTGCGCTCAATGTAATCGCGATTGAGGGTTTCGAACCGCTGGAGTTCGGCTTCCTCTTGCACGTAGGCGCGGATGACGCGAACGCCGGTGATGTTCTCCTGCACACGGCTGGAGATGGAAGAGAACATGCTTTGGATGGCTTCAAAGCGTTTGTGAATTTTTTGGCCGAAGTGGACGACGACGTAGGTGATGAGGGGCGCGGGCAGGAGGGCGGCGAGGGTTAGCCGCCAGTCGGCGGAGGCCATCACGCCAACGGCCAGGACAAACGTGAGGATGGTTTCGCACCAGTACATGACGCCCGGACCCTGCATCATGCGCACGGCATTGAGGTCACTGGTGAGCCGCGCCATGATGTCGCCGGTGCGCAGACGGCCGTGGAAATCGGCGGAAAGTGAGAGCAGTTTGGCAAAAAGGTCGTTTCTGAGGTCGTACTCGATGTCACGGGAAACGCCGATCAGCAGGACGCGCATCCAGTATTGAAAGAGGCCCTTCACCGCGCTGAGGACGACAATCGCTCCGGCGAGCCACCAGACGGCTTCGACGGAAAAACCCTGGGTGATGCGGTCAATGCCTTGTTTCAGCATTAAGGGCCAAGCGGCGCCGGCAATGCTCTTGGCAACCAAGGCGCCGAAACCCAGGAAGAGATTGCGGCGATGGCGGGCGAAGTAGGGGAGGGAAGTGCGCCAGGCTTCTTTCATCGCTCACAGTCCTACAAAGTCTGCGATGGTCTTGCTGACTTCGAAGAAGAAGGTCTTCTGGCCTTGGCGGGCGGTCCACCAGGCATAGGGCGGAAAGTTGGGATCGTTGGCGGCCACCACGGTGATTTGCATTTTGGGGTCAGTCCGGCGAAAGATGCGGGCCGCTCGGGCGGTGTGGAAGTTAGATGTGACCAGCAACAGGTGGTTGACGCCTTTTGCGCGCAGTTGGGGGAGCAGGATATTGGCTTCATCGAGCGTGGACGTGGCGTGATTGGGCAGGCCGGAAAACCACTGAGCTTGTTGGCCACGTTCGGTGGCGAAACGGATGGCGAGTTCGTCCTCGGTTCGGCCATAGGCACCGCTGGGTCCGCTGACGTAGACCACCGGGACGAAGCCCTGCTGCGCGAGTTCGCCGCCCTTCAAAATGCGGTTACCGAAGGAATCTCCAGCGAGCACCAGGGCTGCATCCGCGTTTCGGGGAGGCTGGCTCTCAATGAGGGTGCTGCCAAGGGAGGTGAAAATCCAGGACGAGAGGAGGTAAAGAACAAGGAGGAAGGCAACGAGCGTGCCGCCCAAGCGAATTATCCAACGCTTCACGCTACTGTTCGTCGCGGGGATCCAACCGCCCCACCGACTTTAAGCGATGGTACAGCCGCTCAATTTCTTCTTCTTCGCCCGGCGATAGCAGCGGGTAAGTAGGCTTGGACGCCTTTTTCTTCTTAGCGTCGGCAACTGCGACGCCTGCTTCCGGTTCGGCGATCGCGCCTTCATGCCGCCAGTAGTCGCGGTGGGGAACGCCGTCAATCATGGCACCGTGCGCATGGAAGCGGATTTCACGCAGCAGCATGGCCGAACTGTCGAGATCTCCAGCGAAGATAATGGTTTGGCGTCCGCCGTCCTGAAGGAGTAGGTCAACAACCAGGGGAGCGAACCAACCCGAATGATTCACTTGGCGGAGTTGATGCCAAGGCACTCTCTGCCGGCCGACCAGCAAATACTTCGGGTGAACTTCGATGAGCGGCCGGTAGAACAGAAGAAAGAGAATGGCGGAAGAAAGGAAGAAGAGGAAAGCGGCAACGGCTACCGGCAGGAAACGCAGGGCCAGATACGTGGAGCCAAGCCCCAGGGCAACCGCGGCCCAAGCGGCACGGAGATAGGTTCGCGATGGAAGGTAGCGAGACATCTCTAATAAAACTCTACACCTTCAGACTACCCCCGGGGGAGTTGGGAGTCAATTTCAACTTCACGTACTTTGAGCCAGGTAACGGCCCGGGCGGCGTAGTGGAGTCCGCTAAAGCCGGTCGCCACGGCGACCAGGGAAACGGACAGTGGTTCGAGGGGCGGTCCGAAACGGCCCAAGATGGCAACGGCGGCGAAAATCTGGATCAGGGTACTCAACTTGCCCCAAATCGTGGGGGGAAATGTGATTCGGCGGCCTGTCGCGCGGAAAAACGCTGCGCCGGCGACGA
>JALHNI010000077.1:29908-31703 GCA_022843605.1 Bryobacter sp.
GCAAGAGATCGCGACCAAAAACGAGAGCAACGATAGAAAAAGGGACGGCACCGGCAAGACCCAAGGCGACAAACACAGAAACTTGCAAAATCTTATCGGCGGCCGGGTCAATCAGCATTCCGAGCCGGGTTTCGGCGCCGAATCGCCTCGCGACGGCTCCGTCAAACAGGTCAGTGACGCCGGCTACGAAGCACCAGAAGAACGCCCATGAAAAGTGACCAGTGAGAATATTGGCGACCACCAGCGGCGTGAGCGCAATGCGCAGGAGGGTAAGGAGATTCGGCAGCCAGACCAAGGGAGTTCTTAAGCCATGGCCCGGGCCGGGATGGCAACGGTATCCACAGAGGACTCTGCGGCCGGCCGTTCGGCTTCGACGATGTCATAAAGGCTGGAGTCCGACATGATCTTGGCGACCAGCGCGACGTGCATGGCATGACCGGCTCGTTCGGCGATGACGTGACCGAGGAGCGGGCGGCCGATAAGCGCCAGATCACCGATCAGGTCAAGCGCTTTGTGCCGGCATGGTTCGTCCGGAAAGCGTAGGCCGTCGGGGTTGCGGACACCATCCGGAGCAAAGCAAACCGCGGAATCCAGGGTGGCGCCACGGATCAGGCCCATGTCGCGCATCTGTTCGAGTTCCTGCTCAAAGCCAAATGTGCGGGCCGGGGCGATGTCGCGGGCGTACAGTTCCGGGGTAACGCGCATCTGCAGGCTCTGGTGGCCCACCTGCGGGTGATTGAAGTAGACGTGGCAGGTAAGGCCAAAATGGTCAGACGGCTCGATCCGAATGCATTTTCCCTGGCCTTCCACCTGAACGGGCTTCCGAATCCGAAGATAACGGCGGCGCTTGCGGTGCGTCTTAAGGCCGGCTTCGCGAATCAGGCTAACGAACGGTGCGCCACTCCCATCCAGAATGGGAACTTCGAGATTGTCGATCTCAATATAGGCATTGTCGATACCCATACTGTAGAAAACGCTAAGCAAATGCTCGGTAGTGGAGATGAGCACGCCTTGCCGCATCAGGCTGGTGGCGTAGCTGACGCGCTGAACATATTGCCAACTGGCAGGAATCTCGAAACGGTCAAGGTCAGTGCGGGTGAAAATGATGCCGGTGCCGGCGGGCGCGGGGAGGATGCGAATCGAGACCGGGACTCCACTATGGAGGCCCACGCCTCGGGTTTCCACGGCGCGCTGGACGGTTGTTTCGTACACCGGTGTATCGACTGTCATTCGGCGGATCAGACTGTTCCTGGCTCTACGCTACCAATTTCCATAGCTTCTGGCAAGTTCCGCATTTTCAGATGTTTGGGAGCTGCAAAGTGTGGCTTAAACGCAACACGATGAACGACGAAGTGTTGCGTTTAAGACATGTTTCAGTGTGCGTGCCTATAATGATGAAGCCTTATGCCCGGTCGCCTTTTCCTGATCGATTCGTTCAATTTCATCTTTCGGGCGTATTACGCCCGGGCGCGCTCGTCGGCGCCGCCGATGCGGACAGCAGCCGGGATTTCGACGGAAGCCGTGTACATCTTTCACAACATGGTGCGGCGGCTGATGACGCAGTATCAGCCGGAGTATTTGGCGGCGGTGTTTGAGAGCGAGGGCAAGACTCTGCGTGAACAGGAGTTTGCCGCTTACAAGGCCAATCGCGAGGAGACACCGCCGGATTTATTGACTCAGATTCCGTGGGTTCGCCGGACGCTGACGGCGATGCGGGTGCCGGTGATTGAATCGGACGGCTATGAAGCTGACGATGTGATCGGCACGCTAGCGAAGATGGCGGACATGGATGTCG
>JALHNI010000078.1 GCA_022843605.1 Bryobacter sp.
GCTGGGGATATTCCATCGAGAACGACACCAATTCGTGGCTGGTTCCGATGGGGTTGAGCGCAAATGGCATTCTGTTCGGTTCGTTGAACGATGTGTATGACTACGGCGTGGTGGCACCGTTTTCTACGACTACCATCCCTTACCAGTTTGCGACTCCTGGTGGTGCTGGATTTTCTAGCGGGCTATTTGAGTACTTGATCCCGGGGGCCACTCCAGTTGGATTAACGCAGAGCGGCTCCTTCATATTGCAGTACCAGTTTTTCAACGACAACCCCGACATAAACTCCTCCGCCGCCGCGATCGGGGCAGTTTTGTCGTTTCCTGAGCAGGCATTCTCGGTGACGACGTTCGATGCGGTCCCTGAGCCGACATCGGGAGGACTTTTGCTGATGACCCTCGTGGTTGGAAAGCTTTGTTTGAATAGACGATCTCGAAGGACCGATTAGCAGGCTGCTGACTGAAATCGTGGGAAATGAGAAATCGTGGTGCCAGACACTCGGAGAAAAAATGCAGCTCGTGCCAGACATTCGACAGGGAATACCAGATCGGGAATGAGAGGGTAAGGGAAGGCGCAAGTGGGGGTAAGGGCGTCGGGAGGACGCTCGGGGAGGGGTAGGATGGACCGCGGGGGGCAGGAACGCGGGCTGAGGACAACGACGCCGGGGACGCCAAGTTAGACGCCTGGCGGACCCGTTGCGAAGTTCAGCGGCCGATTGTGGCGGGAGCCGGTGTGCAAGCGGCGCAGGCGTGCGGCGTTGTGTTGGGCCGCTTCTCGGGGGCCATTGAGGTAGATCTGCCAGTCGTGGGCGATGGTCGCGGGGTGGCCGAATATCTGACGCCAGTGGTCGAGAGTGAGTAAGTCGTCGGGGTCGGCATCGGCCAGGTGAGCCGCCGCGCTCGACCAAGGCCAATCGGCCGGCCGGCGGGCGAGTCCAGCGGCGACGGGATTGTTTTCGACGTAGCGCAGAAACTCGCGAAAACCCTTGGAATCCAGGAAGCGGGCGTCGTGGCGTGGGGTCCAGTTCGTGGGACCCATGCGCAAGTAGGGCGAGAAGTGTTCGGTGTCCTTACAGCCATAGAGCGGCGCAATGAGCAGCCAGGGCGTAAGTTGGTACTTGCGGTTGAGGTAGAAGGAATAACGGCCCTGCATGTCGCGCATGAGGTTCGAGATCGACTCAGGCGTCGAAGCCTCGAAGATCCAATGGGCATGATTGTGAAGCAGGCAATAACCGTGGATACCGACCCGATAGCGTTTCGCGTAGCGGTCCATCAGTTCGAGAGCCATTTCGAAGTCCTGGGTATCGCGGTAGACCCATTGGCCGCCGTTCCCCCGTTGGGTGACGGCGTAGAGTTGCTGGGGACGGTAATCGCGGGGCGGTCGCACGGGTGTTCAGAATGCAGTTTGCGGGCCGCTTCGCGCGTCCTGCGTGTTGACAATGACTTAGGAACGGAGAAGGGATACCGTGTTTCAAATCGGCACGAGAAACGGTTTCAATTTGGAATGTGACGTTTCAGATCGGTCCCTGCCGGCGTCTGGCATCCCTGTTGGGCGATAGCCGAGAATCGCGCCAAGAGACACGATGCGGAGGATGAGGATGTCGATTGTGCCCTGGGGCAGACCGACAGAGATCCGATGATAGGGAGAAGCGAAACGTGTCTCGGGGGGAAGCGGCAGAGGTGTAACAGCGGGCGAGGCAAGCAGCCGTCCGTCTATCGTTTCCGGGCCCCGGATGGCGCCTTCGCTCGGGCAACCGGTTTCGAGGCGTGCAGGATCTGCTCCAGGCCATCGAGCAGCAAATCGAGCCCGAGTTCGAGTTTCTGGATTCCATCGTGGCGGCCGTCGATGATCTGCTGCGAAAGCCCATTCAGGTAGGGGTACTGGCTGGCCGGGATCAGGGCGATAAAGGACTCGGCCGCCTTCGCGTACTCTTCCGGCTGGAAGGGAAAGTTTAGCTTTTGCAGGGTGAATCCATAGATATAGGCGTCAATCGTGTTCCACGCGTGGTCGGCCATCGGGTAAGAGAAGCCCGCTTCCCGAAGGCAGCCCAAGGTCGCGTCCACGTAGCGCAACATGGCCGGCCCCACGTTGGCGCGCGAGACGATCAACATGGTCGCCCACGGATGCCGCAGCAAGACCTGATGCACGGAGAGGGCGCGCCGGCGCATCGCCGCTTTCCAGTCCCCACTGGGGGTGGGTAGCTCAATCTCGCTCGCCACGAGGTCGACGATGCCATCCAGAATCGCGTCCCGGTTCGCCACGTGGTTGTACAGGGACATGGCTTCGACGCCCAGCGCCTCGCCCAGTTTGCGCATCGAAAGGGTTTCGATGCCGAACTCATCGGCGAAAGCCATGGCCGCCTGAAGCACCCGCTCCGTGGTCAACGGTTCACGCCGGCTGGCGGGCCGCGGCTTGTTCTTCGACATTGGCAACCCCCTTATTCTCACTCACGTTGGCCGCCCAGCGGCCAGGAAAAACAGTTGCCTCTCAGTGTACTTACGATGTAAGCTTACACTGTAAGCAAAAACACGAGAACCCAGGAGAAGAAATGTTACCGATTCGATCAATCGCGATCCTAGCCCTGTGGGCGGTCACTGGCGCGGTGGCCAACGCCGGAGAGTTTGAATACCGGCTGGTGAGCACGACGAAGACCTCCACCGCGGAAAAGGAGATGAACGAAGCCGCAGCCGCGGGATTTGCCGTGGCTTCAGTCATGGGGGGAAAAACTGCTTTCGGCTGGAGGGAAGTCGTGGTGGTGATGCAGCGGGATGCTTCCTCCTCGCCGGGAGCCCCGCGCCGCTACCGGCTTCTGGGCACCACCAGGACGTCGACGATGTTGGAAGAACTGCGGCAACTGGGCGGCGAAGGGTTTGAGTACAAGGGGCAGACGGTGTTTGAAACCGCGTTTCGCAGTCGCGAGGTGGTGGTGATCATGGAAAAGGATCCGGCCAAGCCCTTGCAAAAGTCAGAGTACCGGCTCCTGGCGACGTCGCGGACTTCGACGATGCAGAAAGAACTGCAGGATGCCGGGCGGGAGGGGTTCTCCCTGGTGGGCCTGACCGTGGCTGAGACCTTCTTCGGGGGACCGGAGCAGGTAGTCGTGCTGAAACGAGCGATCCCCGCTCCGGCTGAACTGCGAACCCGGCTGTGGGTGGCCAAGGAGCCCCGATGAAGGCCGTGGTGCAGGACCGGTATGGCTCCGAGGAGGTCCTCACGCTACGGGAGATTGCCCCGCCTGGTATCGCCGGCGGTCAGGTGCTGGTGCGAGTCCACGCGGCGAGTCTACATATCGGTGACTGGCACCTGATGACGGGGATGCCCTACCTGGTCCGCGCGGTGGGCTTCGGGCTGCGGGTGCCCAAGGTGCGGGTTCGCGGCATGGATATCGCGGGGACGGTGGAGGCGGTGGGCCGGGATGTGACGCGGTTTTGCGCCGGAGATGAGGTATTTGGCGTGTGCGACGGAGGCTTTGCCGAGTACGCCGGTGCCCGCGAGGATCACCTGGCACACAAGCCGGCCAAGATTACTTTTGCCCAGGCGGCTGCTGTACCCACTTCCGCCTTGGCGGCACTGCAGGCGCTGCGGGACAAGGGCGGGGTTCGTGCCGGGCAGCGGGTGCTGATCGTTGGCGCCTCGGGCGGGGTCGGAATCTTTGCGGTGCAGATTGCCAAATCGTTCGGCGCGAAGATCACGGGTGTCTGCAGTACCGGGAAGGTCGAAATGGTGCGGGCCCTCGGCGCGGACCGCGTGATCGACTACACCCGCGACGACTTCACCCTGACCACCCAACGCTATGACGTGATTCTCGATCTGGGCGGGAACCGCCCGCTGGCCGATCTACGCCGGCTCCTGGTTCCCAACGGCATCCTGGTGCTGGTAGGCGCCGAAGGGGGCGGCCGTTGGTTGGGCGGGATCGATCGTTGGATTCAAGCGCTGGCTTGGTCGCCGTTCGTTTCGCACAAACTGAGACCGCTGTCGTCCGAGCCGTGCGCGAAGGACTTACTGTGGCTGAGGAAACTGATCGATCGCGGCCAATTGACGCCCATGGTGGACAGCACCTACACTTTGGCCGAGGTCCGGAAGGCCCTCGGGCACATGATGAGCGGTAGTGCCCAGGGAAAGATTGTCCTCACCATCTAGAACACGACCCGGGCCTGCATCTGGTACATGCGATTGGGACGGCGTGGCTGGCATCCTTGTGGGGTGGGCCCCAAGCCTGGCCTCTGACTCGCCCGCTGATCGATCAACCAGCCGCGCCGGCATTCAAATCAGCTGTATCGGGCAGCCCCTCGAAAGCGACAAGACCATTCCCAATCAATCGAAATTATCTAAGTCGCACATTCCAAGAAACTTAATCGCCACTCACCTCCCGAGTACGAGTAAGCCAATGTTACTCTCATCCTCGGAGGATTCCATGCAAACTTACCGTGACATCGACTATGACTCATTCCTCGACGCCGACTTCGAGTCCGACCTTCATTGGACTCTGCTCCCGGCGGCCGAAATTGCCACCCAGCAGATAGCTCGCGAAGCGGCGCTCGCCAAAGAACGACTGGCCCAGCAACCCGGCGAGCATCAGGTGATCCTCGTGCCGGCCGATCCCACCTACGCGCCCAAAGAGGAAGAACTCTGGCCCATCATCAATCACGCGATCCAAAGCGTGCTCAAATCCTTCCCCGAAGTGCATCGCGCGGTCATGGCCGCTGTCCACGCCGGACTCAATGACTATCGAGGCTGGAGCAATCCCTACCCCGTCTCCCTGGCCTACCCGGACCACCCCATCTGCCGCGCAACCTGAGAAATCGTTTTCCGAAAACGAACCTGAGCATCTGCTTGAAACGAAAAGACAAGTGCCCAAACGGAACCTGAGAAAATCCCAAGAATACCCGGCGAAACCCCGCGATTCCCGCCCGGCCACCGTGTTGCCCCAACCGTTTCCAGGAAATTGCTTCAACGCAACGATACGAGTAATAGTTTCAATTCGGAATGTGACGTTCCATCTTGGTTCCCAGCCGGGAGTGAGGTGTGGGAGAGAATGAGGGGGTGAGAGCGTAGAAGGACACAGGAGACGCTGCCAGATATTGCTACGGTTGATACAGGAGGGCGCGATGATTGCTTCCAGGTGGATCGTGTTCATCGTCAGAACAGCGTTGTTGTGTCTACTTGCCTCTTGTCAAAACAAGGAAGCGCTGGATGCCGCAAGCCTAGAGTTCTTACCGTTGTCAGATGCCGGAGTGATTGTGCCTGGAGCCGTCTCATCCTTGGTCGATGGTACTGGAAGGGAGATTTCCTCAAAATGTCATCGCTTGACTTGTCAGATGGTACCGCTTGGAAGATATTCTTATGTCGTCACGGTTCCTCGTTTTGTCTCTGAGACGGTCAAGGGCGAAGTCGTGGTTCTGGACTCGTCTGTTGTTGTCCTGGTCTCACCCCGCATCGGTGACACCAGCGGTGTAACTGTTCGCGGCAAAGTTCGTGGTCTTGAAGTTGGGAAAAAAGCGTGGGTACGCGCGCATCTTATTACGCGTAACCATGATCTGACTGCTCGCGTAGCGGGGGATGGCGGGTTCGAAATAAACAGCATGCTGTCTGGATTGTATATCGTATCTGTTATTACCGATGATGGCGTCGTTCTTGTATCAGAGGCAGTAAAGTGTTGCGTAAATGACCGGAGCGGAAGAATGGTTCCAGTGCTAGCAAGATCCTCGGAGAAGACCTCCGTGGCGCTTGAGGTTGGTACTGAATGAGAGCTTAGGACGGCTTGATAACGGCACCTCGGAGTGCCTTAAGACAACTGAGAAGATTACTGTGTTACCAGCGAACCTGTTTATCGTGATCGGAGGAATGTTTCTGGTCGGCGTCATCGTGATGGCTGTCCTTGCCGGGATCTTGACGAGCCGGGTGTTTGGGTTAGACTTCGGATGGAAAGTGATCTTGTTTCAGATCTTCCTTATCGTCTTGTCGCTGATGCTCTCGGTTTGGATCGATTACTCTCTGCGGCTGCATCTTGGTCAACTGCTGCCGTTGAGTGTGCCGATTGCAGTTGTGATGTGCGAGCGACTTCTCAGTGCGTCTGTCAAACGCCTCAATCGGTAGACCGAGCCAAGGTAGGGCTAACGTTGAGACGCGAAAGCCGGCGCTTTGGTGAGACGGCGGAGCGAGGGCCAGACTGGCGATGCCGAGGTCGGCGCACTCGTCTTCCCACTCGAAGATATGCTGGATCGGAGGGGATGGGCCTTGGTTCGCGTAACGCTCATGGCCGAGTTGTGATGCATCGGTGCTGGATGGCGGTGCCGCCGCCGGGTATGGCCATGGTTCAGGGCCCTGAGGCGATCGAGCTTCGCCTTGGTGGAGGACGCCGGAGCGCCTATTTCCTGGGCAACGCGAAGGCGACGTAGCCTTTCGAGAGTGCAGGCGCCGGGGCATTGGCGCTGCCAGGGTGGCCGCCGCCGGCGTTGAGGTTCGAGGAGGCGGGGATCACCAAGTATTGGCGTCCGCCGGACTGGTACATGGCGGGGATGCCTTCGGAGCCGGCGGGCAGGGTGGCGGTCCAGAGGACTTGGCCGGTGTCCGCGTCGAGCGCGCGGAGTTTGCCATCGCTGGCGGCGATGAAGATGAGCCCGGTTGCGGTGACGATCATGCCGTGGTGTTCGGCCATGAAGGCGCCGGTGTTGCGGGCACCCTGGGCTTCGGCGACGGCGTCCTGCCCGAGCGGCACCTTCCACTTGATCGTGCCGGTGTTGAGGTCATAGGCGACGACGGAGGACCAGGGCGGCGAGATGATGTAGGGCTGGTTGGGATAGAGGCCCCAATCGGTGTAGTAGCGAACGCGGGGCGTGGGCGTGCCTGAAGGATAGGGCGGTCCTCCGAGCGGCGTGTATTGATCGGCGTTGCCGGGGCGAACGGTGAGTCCGCCGGGGGCGCCGCCGGAAGCCACGACGGGTCCACCGTCGGCGACGCGCGTGCCGGCGACGCGCCTGGCGGGTGCTTCAGCCGGACTCCCTGCCGGACTCGCTGCCGGCGGCAGCGCGCCGAGATAGTCGAAGAGTTGGGTGAGCGCCGGATCGTCCAGGTCGCGGAAGGCCGGCATTTTGCCGCGTCCATTACGGACTGACAGGCGGAAGGACTCCGCCGTGAGGCGCTTGCCGATTGCGGCCAGCGGGGGCGGACCGGAGCCGGAGCGTACACCGTTCACTCCGTGGCAGGCCTGACAACGAGCCTCATAGACGGCCTTGGCGCTGGAGTCCGTGGCTGATTTCCCGAGGGGATCCTCGAGGCTCAGCTTGTAGATGGTGGGCCAATCCTGCGTGTTGAGGTACATCAGGCCTTTGGTGGGATTGACGGCGCCGCTGCCCCAATTGGACCCGCCGCGCGCCCCCGGCAGAGAGATGGTCTCCGTGGTGCCTGGCGGGGTGAAGAGGCCTTCGTTGCGCATGGCGGCAATGCGCTGCTTCCAGGCGGCGCGCTCCTCGGGGGTGAGGATATACGGGTTGACGTCGTCGGCCGACATCTTTTGGCGGGCAAAGGGCGGAGGCGCGGTGGGGAAGGGCTGCGTGGGCCAGGCCTGCTCGCCCGGCATCAGGCTCTTGGGGACGGGCCGCTCTTCGATGGGCCAGAGCGGCTTACCGGTCACCCGATCGAAGACATACAGGAAGCCCTGCTTGCTGGATTGCGCCACCACATCGACGCGTTTGCCTTCGTGGGTGACTGTGAGTAACTGCGGCGCGGCGGTGGTGTCGTAGTCCCACAGATCGTGGTGGACGAGTTGGAAATGCCAGAGGCGCTTGCCGGTGCGGGCATCCAGGGCGACGAGGGAATTGGAGAACAGGTTAGAGCCGATGCGGTCCGCCCCGTAGTAATCGTAAGTGGGCGAGCCGGTGGGAAAGTAAGCGATGCCGCGCTTGGCATCGACGGTGATCTCGCCCCAGGTGTTGGCGCCGCCGGCGTACTTCCAGGCATCCTTCGGCCACGTGTCATAGCCGAACTCGCCGGGATGCGGAATCGTATGGAAGCTCCAGACCTGCTGGCCGGTGATGACGTTGTAGGCGCGAATGTCGCCGGGAGGTGAGAGATAGGCTTCGCCAGGCGTGGAGCCCATGAGAATCAGGTTCTCGAAGACGCGGCCGGGCGTGTCGGTTTGAATGCGGTTGATGGTTTGAGGGTCGCGGCCGAGGCCTTGGCGGAGATCGACGAGTCCGCGCTGGCCGAAGGTCAGGATGGATTTGCCGGTGCGGGCGTCGATCTGCTGGAGGTAGTCGTTGAGGGCGAAGATGAGCCGCCGGTCCTTGCGGTTCTTGCTCTCCCAGTAGGCGATGCCGCGGCTGGTGAGGCCGGGAAGGTTCTCATGGATCCAGATCTCCTTGCCGGTGGTGGCGTCCAGGGCGACCAGAGAACTGTTCCTCGCCAGGACGTACATGACGTTGTCGACGACGATGGGATTGAAGAGGTAGGAGTGGTCATCGCCGGTGGGATAGACCCAGGCGACCTGCAACTGGCTGACGTTGGATTTGTTGATCTGGTGGAGGTCGATGAAGTGGGAGGAGTCGGGCCCGCCGCCGTAGTCGGACCAGCGTTTGTGGTCGTGGTCGGCGGCGGTCAAGAGGGCGATGAGGAGTACCGGAGTCAAGATGAGCATCGAGGTCTTCATCATCTACCATTTGGCGCGTTGTGCGGTGCGGGGAGGCTGTTACTCCTGGCGGAGTGCCGCCATGGGATCGATGCGGGCCGCCCGGGCACTCGGGAGCCACGTTCCGTGGCGCGGTGGTGACAGCGCGTCTGGGGTCGTCTTGATGCAAGAAGTTGGTCACCTCCATCTCTGGGCCAAATCTACAAATTGGTGGGCCCTCCGATGTTGGAAAATAGGGGTGTGGTGGATTGCCTTTCCCCGAACGAACGTTCCCAGATCATGGCGCGAGTGCGCTCGAAGAACATGCGCCCTGAGCTTTTGGTACGGAGGGTTGTCTTTGCGCTGGGCTACCGCTACCGCCTGCATGCCAAAGAACTCCCGGGCCATCCGGATCTTGCGTTCCGGCGGCGCAAAAAGGTTATCTTCGTTCATGGATGTTTCTGGCATCGTCACGAAAACTGCCCGCTGGCGCGTATGCCTAAGTCTCGAACCGATTTCTGGGAGGCGAAACTGGAAGGTAATCGACAACGGGACGAGAAGAATACGAAGATGCTCCGACGAGCCGGGTGGAAAGTGTTGACGATTTGGGAGTGCGAACTGAAAGACACCACTCGGTTAGAGCGGCGCATCGGGAGGTTTCTAGATGCATAGCGTCGAACTTTTTGCGGGAGCCGGTGGGCTGGCGATCGGCATGGCCAATGCTGGCTTCCAGCATGCCGCTGTCTTGGAGTGGAACGCCGATGCGTGCGAAACGTTTCGTGAGAATCAGCGCCGCCAAGCGCACCACGTTCAGGAATGGCCACTTCATCAAGCAGATGTGCGCGCGTTCGACTACAGATCTCTGAATGAGCGAGTTGACGTGGTCTCGGGGGGGCCACCATGTCAACCATTTTCTCTTGGAGGGAAGCACAAGGGATATCGGGATGATCGTGACATGTTCCCCGAGGCGGTGCGTGCGGTGCGTGAGTTACGGCCGCAGGCTTTCATTTTCGAGAATGTCAAAGGACTGATGCGCGAGACGTTCGCGGATTACTTCGAGTACATTAACCTTCAACTCACGCATCCAAGCCTACTAAGGCGGAAGGACGAAGCTTGGCGCGACCATAGATCTCGCCTGGAGAAACATCATACGTCGAGACAGGTTCGTTCTGAGTACAACGTTGTTTATCGGCTCCTAAACGCCGCGGATTATGGTGTGCCCCAGCGCCGTGAGCGGGTGTTCTTTGTCGGCTTTCGATCCGACCTGGGTGTGCAATGGAGTTTCCCCGAAGAGACCCATTCAGATGACGCGCTGCTGGCTTCCAAATGGATCACTGGAAGCTATTGGGAGACTCATCAAGTGGCGAAGAAGAACCGTCCTCCGATTGACTCGCGCCAAGTAAATCGAATTGAACGACTTCGTTGCGGAACACTTTTCGGCGAGCGGCGGATGCCCTGGCTGACTGTGCGCGACGCGATAAGAGACCTGCCTGATCCCGAGAAGTTTCCCAACAACGGTATCTCTGACCATCGTTTCAACCCAGGAGCCCGCACCTATGCGGGCCATACGGGTAGTCCGCTCGATGAGCCCGCGAAAACGCTCAAGGCGGGCGATCACGGGGTGCCCGGTGGCGAGAACATGTTAGCTCGCGTCGATGGTTCGGTCAGGTACTTCACGGTGCGGGAAGCCGCGCGGTTACAGACATTTCCGGACGACTATGTTTTCCGTGGCGTCTGGTCCGAGGCGATGAGGCAGTTAGGCAACGCGGTTCCCGTGCGGCTGGCGGAGGTGGTGGCCCGTTCCGTTTCGGATACGCTATCGGCCAGTGGGAGGAACCCTAAGTAATGGACGGTCCATACAACCCACTCGACAAGCAGAACCTGGGCCGCAGTGTCTCGGAAGCGCTTCTGACGAGTTCGATTTCGTCGCTTGCTCAGATCGGAGATTTGGTTGGCGCGGGCGTTTATGCCATTTACTACACTGGAGCGTTCACTTCTTATGCGCATGTAAGCGCGAAGAATAGGGCAGGGACTTTCGACCAGCCCATCTATGTGGGCAAAGCCGTTCCGAAGGGGGCTCGAAAAGGTGGACTGTCGTTTGATGCGTCGAAGGGCAAGGCACTTTACGACCGTCTTAGAAAGCACGCAAGTTCGATCGCCGAGGCAACTAATCTGGACCTCTTGGATTTTCACTTTCGGTGTCTCAATGTTGAAGACATCTGGATTCCGCTCGGCGAAAATATGTTGATTGAACAGTTCCAGCCCATTTGGAATCTGGTGATCGATGGCTTCGGCAACAATGACCCAGGAAGACGCCGCGCAACGCAGTATCGATCGTCGTGGGACGTTCTTCATCCCGGTAGGCAGTTCGCCGAGAAGCTTGCACCTGGGGCCACAACGGTCGAGATGTTGAACAAGCGGCTAGAAGAGTATTTCGCCGGGAAGGCTGTTCCGCTGGTGCCGACTGAGGAGGCTGGCGACGTCGGAAACACTGAGGACGAGGAAGACTAACGAACCAGCTCGTTCATGTATGACATGTCTCCACTTTCGCCGAATGTCTATTTCTTCTATGGGGGAACGGTCGAAGTGGTTCGCTGAGCCATGCTTCACGTCCTAACCCTCTCAAGGGTATGTAGAAGCGCAAGGTGTCAGGGTGAGATGGCTCTACGGTATCCTGACGGAGACTCATGCGAATCGTACTCTTCTGGCTTCACCTGGTGCTCGGCATGGCGGCGGGCGTGGTGATCTTTATCATGTCGTTGACGGGCGTGCTGCTGATGTACGAGAAGCAGACCGTGGCGTGGATGGACTTGCGGGGACTGCCGGCGGTGTCGACGGGAAGCCGTCTGCCGGTGGAGACGTTGCTGGACGGCGCGCGAAAGGCCGAGGGCAAGTTGCCCAGCGCGGTGATGGTGTACGCGGACGAGACCAAACCGGTGCAGGTGACCATGGGGCGCGAGGTGCGCTATGTCGATCCGGTGAGCGGCCAGACGCTTGGGGTGGCGCATGCGGGCGTGCGCACGTTCTTTCGCGTGGTGACCGAATGGCATCGTTACCTGAGCGCCAGCGGGCCTGACCGCGCGGCGGGCAAGTCGGTGACGGGGGCGGCGAATCTGGCTTTCCTGTTCATTGTGCTGAGCGGACTTTATCTGTGGCTGCCGAAGGTTTGGACGGCGGCGAGCGTGCGGGCAATCACTTGGTTTCGGGGCGGCTTGAGCGGCAAGGCGCGCGACTTCAATTGGCACAACGTGATCGGCGTTTGGTGCTTCGTCCCGCTGGCGCTGGTGGTGCTGGGCGCGACGGTGATCTCGTATCCTTGGGCCTCGAATTTGGTGTACACCTTAACCAGTTCGCCCTTGCCGACGCCTGCTCCGGCTCCGCCCAAGATGGCGGCGACGAAGGCGGAGGCCTATGAGTTTGCGGGGCTGAACGACCGTTGGCAGACTGCGGCGAGCCGGATGAGCGATTGGCGCACGATTACGCTGCGCCTGCCCGCCGCGGACCAACAGCCGGTGACTTTTGTCGTCGATGGGGGCTACGCCGGACAGCCGCAGAAGCGCCTGACCCTGACCATGGATCGCTTGTCTGGCCAGACACTGAATTCGGAGAGCTTCGATGATCTGACCCTGGGCCGTCGCTTGCGGACTTGGCTGCGTTTCGTCCATACGGGCGAGTACTACGGCTTGGTGGGGCAAACGATTGCGGGTATCGCTTCAGCCGGTGCGTTGGTGCTCGTGTACACCGGCATTGCCTTGGCCTGGAGGCGTTTTTTTGCTTGGCGGGGGCGTACGGCGCGGAAGGCCGCGACGGTGAAGGTGTAAGTCATGCGACTGTTGCTGCTGTGCCTGCTCGGATTGCCTTTATTGGCGCAGCCTCGAAAGCTACTGGTCGTTTCGATCGACGGGCTGGACCACCGCTACTTACAGGATCGGGATGCGTTGAAGTTACGCATTCCGAACTTACGAAAATTGATCGCGGGCGGCAGTTACTCAGGCGGACTCACCGGTGTGGTGCCGACCAATACCTGGCCTTCCCATACGACTCTCGTTACCGGTGTGCGCGCCGCGGAGCATGGCATTCTCGACAACAACATCCGGACGTCCACCGGGTCAGAACGGTATTGGTACATGCACTATCTGAAGGTGCCGACGCTGTGGCAGGCCGTGAAGAAGGCTGGAGGCACGTCGGCGGCGATCACTTGGCCGGTGACGGTTGGCGACGGAATCGACTATAACCTGCCGGAGTATTTTCAAGGCCGGGCCGGCGGGTCAATGGACTTGAAGAGTATCGAGGAGAAGGCGACGCCCGGCCTGGTGGCGGCGATCGCGGGGGAGTTCCCGAGCTTTGCCACACAGTGGATGGATGACCGGACGCGGGCCCTGGGCACGATCTACATTCTGAAGCATCATCAGCCCAACCTGACGCTGCTGCACTTTGTGGACCATGACGCGGTGGCGCATGAGATGGGTCCTTTTTCGCGGGAAGCACTGGCGGCGCTGGAGTATACGGACGAGTTACTCGGACAGATTCTGGCGCACTTACCCCAGCGGACGGCAGTGGCCGTGGTGGCTGACCATGGGTTTGAGTTGGTGACGCGCGAGTTCAATGTAACTGGCTTTTTGTCGAAGGCTCAGTTGCCGGTTGCGGGAACGGAGTCGCGGGGAGGTTATCTGAGTACTAACCATGCGGCAGTGGCGGCGGCGCTGGTGCAAGCGGGCAGGGAAGGTGGGTCCTGCGTCGGCCGGGAGATTCCGCGGACGGAGATTGAGCAGTTCCTGCCCGGGACACCGGAGGCGGCTCGTTTCTTTGAGCCGGCCGCGGGTTGCTACTTCGTGCGAGGCAAAGCGGACGGTGCCTTGGTGGCTCCGCTGAGCCGGGAACCGGGACACGAACCTGGGCATCATGGCCATTGGCCGACGCGGTATCGAGCGGCCTATGTGGAGTGGGGGCCGGGCGTCGCTAAAGCGACCCTCCCTGCGATGGACATGCGCGAGGTGGCCGGGCGTTGGGCCGCGATCCTGGGAATTCCCTGGCCGGTGGTCAAGTAAGGCCAAGTAAGTGGAGGAGTCATGAGCAACCTGATGCCATCGCCGGAGACTGAGGCGTGTGCCGCCGGGGAGCAATGCGCGCCGATAGTCGAAGCCCTGCCAGAGAGGTCGGCGCAAGTGGGTGCCTTGACCGTGCATCGTGTATTGCCGGTCCGCGGGCGCAGGCTGATTGGGCCGTGGTGTTTCTTTGACTGGTACGGACCCTTGAGTTTCGGGTCCGGCAAGCCGATGGATGTGGCACAGCATCCCCATATCGGGCTGCAAACGGTGACCTGGCTGCTGGAGGGCGAGGTGGTTCATCACGACAGCCTGGGGAGCGAATGCCTCGTGCGGCCCGGGCAGTTGAGCCTGATGACCGCGGGGCGGGGCATTGTGCACACGGAGGAGACGCCGGAGGGGAATTCCGGCCGGCTGAATGGTGCACAGCTTTGGGTCGCGCTGCCGGAGGCGGTGCGGGGGATGACGCCGGAGTATCAGTGCACGCCTCGGCTTGAAGGAGCGGAGTTTGGCGATAGCGTCGTGACGACGTTCTATGGCGGGTCATCGCCGGGACGTGCGCACAGTCCTCTGGTGGGCGCGGAGATTGCGGTGCATAAGGGCGGACTGGCGCACTTGCCGTTGGATCCTGGATTCGAGCACGGTGTTCTGCTGGCGGCGGGCGATGCCGCAATCGACGGCGTGGAGTTGGCGGCCGATACCCTGTACTATCTCGGTTCTCGCCGGCAGGAGTTGGTGGTGCGCAGCCGCGAGGGCGCGAAACTGCTGCTGATCGGCGGGGCTCCGTTTGGCGAGTCGATTTTGATGTGGTGGAACTTCGTGGCGCGGAGGCCGGAGGAGATTGCCGAGGCGCGGAAGTCCTGGGAGGGACACGAATGGTTCGCGGACGTGCCGGGGTCAGGGGAGCCGCGTTTGGTAGCGCCGCCTTATGTGAGACGGCCCGTGGCGGGATAGATGACTGGGGCGGTTAGGCCGCGTGTTGCCGGATGAGTTTCAATTCCGGCCCGGTCGAATCAAGCGCCACCTGAAGGTCGTAACGAGTCTGCAGATTGAGCCAGAATTCGGCGGAAGTGGCGAAGTAACGGCCCAGCCTGAGCGCGGTATCAGCGGAGATGCTCCGCCTCCCTTGCACAATCTCCGAGATTCGCTGCGGAGGCACGCGAAGTTCTCGGGCCAGCGCGTTGCGGCTAAGACTGAGTGGTTTCATGAAATCTTCCAGCAAGTGTTCGCCTGGATGAATGGGCGGCAATAGTTTAGCCATGGTGAGTGTCCCGAAATTCAGTGATAGTCGACAATTTCTACTTCATGAGCGCCAAAGTCGTCTTCCCAACGAAAACAGATGCGCCACTGGTCGTTAATCCGAATACTGTACTGTCCTTGGCGATCGCCGCGAAGTGACTCGAGGTGGTTGCCGGGAGGGGAGCGCAAATCGCTTAACCTTATTGCTGCGTCAAGAGCCTCCAGCCGCCGCCGAGCGACTCGCTCCAGCGCCGCAAAACGAGCGACCCGATAGCGGGCAAACAGACGTTCTGTGTCCCGGCATCGAAACCCGCGTATCACATGCCCACAGTATCACGTTCGGCGTGCTGGGTGCGGATCTACGGCTGCCGGTGGACCACCTCGCCCCCGAGCACCGTCATCTTCACCTTGGCGCCAATCACGTCTTTCGCCGGCACCGTCATGATGTCGCGGTCGAGCAGCACGAAGTCGGCGAATTTCCCGACGGTGATGCTGCCCTTCTTGTTCTCTTCGAACGCGGCATAGGCGCCGTCGAGGGTGAAGGACTGCAGGGCGCGTTCGCGGCTGAGGGCCTGGTCTGCCAGGAAACCGCCGGGCGGATTTCCACTGTGATCCTGTCGGGTGAAGGCGGCGTAGAAGCCCCAGATGGGGTTGGGGTCTTCCACGGGGAAGTCCGAGCCATTTGCGATGCGGGCGCCGGCTTTGAGGAAACGGTTGGTGGCCCAGGCTCCCTGCAGGCGATCCGGCCCCAGGCGTTGGGCCGCCCAGCGCATGTCGCTGGTGGCGTGGGTCGATTGGATAGAGGCGATGATGTCGAACTGTCCAAAAAGGCCGAAGTCGGGCAGACGGATCACCTGGGCGTGCTCAACGCGGAAACGCTTGTCGTTTTTGCCGGTGATGCCTTTGGCCTTGAAGGCCTCAATGAAGGCTTCAAGGACGGTGGAATTCGCCTTGTCGCCGATGGCGTGGACGGCGACCTGGAAGCCGGCATCGAGCGCCTGCTTCGACGTTTCCGCGATCTGGGCTTTCGAGAGAATCAGCAGGCCGGAGTTTGCCTTGTCGTCGGTGTAAGGTTGCCAGAAAGCAGCGCCGCGGGAGCCCATCGCGCCGTCCGAGACGAGCTTGATGGCCCGGACGCTGAAGCGATCGTCGATGACGGGGCCTTGTTTGCGGAACTCCTCCCAGAGGTCGCCCGCACCGCCGATCATGGCGTAGACGCGGACGGGAAGCTTCTTCTGCGCGGCGAGCCGCCGGTAGGCTTCGACGGATAGGCGATCGATGCCGGCGTCGTGAATGCCGGTGATGCCGAGCCGAGCGCATTCCTGGGCGGCGCGGGCCAGGGACGCCTCCACTTGCGTGGCCGTCGCTGCCGGAACTTGGCGGGCCACCAGACCGATCGCACGGTCAACGAGGATACCCGTGGGGTCGCCTTTGGCGTCGCGCTGGATTTGGCCGCCGGGAGGGTCGGGCGTGTCGCGGGTGACTTTGGCGAGGGTCAGGGCTCGGGTGTTGACCCAGGCGGCGTGGCCATCGACGCGGCGCAGGAAGACCGGGTGATTCGGGATCACGGCATCCAGATCGGCTTTGCTGGGCATGCGATCGCCCCAATTGGCTTGGTCCCAATTCCGTCCGGTGATCCAGGTGGTGTTGGGCGCGGTATCAGCTTTCTGCTTAAGCGAAAGGGCGATTTCGGCTGGGGACTTGAATCTCCGGAAGTCGTTGGAGGTGAGCAAATCGCCAAGGCCACGGAGGTGTGTGTGCGAGTCGATCAGGCCGGGAATGACGGTACTGCCTTTGGCATCAATGCGTTGCGTCTGAGGGCCGATCAGGTTGGGGGCGATCTTCTGGCCCACGAAAATGAATTTGCCGTCCTTGACGGCGAGAGCTACCGCTTTCGGTTGCTTGGCGTCCACAGTATAGATCACCGCGTTTTCGACGACGAGGTCCGCGATCTGAGCGCTAGCTAGCGCGGTGAACGCCAGCAAAAGAGGCACTAGAATGGGAATCATGGCTGAAAGTATGGCATACCCGCAAACGCGCGACCTGGGCGAGAGCCTCTCCCCGGCGAAGAACGTGGCGGCGTGGGTGGCGGCGCTGGCGTTGGGGATTTTCTTCCTGGGGGCGGGAATCTGGAAAAGCCTGGATCCGCTCACCTGGGCAACGATCATCACGAACATGAAGGTGCCGGCGGTGCTCTCGGAACCGTTCACCGTCGCTTTGGCCACCGGCGAGATTTTTTCCGGCTTGCTCCTGCTGATTCCCCGCTTTCGGCGCTGGGGTGCCTGGCTCTCGGGCGTCATGCTACTGGGCTTTATGGGCTATGTCGGCTGGAACTATACGGCGCTGAAAGGCATGGATTGCAGCTGCTTCCCTGGTTTGAAGCGAGCGATTAACCCGGAGTTCTTCTGGAGCGACGGCGCGATGCTGGTTGCGGCGGCGATCGCCGGCTGGTGGGCGAAGCCCTCGACGGGCCTGCGCCCGGCCGCCATCATTCTGGGCGTCGTCACGCTTTTCTCGGTGGGGTCTTACATCATGGTGCTCCGCGGCGAGACCGGTGTTCAAGCGCCTGAGACCGCGATGGTCAACGGCCAAGCCGTCTCCCTGCGAGAGGGCAAGGTCCTGCTCTATTTCTTCGATCCGATGTGTTCGCACTGCAATGACGCAGCGAAGGAGATGTCAAAGCATACCTGGCTTACGGACAAAGTGATCGGCATTCCCACCGTGCTACCGCAGTATGGGCAGCAGTTCATGGATACCACCAAGCTCAAGGGCGTCGTTTCGAATGACATCAAGGAACTGAAGAAGGTGTTCCCCTTCGGCGATCCGCCCTTTGCCGTCGCGCTCGAGCGCGGCCGGGCCAAGGCACAAATGCGGCGCTTCGACGCCGAGGAACCGGCAGCCACCCTCCGGCAGTTGGGCTTCATTCAATAGGTTCGTTATCATTGAGGGATGGAGACCATCCTCGAAGAGCCCCCCGTTCTGGCCGCCGACCCGGCATTGACTGAAGCGCAGCAGGTCATCGAACGCGAGAAACAATACGTCCTGCAGAATTACGGACGCTATCCCCTGGTGCTCGATCGCGGTAAGGGCTGCTATCTCTATGACTTGGATGGCAAGAAGTATCTGGACCTGATCTCCGGCATTGGCGTCAATGCCCTGGGGCACGCCCACCCCCGCATTATGAAGGTGATCAAGGAGCAGTCGGCTTTGCTGATCCACTCCTCGAACCTCTACTTCCACCGCTATCAGGGCTTGCTTGCCAAGAAGCTCTGTGAAACATCGGGCTTGCAGCGCGCGTTCTTCTGTAACTCGGGCACGGAGGCTGTCGAGGCCGCCATCAAGATGTGCAAGGCGCACGGCAAGAAGATTTCGCCCGAAAAGTTCGAGATCATCGCGCTTGACGAATCGTTCCACGGGCGCACTGTTGGGGCGCTCTCGCTTACTGGGCAGCCAAAATACCGCCACGACTTTGAACCCCTGATGCCCGGCGTCAAGTTCGTGCCCCGTCGCGACGATGCCGCCCTTGAAGCGGCGTTCAGCGAACGAACCTGCGGCATCTTCATTGAGGGCATCCAGGGCGAAGGCGGCATCAACCCGATTTGCACCCGGTTCTTCCAGAAGGCGCGCGAACTAGCCGACCGTTACAACGCGCTCCTGGTGTGCGACGAGATCCAGAGCGGCGTCGGACGTCCGGGCGTCCACTATTCTTACCACCTGCATTCGCCGGTGATCATGCCGGACATCATGGTGGCGGCGAAGCCGGTGGCTTGCGGTTTGCCGTTAGGCTTCGCAATGTCGAACGAACGGGCCGCCGCGTCGATCGCCCCCGGCATGCACGGGACTACGTTTGGGGGCGGTGCACTGGCTTGCCGCGTGGCGCTTGAGTTCTACGAGATGTTGGACGATCTGCTGCCGCAGATCAACCGCGTCGGCGAGTACTTCCGTGCGGAGCTACGCGAACTCGGCAAGAAGTTCAGCTTCGTGAAGGAAGTGCGCGGTGCGGGCTTGATGATCGGCGTGGAACTCGACCGTCCTGGCAAGCAGATGGTGACCGACGGGATGGCCCACGGATTGCTCTTTAATTGCACGCATGATACAGTCCTTCGTTTTCTGCCGCCCTACATCCTGTCCGAGCGGGAAGTGGACGTGGCGATTCGGGGGCTTAGGAAAGTGTTTCAGCAGGCCAAGAAGACGAAACTCTAGTTCAGGCTACCCTGGCCGATAGGTCGTATAGGGTGTTGACGACAGTACTCATTCTCGCGAGCGAGCCTCGCCGGCGGCTCTTGCAAGCCGTTGCCGCGGAGAGTGGCACGCTCATGATCCACACGGCGATGGGTCACTATCCTAGCGTGACCGAAATGCAGCGTCTCGTGCGCGTAGCTGATCCCCAGGTGGTCCTCGTAGACCTTGCCGATCCGCAATTGGCGCTGGAGTTCCTGCACGATGTGCGAGGACAATGGCCGCGTGCCGCCTTAATTGGTGTCGACCCGCCTGAGAACGTCAATCTGGATGCAACCGGCTTAGGCGGCTATGTGTCTCTCACGCCGGAACTGCATCACCTCAATGAAGCCGTCAGCCGTGCCGTTCGGCGCGCCAGCGGAGAGGGCTACGAGAATCTGTGGAGCTTCCTGCCGGCTAAGGCCGGCTGCGGCTGCTCCACGGTGGTGGTACAGACGGCACTCGAGTTGGCCCGCATGGGCAAGCGCGTGCTGGTGCTGGAATGCGACCTGCGCAGCGGTGTTATGTCCTTGATGCTGAAGGCCGCTCCCGCGGGCTCGATGCAGAGTGCGCTCGGAGCGGTGCGGTCCCAGGATTCTCACCGGATTTCCCAGAATGTCACGACCTTGCACGATGTCGATTTTCTGCTCTCGAGCCGGACGCGCATGGAGCGTCTGCCCGATTGGAGCGACTTTCATGGCCTGCTGGAAGCCATGGCTCCGAGCTATGACGTCGTCCTTGCCGATTTGCCGGAACTGGTCAACGAAGCCACCGCCGAGGTGGTGCTTCGGTCGCGCGCCGTTCATCTGGTTTCCACGCAGGAGTTGCTGTCACTTGAACTAGCTCCGCGCCGCTTGGGGGAACTGGCGGACTGCGGCGTCTCCCAGGATCGCGTCAAGTTGGTGCTGAACCGCTACTTGCGCCAGGAACTGTCCACCCGCGAGGTGGAGGAGTTCGTCGGCCGGCCGGTGGTGTTTCACCTGCCAAACGACTACGCCGCCGTGCGGCGAGCGGTGCTGGCTGGCACCGCCGTGGACCGTGATTCCGGCCTGGGTAAATCCTTCAGGCAACTGGCGACCGCGCTGGTGAATGGCGGAGATCCGGTGGATGAAAGCTCAGGTTGGGGAGCGCTGTTCGGGAAACTCCGGCGAGCGGGTTAGTCGGGAATCGCGCGCCGCATGGAGGCGCGACCCTGCACTGTAATCGGTCCGCCAAAGACATTCAGAACTGGCTGAAAGATCCAAGTCACCTTCACTCCGACGAGTTGCGGTTCAATGCTGGTCTCCACCCGGACGGCGTCCTCCGGCAGACCCGCAGCCAACGAGCGGACATATTGCGAAACGTCGACGGATCCCGGTTTGCGGACCGGGCGGTTGCCTTGGAGTGATGCCCAACGAGCGCCCTCGCGAGCCAGATACGGCATCAGGTTAGTCGCATAGACGTAGCGGCCGAGGTCGGCGATCGCCAACAGCGTAATCATGAGCACCGGCAAGACCAGTGCGACCTCCAGGATGCCGCTGCCTTTCCGGTGGTTGCGCATCGCTAGTTGATCCTCACCACCGCGGATTCCGCCACCTGGGCTGGAAATGCGCCGGTCGGGTAACGAAATGTAGGTTCGAGCGGCAGGATCACCCGGACCCGCAAGTAGCTGGCTGCGCCGGGACAGTTGGCCGGGTAGGGTTGTTCGAGTTCCAGATTCGGGCACTCCGAGAAGCGATCCACCACCACTTTCTTTCGCTGCTGGGGATCCTGGCTCTCGATCGCTGCCTCGAGGTCCCGGACGCTGGCGCCCATGTCTGTGCCTTGAAATCTCTCCGGATTCAGAATGACGACCTGGGCTCCGGCCCGCGCCGCGTTCCCGGCAATCAGGTTCGTGGAAAAGATGCGGCCGTAGTCAATGACGCCCATCACCATCACGACCAGAACGGGGAAGGCGAGAGCCGTCTCGAGAAGGGCGTTACCGCTGCGCGATCCTGCCACGGCCTATTCCCCCAGTTCCGCGCGCTGATTGCGTCGCCGTGCCACAGCACGCGCTTTCACCTCGGCGGTGGGCATGTGGAAGATGCGGAAGAAGGAGGTGGGGACGTTTTGGGAAATCATCACTTCCACGGCCTCGGCATCGCCGCGGAAGTCACCATATTGAGGTGGCGTGTTCACAGAGACCTGGACAGTATTCTTGGCGTGCGTAAAGCCGTTCAATCTCGCGACTGAACGTGCCGCGTCGGGTGCGGCCTCGCCTCGGCTGGTGCCCATCGCCCCGGCCATGGCGGCCGTATCGGCCGCTGTTTGCATGCGGCTCTTCACTCCTGCCAGGTATCCGGCGTCCATCGCCAGACCCAGAAAGCCGACCAGAACGACGATCATCGCGCCGGTGGCCAATAGCGCGATTCCTTTGCGTGCTTTCGCTCTCACATCTGAATAATCGGTACTGGGAAAGCAATCCTGTAGATCCCTCGGTTCAGGTGAGGCGAAAAAATGGTGGATCAGGCTTTAGCCTGAGGCCGATCCCCGCGAGCGAGGGGATCGGCGGACGTCTCGGGCTTTACCTATCGGAACGTTCCTCTTGCCTATTGAAACTCGGAACGGATTCCGCAGCGGCCCAGATTCCATTTTCGGAAGCCGCCGGACCTCGCAAAATGGCCATTCTGAGCCCAGACTGTCCGATTTTGAACACCAAAAACTCGCTTTTTCGCCTTGCCGCCCGTCCTCAATGGTTAAGAATCCTTCATAATAATTGAAATCAGTTCGTCATCCGTGTTGAGGGTAGAAATCGCAACCGAAGTATTGTAGACTCTCGAAACGAAAGAGTCTCGGGAGACTAAGGCTATGATTTTTCATAGGCTTGGCTACCAGAGATTAAATTTAAAGAGGAAGTTAATGACAATCAAACAGATAACCATGTTGTTTGCTGGCACGCTGTTGACTGGCAGCCTGGCGTTCAGCCAGGTTTCGACAGGGTCGTTGGGCGGGTCCGTGTTGGACAGCAATGGCGCCAGCATCCCTGGTGTGAAAGTGACCGCCACTGCCGCAGCGACGAATCTCAAAATCGAGACCGAGACCAACGATACCGGGGCCTATGCTTTCCCCTCTCTTCGTGCGGATTTCTACACGATCACTGTAGAGAAGACCGGTTTCAAGAAACTCAACCGAAGCAACATTCAAATTCTGATCGGCCAGCGGCAGGATCTTGTACTGTCGCTCGAAGTCGGCGACGTTCAACAGTCGGTGGAAGTCTCCGCCGAATCCCCGCTTCTGCAAACGTCCACCAGCGAAGTGGGTCAGAGCTTTTCGCCCAAGTTCATGAACGACCTTCCGTTGTTCACCGGCGCGATTCGCAATCCGCGCTCGTTCATCACCTATATGCCTGGCGTGAACTCAGGCGCTGAGGTCAGCATCTCCGGCTCGGGCGGTCGTGCCCAGGAAGTGCAGATTGACGGCGCGTCGCTGATCATCCCGGAATCGGGCGGCACGGTGTTTAACATGCCCGCCGCGGAAATGTTCCAGGAGTTCAAACTCACCACCGGCGCTTATGCCGCTGAACTCGGCCGCTTCGGCGGCGGCGTGGAAACCTACGCCACCAAGAGCGGTACGAACTGGTACCACGGGACGGCGTTCCTGAATATGCGCCGCGACATCTGGAATGCCAATGCCTGGGCCCGCAATGCCAGCGTTAATCCGGCCACCAGTTTCCGTCCGAAGGAACGCCAGAACGAAATCGGCGGCGCTGCGGGCGGTCCGATCTTCATTCCGAAGGTCTATGACGGTCGCGACAAGACGTTCTTCTTCTTCACCTACACGCAGCGCCTGCTGCCGGCCAACATCAGCTTCCCCTTGCTGACGGTGCCCACCGCGGCGATGAAGCAGGGTGACTTCTCCGGTCTGGGTTCCCAGCTGATCTACGATCCCGCCACCACCAATGCGGGGGCGCGCACGCCGTTCCCGGGCAATCGTATCCCTGCCTCGCGCTTCAGCAACGTCTCCCGTAACTTGATTCCGCTGATTCCGGATCCCACCCGTAGCGCTTCGATCAACAACTACGACTTCGTCAATCAGAGCGTGATTGAACAGAAGATCTGGAGCTTGAAGTTCGACCATGCCTTCACGCCGAACAATCGGTTGGCCTTCTTCCTGAGCAAGGAAAATGGCGGTAACCAGGACACGACGAACTTCGCCGGCCCGATCGGCAACGGCCTGGGATTCAGCGGCCAGTTGCCCTACAACGTCCGCTTCAATCATGACTTGAGCCTGACGCCGAACTTCCTCATCCACACCACGGTTGGCTATTCGGCCACCCGCCAGCTTTGGGACAACCCGGCGCAGGCCGGTTGGGCTTCGAAGCTCGGAATCCCCGGACAGACGGCTGAAGCCGACGCGATGCCTCGCATCAACTTCCGCGGCGCCGCCGCTCTCTCGCCTTACGGCGTGCAGGACGGCAAGGTCGCCAATGGTGGCCAGGACAATGACACCCTGCACATCAGCCAGGGCATGACCTGGATCAAGGGCAAGCACGAGTTCAAGTTCGGCTGGGATCACCGCCGCCTCTCGACCTTCGGCTTCGACTTGGCCAGTTCGAATGGGCAGTACTTCTTCAGCCGCAACCAGACGGCCGTTCCCGGTAGCGGCAGTGGCAGCGGACACGAGTTCGCCAGCTTGCTGCTCGGCGCCGCCGAAGAAGCCAATCGTGGCGTTCTCCCCATCATCCTGGACGAGATCAACTACCGCTACACGGCTGGTTATTTCTCGGACAACTGGCGCGTCAATCAGCGCCTGACGCTGAACCTCGGCATGCGCTATGAGGTCCCGATCGGGTTCTACTTCCCGAGCGGCAACTGGGGCAGCTTGAATCTCACCAAGCCGAATCCGGGCGCGGGCGGCATTGCTGGCGCACTGGATTTCTATGGCAACGGCCCTGGCCGCACGGGCAAGGTTCGTCCTTATCCGACCGACTATACGAATATTGGACCGCGCGTTGGTTTCGCCTATCAGGCGACTTCGAAGACCGTTCTTCGCGGCGGCTGGGGTATCTTCTACCAGACGCTCGGCAACGGTGGCTGCGGCTGCCGTCCTGGTTTCACCGCTCCCAACGCCCTTCAGGGCAACTTCGTGGACCCGGTCCTCAATTGGGACGGCGGCATCCCCGTCGGCCCGAACTACGCTCCTCCGCCGAATTTCGATCCGGCTCAGTTGAACTTCCAGGGCGCTGACTTCCTCGGCCCCGAGTTTGGCCAAGCTCCCCGCGTGACCAACTGGAGCTTCAACATTCAGCACGAGATTGCCAAGTTCCTCTTCGACGTGGGCTATGTCGGCAATCGCGCCAACGGCTTGAACTCGACGATCAACATCAACCAACTGCAAACCAGCCAACTCTCGAAAGGCAGTTTGCTGCAGTCCACGCTGGCTTCGCCCGCTGGACAGGCGGCCTTGGCCAACGGCACCGTTCGGCTGCCTTACGCCGGCTATCCCCTCACCCGGACTGTCGCCCAGGCGCTCCGTCCCTTCCCGCAGTATCTGGACGTATGGAGCCGCAATTCAGGCCAGGGCCAGACCTGGTACGACGCCCTGCAGGCCAAGGCGCAGCGCCGCTTCGGCAATCTGCAGATCATGGCGAACTACACCTGGTCGAAGTCTTTGGCCAATGCGCACTTCCGCCAGATCTTTTCGCAGCAGTTCAACGTGGGCGCGCAGGATGCATACAACCTGAGCGACATGAAGTCCTTCCTGCCTTTCGATCAGCCTCACGTCTTCAATCTGATGTTTAGCTACGACCTGCCCTTCGGTGGCGGCAAGCGCTTCTTCAGTAAGACGAACGTTGTGGCCGATGCCCTCCTCAGCGGCTGGACCATCAGCGGCATTGCCCGCCAAGCCTCCGGCGCGCTCATTCAGGTGACGACCCCCGGCAACCCGCTCAATGGCGCCATCTTCTCCACGGCCACCAAGGCCAACGTGAACAACAGCGTTCCGATTCGGACCTCGGCTAACTACGGCGATTTGGACCCCAACAATCCCAATACTCGCTGGTTCAATGCCGGTGCGTTCACGGCTGCTCCTGCCTTTACCTTGGGCAACGCGGCACTTTACTATGACGACTTCCGTCAGCCGGTTGTAGCCTTCGAAAACGTAGGCCTCGCCAAGCGGACGGTCCTTTTCAAGAACGATCGCAACCCGGTGGAACTCCTCTACCGCGCCGATGCGTTCAACCTCTTCAACCGCACCCGCTTCGGCGGCGTGAACGGTGCCATCGGCAACGCTGCCTTCGGCCGCCCCAGCGGTCCGCAGGTCGGCGCTCGCGCGATCACCATGGGTCTGCGCCTGAGCTTCTAGCTTCAGTCGCTCTCCAGCAACCAGAAAGGCCCGCCGCAAGGCGGGCCTTTCGCTTTTTGCAACGGGCCTAGTAAGCTGAAGAGGTGGATCCCATCGTTCCCCTTACCCTTGAAGGCTCTAGCGTTCTGCATCAGATGATGCGCCTGCGGCAACCCGCCTGGCGAGCCCTTGCCCCCACCGAGCGCACCGCGATTCTCACCGAAGCCGCCGAGTGGCTGGCCGCCAATCCGCAAACCGCCGTCTTCTCGATGCTCGGCCACAAAGCCGACCTCATGTTCATCCACTACCGGCCCGGCTTTGACGGACTCAATCAGGCCGAACTGGCGCTCGCCCGCCTTCGCCTGTCGGATTACCTGGAGCCGACCACCTCGTACCTCTCCGTCGTCGAACTCGGCCTCTACGAGTCCACCGCCAAGATCTACAAGGAACTCACCGAAAAAGGACTCTCGCCGCACACGCCGGAGTGGAACGCCGCGATGGAAGAGACCCTCGACCGCCAACGCAAGGCCATGGCCGTCCGCCTCTATCCCGAGTTCCCTCCCACCAAGTATGTCTGCTTCTACCCCATGGACCGCCGCCGCGGCGAAGCCAAGAACTGGTACCAGGTCCCTTTCGCTGAACGCGCGCACATGATGCACGACCACGGCATGATCGGCCGCCGCTACGCGGGCGGAGTCAAACAGATCATCTCCGGCTCCATCGGCTTTGACGATTGGGAATGGGGCGTCGACCTCTACGCCGACGATCCGCTCGTCTTCAAGAAGCTCATTTACGAAATGCGCTTTGACCCGGTGAGCGCCATGTACGCTCTCTTCGGCACCTTCTACGTCGGCCTGCGCGTGCAGACCGATGACCTCGCGAGCCTGTTGGGATGAACGGCGAGCGGACCTCGCGGCGCTCGCGCGCCGATGAACCCAAGAGCAAGAAGGGCACCGGCGAGCAACTGCGGGACGTTTGGCCCGACATACGCGAACTGATCCGCCCGCGGCGGAAGATTCTGGGCTTCGGCCTGCTGTTGATGGTGATTGGCCGTCTGGCGGGGCTCGTGCTGCCTTATTCCACCAAGTTTCTCGTCGATGATGTCATCGGCAAGCGCCAGATGGAACTGCTCACGCCGCTTGCACTTACGGTCCTCGTCGCCACGATCATCCAGGGCGTCACGTCCTTCACCCTCACCCAGGTCATCTCGAAGGAGGGCCAACGCCTCATCGCCGAGATGCGCCGCAAAGTGCAGGCCCATGTGGGGCGCCTGCCGCTGAATTACTTCGATGCCAATAAGAGCGGCACGCTCGTCTCGCGCATCATGAACGACGTCGAAGGATTGCGGAACCTGATGGGGACCGGCCTGATCGAGTTCTGCGGCGGACTCCTGACCGCCTTCGCCGCCCTGTTCATTCTGCTGCGGATCAGCCCTTTGCTCACTGGCCTCGCCCTCGCGGTGGTGATCCTCTACGCCGCCGTGCTGCAAAAGGCCTTCGCCCACGTCCGTCCCATTTTCCGCGAGCGCGGCAAGATTACCGCCGAAGTGAATGGCCGCCTGACCGAGAGCCTGAGCGGCGTGCGTGTCGTGAAGGGCTATCACGCGGAGGATCGCGAGGAGAAGAACTTCTCGGCCGGCGTCGAGCGCTTGCTGAACAACGTGCTCCAATCGCTCACCGCGATCTCGACAATGAGCCTCTCGGCCACCCTGCTGATGGGTCTGGTCGGCGCGATCGTCATGTTCGTCGGCGCGCGGCAGATCTTCGCCGGCGACCTCACCCTCGGCGGCTTCGTCACCTTTACCGCTTTCCTGGCTTTCCTCGTCGCGCCGGTCTTCCAGATCGTCGGCATCGGCACCCAGCTCACCGAGGCGATCGCCGGGCTCGAACGCACCCGCGAAGTCCTTCGCGAGACCCGCGAGGACCAGGATCCGCGCCGCACCGCCGACATCGGCGAGATCGATGGCTTAGTCACGTTTGAAGACGTGCATTTCTCCTACGAGGAGGGTAAGGAAGTGCTGAAAGGCGTCAGCTTTACCTCTCGTCCCGGCACCTCGACAGCCCTGGTAGGTCCTTCCGGCTCCGGCAAGTCGACGATCATCGGCTTGGTCGCGGCCTTCTACGTGCCCGAGTCCGGCCGCGTGACCGTCGACGGTCAGGACTTGTCCACCATTCGGTTGAGCGGCTACCGCACCCAGATTGGTGTCGTTCTGCAGGAGACGTTCCTGTTCGACGGCACCATCGTGGACAACATCGTCTTCTCCCGCCCGAACGCGACGCGCGAAGAGGCGCTCGAAGCCTGCCGCATCGCCCGTGTCGACGAATTTGCCGAGAAGTTTACCGACGGCTACGACACCATCGTCGGCGAGCGCGGCGTCAAGCTTTCGGGCGGTCAGCGCCAGCGCGTGTCGATTGCCCGCGCCATCCTCGCCGATCCCCGGATTCTGATTCTCGACGAAGCCACCTCCAGTCTCGACTCCGAAAGCGAAGCCCTCATCCAGGCTGGCCTCGAGTTCCTCATGAAGGGCCGGACGACGTTCGTGATCGCCCACCGCCTCTCCACGATCCGCCGCGCCGACCAGATCCTGGTCGTGGAAGCCGGCCGGATTGTCGAGCGCGGTCACCACGAGAGCCTCTACGCCGCCGGCGGCCGCTACTATGACCTCTACACCAAGCAGCACGGCGTGATGGCCAACCTGTTCCTGGCCCCCGGCGAAGGCGACCTGGTCCCCGATTCGCTCGCCTAAACAAAACGCGCAAGCCTTGCCGCCCAAAGCCTTTGCTTTGTACTTCCATACTTAGTCCGACACAATCGTAAGTCCCTTATAATCAAGGGCTCCGGGCCAAGCCGCATTCCGATTTTTTGTCGCCAGGTCTGGAAGTGATTGATTCCTAAAGGCTTATGCTGCAGTGTTGTCGATCGTCGATAAGGGATCGTTTAAAATCAACATGTTAGCGGATCGCCCCGCCGGCTCTCGCTATTCCGGCTTAAATCCGATATACTTCCCCAAATATGTTCGAGCTTCGCCTCGGCGACGACCTAGACGACTTTTGCATCAAGTGCAAACGCCTTACCAACCACACCATCGTCTCGCTGGTCGGCGACCAACCCGCCAAAGTCCGTTGTCGCGCCTGCTATAACGACCACGACTTCCGTCATGAGCAGGCCCCTCCCACCAAGAAAGAGCTCAAAACGGCGCAGTTGCTGAAAGAGGCTTTGGAGGCCGGTGAACTGGCGCCCGATGAGGTCGAAGAGACGCTGAAGAAAAAGGCCGTCGACTAGACTTTTCCCATTTCCTTCTTCACTTCTTCCACGATGGCGAGGCGATCTTCGCCCTGCAGATCCTGCTCCATCCGACGCAGAGCGACGCCCACCACATCGCGATGGTGGAGGTCCGACCCAAGCCCCAAACGCTCCGAAAGCTCCAGCCAGATGTCGTGCACCCGGTCCACGTCCTCCGGCCACAGGCGCGGTGGATGCGGACCCAGGTTGACGAACTTTGACGGCCGGTCCGGCTTGATGATCTCCAGCGAAAAGGCGTGCTTCGGATCCGGAAGCTTCTCCCAGGCTTGGCCAATCCGGCGCGCCAACTCGTCCGAGGCCATCGTGGCGGAAACCCCCGTCACCAGACGGGAACACTGTAGGCGGGCTGCGGTCTGCACCATCGCGACGAACGGATCAAGCCCGGGCACCACCAACAACTCGACGTGTTTTCCCTCTTTCTCGGCCATCGACACGACGTGACTGAAGAGTTCCTGCTCGTAGTCGGTGAAGATTTGTTCCTGCGATAACTCGTGCTCGCCGGAGCCCGCAATTGGGCGCACGCTCATCACGACGATATCGTGCCGTCGCAGGTTCGTCTTGCCTAACACCCGTTTCAGGTGCTCCATCTGGCCGTAGCCGCGCACCGCTACCAATACGCAGCCTGGCCGGACGTTGACCGTGGCCTGCTGCACCTGCGACTCGTGCTCCAGGTTAAAGTGCTCAAGCCCATGGCCCTGGCTGCGCCGGCGTTGGTTGATCCGCTCCGAGATCGTAAACAGCGCGAGCAGAACGAGCGTAGTGGTCAGTCCGTATGTGGTGGCCAACTTCTTCGTCAGCAGGTTGGCCAGTGCCACCATGAAGAGCGCAATCACCGCCATCGCCAGTCCGATCGGATACTCCCGGCCTCCAATCGTTAGGTTCAGTGGGAACTTATACTCCTGGTCGTGCCGCTGGAAACGCAACGCCAGCACGCCGAGCGCCTTCAGGAAGAAGCTCCAGGTGACGCCGAAGGCGTAGGCCTCGCCAAGCAGGATCACATCGCCGTTGCTGAAGAAGATGGTGAGCATCTGCAGAACGACAATCAGGTTGATGATGTTGTGCGGCGTGCCGAACTTGTGGTGCGGTTTGCGGAACCACTCGAGGAGAATGCCATCCTCCGCCACCCGGCTGAAGACTCCCTTGGCGCCCATGATGGAACTGTTCACCGCGCCCGAAAGGATCAGCGTACCCACCACCACCACGAAGACATGCAAGGCGAACGTCAGGATCGGCGGCCCGATCAGATAGTTGGTGAGCCCACCCAATAGATTGTCGCGGTACTGCTGCCGGACCCCATCCGGAATCAGCATGAAGGTAAACAATGTCAGGAAGCCGGTTGCCACCAGTGCGTATATGCAGATAATGTTGGCTGCGATCTTCAGGTTCTTGAGCTTGGGCGATGCCAATTCCCGGTAGATTTGCGCCAGCGTCTCAAAGCCGGACATCGCCAGTAGGCTGTGGCCAAATGCAACCACCACCGCCACCACGGAAAGGCTGGTGAGGAAATGGAACCCATGCAGCCAGCCGAAGGTCTCCTCCGTCAGCCTCAGGTTCCTGGGAATCGGTGCGGGGGGCAATGAGACGTTTCCCTTGGTGATCATCGTCACCACACACCAGATCAGCAGGATCACGACCATCACCGTGGTGATCTGCATGATGTGCAGCGCATGGCCGCTTGACTCAAGGACGCCACGGATGTTGCTGCGCCAGAAGTACGCCGTCACCGCCAGGCCGAAGAACATGGCGAAGTGGTTGGGGTTCACGTGCAGCGAATGCTGTCCGAGTTTCTCACCCACCTCGTTGATCAGGCCGGCTAAGTACTGTCCGGCCGATACCGAACTGATCGGCCCGGTGAGCATGTAGTCCACCACCAGCGCCGACACCGAGAACTTGGCCATCGCGGGACCCATGCTGTCGCGCACCACCACGTACGCGCCGCCCCGGACAAACATCGAGCAGCTTTCCATGTAGACGCTGCGTAAAGCGAACCCGAAGAGCAGAACGCCAAAAATGAACCAGGGTGCTGAAGGGCCTATCGACGTCTCAACGATGCCGCCGAGGTAGAACATCGTCGAGGCGAGATCGCTGAGGACGATTGAGGCTCCGCGCCAGAAGCTGATAAAGGAAAGGGCGACCGTGGTAGCGACTACGACCTTGGCGGTATTCGCGGCCACGCTCGCACGTGGTTGGCCGTCAGTTGCCATGGTGGTTTTGGATCATACGCGCGCGGCGAAGGCCGCACTTTGTATTCTACAGAGGATGCCGGGTATGCAACAGAAGAAGATGGCCGGGCAAATCGTCGAGCGGCTGCGCGCCGCTGGCCACGCCGCCTTTTGGGTGGGCGGATGCGTGCGGGACCTGCTGCTCGGCCACGAGCCCAAGGACTACGACATCGCCACCAGCGCGCGTCCCGATGAGGTGCTCGCGCTCTATCCGGACGCCCAACTGGTCGGTGCCCACTTCGGCGTGGTGTTGGTGGAGAGCATCGAGGTCGCTACTTTTCGGAGCGACCAGGCCTACACCGACGGACGCCGGCCCGATGGGGTCGTCTTTGAACGCTCGCCCGAAGCTGACGCCGCCCGACGCGATTTCACCATCAACGGCATGTTCTCGATCCGGTCTCGGGCGAAGTGCTCGA